>JBKPMX010000022.1:0-24308 GCA_046765655.1 Acidobacteriota bacterium
GCACACAGGAGTACTCTAGTTTCCCTGCTACGAAAACTGCCTGTCCTCCTGAATTATGGTTTCTTTTTGTTTGGCGGTGGGCGGTTGGTGTTCTGGGGTGGTGGCGTTGGCTGGGGCTTGGGCGAACGGACCCTCTCCGGCTCCTTCGGCGGGCGCTTGTCGTTTCCCTTTTGGGCGAAAGCACCAGCAGACACTGCGCCTATGATTACCAGGACAAACAGCTCTCGAATTAACTTCTTCATTTCTGCCGAGCCCCCCAATGCCTTCCTCGCGCACAGGAGGGAGAAAGAGATGCGCACCACGGTTGGAGCAATAAAGATGCCAAAGAGATGGCCTCAGTCGAGACCCGATTTCGGCGGGTATTCTACCAGTAAGAGATACGAAGTCGCACGGTTTGGACTAGGGTCGCACCGTATGGTGCAGAAGCAGATCCACCGATTCCCGCAGATTACACCGATTAGGTTTTTAGAAAGCCACTTTGAGCATTTGACTAAGGACTTGTCGCCGGCAGCACAAACGATCCAACGCGGCTCTAAAAAGGAATCTGTGTAATCGGTGGATCTGCTTTTACTTCCGAATCGTCACGCTCAACGTTCCAACGTTACCACTCGTATCAAACACTCGCAGCGATATCGTGTGTTCGCCGGCGGTCAGAGCGCCGAAGTCGACGGTGAAAGCTTCGTGTCCACTATCGGCAATACCGTCGTCCGGAAAAACAGATATCCATGCTGTTCCATCCAAACTCGTGTCAGCCTTCTTTATTTTTCCCGTGACATCATCGACGACGAACACCGTGCGGGCCATATCAGCAGTAATCTGCGGTTGTGATTGGACCTTGATCACAGGCGGTGTGTTATCGATGTCAACCGGCTCACTGATGCGTTCGCCAGTAAGCTTTTGGCCCGCGGGATTATCGGGTGCATCCGTCGCAACAACCTTAATGACGTAGCGTCCATCTGCAAGTGTCGCGCTGTCGATCGTATAAAAGTTGTCGCGCAGCTTATCTTTCAAGAGGCGAAACGCTTGATCATTCAACCCGCGATAATAAATCGCATATTCGAGAGTATCGCCATTACGATCTTCAGCTTGCCACTGAAACGACCGCGCACCCCTTTGATAAAAACGTCGCGGAGGAGCTGTCGCTACCACGCCAAACAACGAGGGGTCCAAGCCTGACGATTCCACATTTGGATCCGCACCGACTTGTGCGACCTGCTGTAGACCAACGCCAATCGGTAATGACGTAATCGACAGGACCTCCGGAGCCACGTTCCTCGGTAAATATGCGAGGCTGACATCTTCAACCGATGACGCTGGTCCGGGTGCAGCGGAGCGAAGCGTCGCGCGCCATTGCACGAATCGAGCTCGAGGACTCGTTACCTGAGCACCGTCAGGAGTTTTGTATGGTCCACTCCATTCGCTCCACGTTGCATCAGGTCGCTCGCCATTACCCGTTCTTGTTTGGACTTCGACATTGCCCGCACCGCGCCACCAGATTCGTCCCCACGAGGCAGTCAGTTTCGCGTCGCGAACTGGTGACTCATAACTGCCCTCATTTATCAGTTCGCTGCCGAAGCGAAACAGCTTTCCCTGATTACTCGATGTCGCAAACACTTGATTGTTCCTAACAACAAGCGAAGAAATTTGACCTTCAGGGGATTGCAAGAGCAACGTATCTCGGCCGTCGTTAGTGACTGAATACACGCGACCCTTATCGGCTGTACCGATCAATACGCGGCCAGGTTCGAGAGCAGGGGCAATCGAAAATGCGGTCACCGTCGTTGAACTCCAGACTACGTCCGTCGCACCATCGGGAAGTATTCGAAAAACCGCACTGCGTGCCGTGCTTACATCGTTGCGACTCTTCGCGGCCGGCTGCTGATTCTGAATTGGCTGTCCACTTTCGTCGATTGCGGTGATGGTGACTGAAGTCGTGGGCGCTTGTCCTTCGCTCGTCGACGGCGCGGGCACAGGCGCCGCTGGAGCAGCACGCGTGGGCGCCGCCGCATCGCTCAATGCAAGCGCGTAAATCGAACCATCGGCCGCAGGCGCCAACGCGTGAATCTCCCGCAGCTGCGTATCAAACAACGCGAACGTTTTTCCTTCCGGCGATATGCGCAAAACAAGTCCACCCGAATCGGTGCCTGCGATTAGGTCACCCTTCGCTGTCACGGTCAGCGAGATGACGTGCGTTTGGTTCGTACTAACAAGAAGTGAACTTTCAGGCTTCGCTCCCGCTGCTGTAACTCGATAAAGCTTTCCAGTGTCTCCCGTTCCCACGGCGAGGGAGCCATCAGTCATAATCGCCAGCGACCAAATGTATTTGTCACCCGGATCGAAGTAGGTCTCAGCGCGTCCGTCACTTCCAATTCGATAGACCTTTCCGTCAGGCGAGGTACCGGCGAACACGGCACCATCACGAGCTATCGCGAGCGCAGTGACGTCGAGCTCGGCTGCGTCATACAGAAGCGAGCCGGCGCCCGCCGCGGTGACTTTGAAAATCTTCCCATCGTGGCCAGTACCCAGGTAGACATTTCCCTGAGCGTCGACAGCGCTGGACCAAATGTAAGTCTGTTGCGTGTTGAAGAGTTCGGTTAGTTTGGGCGCTAGCGTGATTACACCGGTGTCCGTGATGGAAACGCCGCGGGCATCACCCTTCAATAATTCCACGCGGCTCGAGGTTTCCCAAACGACGGGCTGACCTGCGTAGATACCAGCAACGAAAACAAAAATAAGTGCGAAGCTAACGAAGAAAAGACTACGAGTTTTGTTAGTGAGCATGTGTCGTTAATTTCCTATGTACTTGGCATAGACGGAACGCGCAGTAGCTATCTGATCAGTTCCACTTACGATGGAACGTGCATCCTGAAAGACAGTCAATTCAAAGTCATTCGTACGGAAGCGCAAAAGATACTCGTTGAACTTGACGTCACCGGCGTTGCGCAATCTTTCGGCGAGCGCTCGGAAGTCTAAGCGAGTTGGCGAAACTGGAGAAATCTGCACGGCATTTCGACCGCACAAAACAGCGGCGAAGTCTTTGGCCGTTGCTTCGAGCGTGCGGAACAAACGCAGGCCGCAAGTTTCGCAATCGGCTCTTGGTCCACCCGGGTTGATTGCGCGCGTCTCGTTGCGCCAAACGTCAAACTGTAGAAACGAATTGTGCAAGTCGTTGACGTTTCCGGTTAAGAGCTTCAAGGTCTCCGTTACCTGAACAGACGCGACGACGTTAATGATCGGCATGATCACACCCGCGGTGTCGCAAGTTGGAGCACTCGCAGCAGGAGGTGCTTCTTCGAACACGCAACGAAGACACGCGGTTGTGTTTGGCCGGATCGTCATAGTGACACCGTAACTTCCAACCGCGGCTCCGTAGATCCAGTTAACCCCGTGCTTCACACAAGCATCATTGATGAGATAACGAGTGTCGAAGTTGTCGGTGCCATCGACAACAAGGTCGCAACTTGCAATCAGTCGTTCGATGTTTGAATGGTTGACATCGGCGACTTCGGGCTCGAGTTGAATGTCGGAGTTAATTGAGCGCACGTGATTGGCGGCAGCGATAGCTTTTGGCAATCGTTCTTCAGCGTCTTGTTCGGTGAACATCGTTTGCCGCTGAAGATTGGAGAATTCGACAAAGTCGCGATCGACGAAGCGAAGATGGCCAATTCCGGCGCGGGCCAACGACTCGAGTTGGGCTGTTCCGAGCGCTCCGCAACCGACTATCAGCACACGGGCAGCTGCTAATCTTCGCTGTCCTTCTTCACCAATCTGTTTGAAGAGAATTTGCCGACTGTAGCGATCTTGCATCGTAATCAGTATACAGGTCGCGACCGATGAACGCGGAGTTGGGTTGAGGTCAAGGTTCAGAACAGGAGCGAAGGCGACGCACTCAGGGAGATTGGATTACTTCTTCAATCCCCTTAGAGCTGCGGCATGCATTACTTCTGCTGGCGCATCTTTCCCGGTCCAGAGTTTGAATTGACGCCTGGCTTGAGCAACGAGCATCTCCATTCCACCTAACGTCTGACAGCCAGCTGCTTTTGCTTCGCGCATGAACAGTGTCTCGCTCGGGTTGTAAACAAGATCGTAAGCGAGCTTAACGCCATTAAGTTGATCCGTAGTCGCCGGTGTCTGCTGCTGTCGTGCGCCTAGGCTTCCGAGCGGCGTGGCATTAACCACTAGATCGAAACCTGCGAACGTCGCCCCCTCAAGCGGCTCGCATGAGAGTGAAAACTTATCCGCTAGTAATCGCGCCTTTTCTGCATCGCGGACAAACAGGACCACATCAACGCCGGCTTTCTTCAGACTCCACACCGCTGCGTTCGCTGCACCACCGGCTCCAATCACTGCCGCACGCGAGTTCCCACTCAGAGCATTCATAGTCAACAAAGGTTCGATGAATCCATCGACATCGGTGTTGTAGCCACGCAGCTTGTCACCTTCGATCACGACAGTATTCACAGCACCGATCTCCCGTGCGCGGTCATCGATCCAATCGAGGTGGTCCATGATTTTAAGCTTGTGAGGCGCAGTAACGCTCAATCCACCGAGTTGCCAGTCCAACTCACGAGAGCCTGGTCGTACCATTCTTTCAATGAAGGGTTTGAGATCTTTTACTTCAAACGGAATGTACACACCATCGACGTCTTCCGCTTCGAATCCTGCGTTATGAACGTGAGGCGAAATCGAATGCATCACAGGCGAGCCAACCAATCCAAAGACTCGCGTTTGGCGGTTGATCTTGTCGATCCGATAAAGCGAGCGCAGTTGTTCGACGGTAAGCTGGCCGGGTGCAGTTCCCGAACCTTGTTCGAGTGCTGCATAGGTCAGATAGGCGCCACGAGATGGGCCAAGTATCCGTGTCGTGAGTCCGGCATCGCCCATCGCAAGCGCGATCAATTTCTTTCCCTCATTTGCCGCGCGCTCTAACAGACGAAATACGGGAAGGCAGTCGACGGTGTCGTTGGCCTGAACAGCTACCTTGAGAATTCTTGCGGGAGTAGCCGCAAGACGTTCATAGCGACGCTCAAGATCTTCCGGCACTCCTTCGAAAGAATGATTGGAGCAGACAATGTTCGATGAGCGAATGACAGCCTCCGTTGTGGTCAGCACGTATTCAATATCAAACAGAACTTTGGGAGAAGGCTTCATTGATTGCCAGAACTCTTTGCGTTCCAGGATCGTGAGCGTGCGATAGCCACCTTCCTCGGCCGGTCTAAACGTGATGATTACAGGCACCGCGACAGAGCCAGTGATCTGTGCTACTCGTTCCACGAACTTTGGGACTTCCTGCTCGAACAAACAATCAGCGCGAAGTTCGATGATGTCGGCAACACTCCCAGCCCGAACCACCATTGTCTCCATCTCAGGAAGAGTTGGAGCGCAGATGGGTACGCATATGAGTGTTGTGTTGGAATCGGAGGTCATAGAAATCGAGGCGATGCGTTGGATCTAAACTAGCCGCTAACGCATCGCCTCGTTCAAAGTGAGCCGCTTATTACTTCCGATCTGCCGACGCATCCAGGTGTCTGGTGGCTGCTTCGACACCGAGATGGCGAGTTGTTCCTTCGGTGACGCTTGCAGGTGGCGACACTAACTCGCCGGTGTTCCGGCGCTGAAACTCTCGAGGCGGCGGAACGCTGACTCGATCGGGAAAGGTTGGCGGCGCATTAAAAGAGTTTCTCCTCTCCTTCAAACGCAAGTACTGAGCAACACCAGTTCCCATTAGCGAGAAAGCTGGGATCAACATCCAGAACCACCATCCAGCGCCAATCGACCTGGAGAGAGCAAGGGCAATTATGACGAACGCTATTCCTGTAAACATGCTCTTGAACGCTTGATCCAAGGTCAGTTCTCTTCTTCGCCTTCGCCGGCTGGAGAAAGGTGCGCAGTCCAATTGGTTTTCTTCGGAGTTTGACTGTATAGGCTGGCCGGCAAGCGCTTGCGGCACCAGGCTAATATTCGCGCCGCACACTCTACAAAAACTCGCGCCTTCCAGATTCTTGGTTGCACATTTCGGACAAAACATAGTTCTCACCTTTTAGTCATCGCCCTTTGTCGTCGTGCTTCGTAAAGAAGCACCCCTGCGGCGACGGAAACGTTCAGCGATTCGATCTGTCCATTCACCGGGATTCTTACTAAGGTATCGCAGCGCTCACTTACGAGCCGATGAAGACCACGTCCTTCGTTACCAAGGAAAACTGCTACGGGCAAGTTCCAATCCCAGTCTGTATACGCCTGAGCGGCGTTTCCGGTTGCGCCGACAACCCAAATGTTACGTTCTTTCAACTCCTCTATCAATCGAACGAGGTTCGTAACGCGAGCTACTGGCACGTATTCGAGCGCTCCCGCTGCGACTTTGGCTACTACGTCGGTGAGTCCCGTTGCACGTCGTTCGGGAATAAAGACGCCATGCACACCTGCACATTCCGCGGTACGCACGATGGAACCCATGTTTCGTGGATCCTCAATTCCGTCCAAACCAACGGCCAACGGCGGATCGTCTGTTCCGATCTTTGCCGCTAATGAATTGATCAAATCGTCTGGATCGGCATAGTGCGCGGCGGCAATTCGGGCCACGACTCCCTGGTGTCTTGCGTCAATTAACTGACGATCCAGATTAAGGCGAGGAACACGATGGATAGGAACTCCGTGCTCGCGTGCAAGTATCAACAAGCGTTTCAGTCTATCGGGGCGCGCGCTTTCGAGAATCGTTATCGACTCAAATTGGCGCCGTCCTGCACGCAGTGCTTCTTCCACCGCATTAACGCCGTAGATCAGATTGGTGCTGCCGCGATTTGTTTCGTCCGCTGGATGCTCCTCGGTCGATTGCGGCCGTCGATGTTGATTACGCATTCGCATCAATTACTGTCGTAGGAATATATGCCTCAAGCGCGAGTAGCGCGTGAATTGATTCTCGTTACTAACTGTAGTCGTTGCGCCGATGATCAGCCGACCGGGTGCATCACGCCGCCAGCCATCTGACTTAGTCGCCTTCTCCGCACCCCAGACCAGATCGAGTGACTGCCGAACCGAACCATACGAGTTATCGATCTTCATGTCAGGCGCTTTGTCTTTTAAGACCTGCTTAAGCATCCTCAGGTTTTCGTTAACGGTAAGCACTTTCTGCTCACCGAGACATGAAAAATCAAAACTGTTCGCTGCGATACGGAATGTTTGCTCGCGCGCTGCGCAGTACAGATCGAATGCCAGCTCATCTGAGTAAAACTCGCTCGCATCCAGGATTTCGTTTTCAGATTTCCTGGATTTGCGTTCCTTAACGATGGTTGTTCTCGTAATCAGTCGACCTTCGACCATCAAGACGAGATTCGCATATTTCACCTCGAGTGGCTCTCCACGTCCCGAGGTGAGAACCGAAAACGTCACGTCACTCATCACCATCGAACGAACGCGAATGACGTTGTTTTCGGAAACTCCTAGTCGCTGATCAAAGATAATTTCAGTTTGCAAACCGAATTCGTGGAGTCGTTCGGCTAACAACTGCGATTGCTCGAGCGACGCCGTGCGCGCCAGCGGTAAGGGTTGAGCAGCTGCAAGTAGTTTTGCAACGGCATCGGTTGATAATTTTAATAAGTCAGCAACCTCCGTAATATTCAGCGTTTCATCATGAGCAACTAAAATGGTGTTATAACTGAGATCAGATTTGTCCGGTGTCAGCAATGTCGGTTTGCGCAATTTCGACGAAGCCTCTGTCGCCGGCAAGGCAGCGCTACAATAGAAACACGAAGCTCGGGTGGGTGGATTCGCACGTAAACATTCCTCGCAACGAATCATCTCCTCGGGCGAAAAGGCCGTCGGCTGTGAGGGAGTGTTTGGCCCATCGAGCGATAGCAAGATGTTTTCGTTATCTTTAGGCAACAGCTCCTCCAAAGGTTTGGATTATACGACGGGTCAACAACACTGGTTAGATAATGCGTCTTAAACAGGCACAAAGAGCGAGTCGATTATATTTGATATTGGCGGTGCTTCTGTCCGCTAACGCATGTTCCACTCTTCAACCACCCGATCCAAATGGACCACGACCAAATACTCCACCTTATCCCGTTGTGCCGTTGGAGGAAGCAAACAGTCTGGAAGATGCTCGGTTAGCCTGGCGTCAAATCGCTCAACGCTACGCTTTGCCAACGACGTCCGATGTTGTACTTAATCCATTTACCGCAACAGTGAAAGCCTTACCCGCGGACCACAGCACCCCCATCTTTTTGCCGAAGGTTGGGGCCGGCGCGACTCAAACAGAAGAAGAGATTCGCGAGTCGCTGCGCAGATTCATTGACGACTGGCGCTCGTTAATCGGAGCCGACCCGGACCAGCTTTCATTGATCGAACACCGCGATGAATCAGCAAATGTTCAGATCGCGCGTTATGAACAACGACCATTCCGATACGCGTTGCGCGGCGACTACGGCAAACTGGTAATCCGTTTCAATAAGACCAATCGACAAGTAATTGAGTTGTCGAGCAGCTGCTTACGAAACACAGACAGATTGCAAGCGGCACTCTCAAATCTAACCCCCAAGGTCACCCCAGAAAATGCCGTCAGCCAAATCAAAGGCAAGTCGTTAAGCGTCACAGGGCCAGCAGGCAAACAAACGTTTTCAATTGGGGCGAACGACGCAGCGGAAACGAAGCAACTCGTGGTGTACGCAATGCCCTCAGGTTCGAATCCCGACCTGCTTGAACTGCGGCTCGCCTGGGAAATCGAGACGCCAAACAGCGGGGTGAAGAAGGTGTATCTCGACGCCATCTCAGATGAAGTTATCGCTGTGTCGAATGTCGCTTGATCGATGTTCTTCTTGGAACGGGCCTTTATCCTTCCGCCATCATCATCGAGGAAGCAGGCAACGACACAAAACCGACTTACAAATGCTTCTAAAACACCCCCCGCTTGACCTCATCAGTACAAATCAGCATTCTAAAGCAACGAACAAAGGGGGAATTCCACGCATTCGTCATGAACAACTTTGAGCTTTCGAACAATACAAACAATATGTCGTGGCAACTCGGCCATCGGGGTCGAGTCGCAGTATTTATCGACGGTAATAATCTTTTTCACGCTGCCCGTTTCCATAACATCGACATCGATTACAACAAACTGCTGCGCGTGCTGCTAGGCGACGGCCGCCTGCTCCGCGCGTTCTTCTACACCGGCGTTGATATAGGAGCCGAACGTCAACAAGGCTTTTTGCTTTGGATGCGACGTAATGGCTTCCGAGTCGTGCAGAAGGAACTGAAGACTTTTTATGACGGAAGTAGAAAAGCAAATCTCGATGTGGAGATAGCGGTCGACATGTTGTCACTCGCCGGCCGTTACGACACCGCGGTACTCGTGTCAGGGGATGAAGATTTCGTTTATGCTGTTAATGCGGTCGCTTACAAAGGATGTCGCGTTGAAATTGCCGGGTTCAGATCAAACACGGCGCCTAAGCTAATTGACGTTGCAGATTACTTCATCGATCTCGGCGAGATGGCTGACAAGGTGCGAAAAGAATTGTCACATGGACCACGCTACGACGAACGCGAGTTGCACGAGCCGGTTCACAGCCACTACATGCCGGAACCTCTCCATGGCGAATCGCCGAACGGTTTTGAAGCCGCGATGCGTGTGGTGATTCAGGCTGAAATTGAAGAGGAAGCTGCAGAATTTGAGGCAGCGACGGAGTTCATTAGAATCACGGACGACCACTGATGGCGTCAGGCGAATCGGAAATCAAACTCTTCACAGTCGAGGAAGCTAACGCGTTACTCCCGAGCGTTAGAAAAATCGTCGGTCGTATTCAGCGAACGCACAAAGCATTGTCGCGTTATCGCGATGCCGCAAAGAAAGCCGCCGAGGCAGCGGAGCATGGCGGCGGTGGGATCCCTGAAGGTGTACATTACGCCACTGTCTTATCTGAGTTGACACTCGCGGTCGCGGATCTTGAAGCATTAGGGGTTCAACTGAAAGACTTCGAGCGGGGTTTAGTCGATTTCCCATCGGTCCGAGATGGACGAATGGTTCTGTTGTGTTGGCAAATGGGAGAGGGCGACGAGCTCGAATGGTGGCACGACCTCGACGCCGGTTTTGCTGGCCGCACTCCTCTTTAAAATGTCTGGCACAAGTGATCGTTCGTGTTTAGTTCACATCGGTCAGATAGAAATTCCCGACGAGAAGAAACTCACGCGACTGAACACCACAACTTCAACGCCTGCTTTATTTTCTAATTGACCACTTAAAGTTTTTCCTGATAGGATGCGTCGCGATTGCGAAGCGGCGGAGGGGGGCGCTACGCTGTTATTCCTCCGTCCTAACGATCCCCGGAGGCAGTTCTGATGCAGTGTCCCTCGTGCGGCGCGACCACCAACAACTCGGAAATCTGCATCGAATGCAGTCACGCCGCGGTGGTAGCCTCCTCTGAGAAGCCAACCCAAATCAATCCACAAACACGTACGTCGACGTTGATCGAATTTCCAGGCGTCTCGAGATCCTCGGTTCCGGAATGGCGTAAGGAATTGAGTGTTCGCGTTCGAGAAGTTCAGGAGCGTCGAGCCCGAGAGGCTGCGCGCGAAGCAACCGAAGCTGAACGTCAGCGAGCTGAGGCAGCTTCCGGTGCCCCGCAGTTAGAGTTGTTGCCACAAACGGAAGCTCCGGCAATCAATCCGTTAGTTGCCGCGGCTTTAAAGCGAATTGAACGTGCGAATCAATCAGCTCCACCGGACGGCTTTCACCATCGTAGTCAAGCCGCAACAGCGATTGCTTATGCACCTTCTCTGGAGGTCCAAGAGGCAGTGCCCGACATCGATGAAACTGCTCCTTCAGTCGCGACTCAGTTGACCCTCGCCCCATCAGCGATAAGCGAAGCAGAACCAGTTGAAGCACAGCCTGAGAAGACTCACACTCTGGTCGTTGTTCCGCCGGCTGAAATCACTGAAGTCAAAGTCGAAGCGCCACCTGCACCGAAGCGTTTGATTGTCGATGATCCAAATGATCCAGCGCTGAACTATCTCGATTCCATTCCCCGCACTCTCAGAGTTGATGAGGTAAGTAACAACCGCGCTTCAACGTTTCGCCGTCTCATGTGCGGATTGTTCGATCTACTCACATGCGCAGTGATCGCGTCGCCGATTGGTCTCGCGTTGTACTGGAAAGGCGTAGACCTCACACAAGCTCGTCCTTTAACTATTCTGATTGGTGCTGGTGTCGTCCTCACCTTCTTGTATTTCACGTTTTCGATAGCTATGACCGGACGAACCTGGGCGATGCGTATGTTCGCGATGCGTGTTATAGACATTCGAACTGGACTCATCCCAACTGGCAGTCAATCGGCGGGACGTGCTTTCTTCTATTTAGTCTCGCTGGCTGTCGCCGGGCTCGGAATCCTTTATGCCCTTATCAGCCGCGAAGGCGAAACAATGCACGATCGACTCTCACGCACGGCAGTAGTCAAGATCTAACCGTTTCAATTTGCCGCATTCACCTGCTAGGCTTACGACTGCGCAATGCATGAAGAGCTTATCAGCAGCGTCGTCGCCGAACTCCGCTCGAAGTTAACTGGCCGATTTCTCGGACGAATATTCCAAACCAGCCCGGTATCGATCGCTATCGATTTCGGTCTTAAAGGTGAATTCCTTTTTGCCGGCGTTGATCCATCAAGTCCCCGACTTTTCATAATCAAACGGCGTCTTAAAGACCTCGAGAAGCTGACTATGCCGTCTCAAGCGTTCGCGCAAGTTCTTCGCGCCAAACTGGACAATGCGCGATTAATCGATATCCAGAAGGTTCCGAATGATCGAATTGTGCGGATGTCGTTTCGATCGGACGATGAAACGCAGTGGACCCTGGTGGTCCAATTAACCGGCAAGGCCGCAAACCTGCTTCTGCTTGATGAAACAGATCGTGTCGTTGACGCTCTGCGTGCTCCCAAAGGTGAAGGTCAGACGGTTGCAGAAGTCTATAAAGCTCCGCCGTTTCGGCAGGAACGCTCACATCCAGAGTTGACGCTCTTAAGTGGCGAGTCGCCCTCGGCAATAGCCGATGAGTACTACGCGGAGATCGATGCACGAAAGGCCTGGCAGGAGCGTGCGAAGAATTTGAGGAATCGGATTCAGCAACGACTGAAACAAAAACGAACCCTCGTCAAGAACCTTCAGAACGATCTGGCAGCGCATGGTGATCCTGAAGCACATAAACGAATAGGTGACTTGCTGCTGGCAAATATCGAAACGGCAACTCGACGCGGATCCTCCGTGGAGATTAAGGACTACTACGCAGAAGGCGCGCCAACGCTAACAATCGATGTTGATGAGAACAGCACATTGCAGGTAGAGGCTGGTCGCAGATTCAAGCAATACACCAAAGCAAAACGCGCGCGTGAAGAAATCGCGGAACGCCTTGCGCTCCTTGAAAACGAGATCGCCGAACTTGAGAAGGAACGAGAAAGGATAGAAGAAACGATTGCTAAACATGATGAGGACGAATTGAACGCAATCGACTCGGCGGCGACGAAGCCGGCAACAAAACAGCCCAAGCAAGCAGAGCCGGCAAGAATCCCTGGCGTTCGACACTACGTTTCAACTGATGGTTACGAAATTCTCGTGGGCCGCGCTGCGCGCGACAACGATAATCTTACTTTCCGCGTCGCTCGACCGAATGATCTTTGGCTCCACGCCGCCGATTATCCTGGGTCGCACGTTGTGGTCAGAAATCCGAGTAGGAAGGAGATTCCACAGCGAACAATGATCGAGGCCGCACAACTCGCCGCCAAATTCAGTCAGGCAGCAAACGATACTAAAGTTGTAATCCACTACACTCATCGCAAGTTCTTGTCTAAACCAAAAGGCGCCGCGCCCGGACTCGTTCGCATGTCCAGCTTCAAGTCGATAACAGTCCAGCCGAAGGAAGCTGTAGTGCGCGTGCGCTGAATTGAAGGTTCCGGCTAAAATTACTTCATGAATGACGAACTGCCGCAACTCATCGACGACCTCAACGCGGTAGCAGCAGACGCGAGAACCACTTTCGGACCACTTACAAACGAGCAGCTGAATTGGAAGCCATCTCCTGAAGAATGGAGCGTCGCACAATGTTTGGATCATCTCATTACTTCAAACCAGGGGTACATTCCGATTTTCAATAAGATCAACCGAGGTGAATACAAACGATCGCTCAAGGAGCGACTTCCAGTGTTACCCGGTGTCTTTGGCTCACTTGTTGTAAATGCGGTTAAGCCGGAAACAAAGCGAAAGTTAAAAGCTGGGAAAGCGTTTCAGCCAGCAAGCAGCGAGATCCCTGCGGATATCGTTTCGCGGTTTGAGGCCCAGCAGAAGCAAATCAGTGAGCTCATGAAACTGAATCGAGAATTGAATCTGCGGCAAGTCATTATCACGTCACCGGTCTTGAGTATCGTGACGTATAGCTTGTTTGATGCTTATAGGATCATCGTAGCGCACGACCAACGACACGTGGCCCAGGCGAAACGCGTCATGGCGCGAGACGGATTCCCTCGCGTTATACAAGCATAACTTTCGTTTACATCCGCTGGGAGGTAACGCTGGGAGCGCTACCGAGACGCATGCGCTCCCAGCGTCGTGTTATTCTGAACTTATGAAGGAACAGCCGTCGCCAAATGGAAAATCTGAGCAGCTGTTTACTCGTGCAGTCGAACTGATGCCGGGCGGAGTTAATTCGCCGGTGCGCGCTTTTCGCGGGGTGGGTGGAACGCCTCGCTTTATTCGCAGCGCCAAAGGCCCAACCATCACCGACATCGATGGAAAGACTTATATCGACTACGTCGGTTCCTGGGGACCGATGATTCTGGGGCACGCTGATGAAGAGATAGTTCGCGCCGTCCAGCAGGTGACAGAGAACGGCACCAGCTTTGGTGCACCGAATGAACTAGAAGTTCAACTAGCCGAAGAGATCATTGACGCAGTGCCATCTATTGAAATGGTGCGAATGGTCAGCAGTGGCACTGAAGCAACTATGTCGGCTATTCGTGTGGCGCGCGGCGTAACGGGTAGATCAAAACTAATTAAGTTCGAAGGTTGTTATCACGGTCACGGTGACAGTTTATTAGTGAAAGCGGGTTCAGGAGTCGCGACGCTCGGATTGCCCGACAGCCCAGGTGTTCCGCGCGCACTTGCCGAAGAAACGATCACTGTTCCCTTCAACGACGAGGAACAACTTCTGAGAGCCTTCGCCGCTCATCCTGATATCGCGGCAGTGATCATCGAACCTGTCGTTGGCAACATGGGATGCGTTCCGCCCGTGACAGGTTATCTCGAAGCTGTTCGAGAAATCACGAGGGCCAACGGAGCACTTCTGATCTTCGATGAAGTAATGACTGGCTTTCGTGTCGCGCGTGGAGGCGCACAAGAGATCTACGGGATCACACCTGACATAACTACACTTGGAAAGATAATTGGCGGAGGTCTTCCGGTTGGAGCGTACGGCGGGTCGAAGCAGTTAATGAATAACGTCGCGCCGGCCGGTCCGGTTTACCAGGCGGGCACTCTCTCCGGTAATCCGCTATCAATGACCGCCGGACTCGTAACCCTCCGACGGCTGCGTGACAAATCGATTTACGAACAACTCGAGCGTGCTTCAGCGAAGCTTTGTGACGGCGTTGCCGCGGCCGCACGCGATGCTGGAATCCCAACAATTACAAATCGAGTGGGTTCAATGTGGACCACGTTCTTTACGAATGAACCAGTTGTGGATTGGGACTCAGCGAATAAGTCGGATCGAGCGCGTTACGGAAAGTTCTTCCATGCGATGCTCGACGAAGGAGTTTATCTTGCACCCTCACAATTTGAAGCGGGCTTCGTTAGTGTCACGCACACAGACAACGTGATTGACCAAACAATCGAGGCGGCAAAAAAAGCATTCGAGAGGTTGTGAGCGGGTACGGTATAGAGCTCAACAAATGGCCGATATGCTTTAACGAACCTCTGATCAAGTGCTATTCAGTACTATGCGCGGTAGCGGATGGCCGAGACTCAACTCCATTGGTGCTTGTGTTGAGATTTGGCCATCCGCTACCGCGCATGGTACTGAATAGCTTGGTCACCTGTCGAAAACTAAACAGGCAGATCGATCGTAAACTTCGAACCGCCACCAAGCTCGCTGGCCACAGAAATCCTACCACCGTGCTGCTCGACGATTTGCTTCACAATCGCCAGGCCCAGACCGGTGCCTCTCTTCTTCGTCGAAAAGAACGGTTCGAAAATACGGTCGCGCGTGGTCTCATCCATGCCCTTGCCACGGTCTTCAATGACGACTCTGGCATAAGTTTTCCTCGCGTGCGAATCGCCTCCGTCGACCTCCAGATCCAGAGTCTCCGTCGAAATCGTGACGACGGAGTTCTCCGGGCTGGCATCAACGGCATTCGCAATTACATTCACAAATACCTGTCGCAATTGATCGGCGTCCCATTGACCCACAATCAGCGTCTGAGTAAATCTGCGATCGACTGTCGCGTTCTTCTCGCGAATTCTCTCCGACACCAAATCAATGCTGCGATCAAGTGAATCGTGTAAATCAACACGCGAACGTTCAAGTGCTTTTTGTCGTGAAAACTGCGTAACGTCTACCACCAGTTTGTTCAAGTGCTTGATGCCCCGCTCTACCAACTCGATTGTGTTCAATGCTTCCTTATCTGAAACACTGTCGCGCAACATCGAAACTCCCAGCCTGATGCTTCCCAACGGATTGCGAATCTCGTGAGCAACTTGCGTTGTCGCCTGTCCAACAGCAGCGAGCGATTCACTTCGTCGCAGCGTTCGTTCTGACTCCGCGACTTCAGTCGCATCAACGAGTGTCACGATCTGACCGCGATCGCCGTTGATAGCGAGTGGCGATGAATAAACGTCGAATGTCTTCTCGTCACTCTCAACTTTCGTCACCCAACGACCTCTGTACGTGGCGCGTGTCACCCGTGTTGCCGTCGCAGCTTCCAGCATTTTCATCGCATCATCAGGTGCGAACCGTTCGAGCACCGAGGCGCCAATACTCGCGCCTGGAAAGATTTTAAAGAACGCCGCATTCGCACTCCTGATGCGATCGTCCTCATCGATTGCGGCGATGGCGCTTACCATTCCCTCAAGAAGTTGATTAGTGAACGCTCGCTCACGTCGCGACTCAAACATGCTGCGCCGCATCTGCTTGAATCTTCGTTGCACTTCCCAAACGGTTCCGGTCGCAACCAACGCACCAACCAGTAGTGCAATGACGCTCCACAAACGGATCCACCGGCGGCCTTGAGCTTCGACGGCTTGCATGCGCAGCGCGATCTGGTCCTGTTGTGATTGAGACGCTGTGTACAAATCAGCGAGCTCTCCGTTTACGGTGCGGACTGCAGGAAAACCTTCCAGACTGTACCGCCTGACATCGCGTGTGATGTCTACAAATGTTTGCAGATCCTTGCGAAACTGCGCCCACGACTTGTCTTCGGAGAGCGGCGGACGATCGAGTGTTTGCATCGACTCGATCACTTCGGCCCGAGCCGTGTCGAGCCGAACTTGAAACGGCGGATTGAACTTGCCTTGCGATTCTGTGTCGGCTCGCATTCGTGCTTCGTTGTCGAGTTTTGTTATCGCCAGTCGCAAATTCAGCAACGCCGTGAGGCGGGCGGTGTACTGAGCCTCAAGGTCGTGCGCTTCGAAGCTGACATTTGTCATCGTGCGCACGCTCAACAGGGACAAGACCGCAATCAGTGCGAGTAACAGTAGGAAACCGATCACGAGAGGCGTGATAGTCGGCGCGATCTCTCGCGCGCGCACCTGTAAGGATTCAATCGACGCAGGCGGTTCCGAGCCCACCGGTGGTATACGCCGGTAAACTACTTCTGCGGGCTTATCTCTGGGGGGAGTTTGTCTTACCGGCTCTGCCATAACTTAGCTGTATTCGTGAATCGTCAATCGTAAATCGAATGTCGAAGATTGAGAATCGATTTACGATTCACTATTCACCATTCACTATTCACTATTCACGGCTTTGCGTCCATCCAATTGTCGCCTACACCCACGTCTGCAACAAGCGGCACGTCGAGACTCACAGCAGATTCCATCTCGCGTTTCAATATCTCGCTGACCTCTTTGACTTCCTTTTCCGGAACCTCAACTAATAATTCGTCGTGAACTTGCATCAGCAGTTTGGCCGCGAAACCACCTCGTTTGAATTCCTCATCAACACGAAGCATCGCGATCTTGACTATGTCGCTAGCCGTTCCCTGGATCGGCATGTTGATGGCTTCGCGTTCAGCCGCTTTCCGAATATTGGCGTTGCGATCACTGATACCCGGCAGCGGCCGAATGCGACCATAGATCGACCGTACGTATCCATGTTCGCGGGCGCGCACAGGAACCTCTTCCATGTAACGACGGACACCTTTGTAGGTGTTGTAGTAGTCTTCGATAACTTTCTTGGCCTCTTGACGCGAGATGCCGACGCGTTGTGATAGTCCCCAGGGTTCGATCGCATAAGCGATCGCAAAGTTAACGATCTTCGCAAAGCGTCGCGCCTCTTTCAGTTCTTCGTCGGTCTTCGCACCAAATACCAAACGCGCGGTTCGCGCATGAATATCTTCACCCTTTTGGAACGCTTCGAGCATCACAACGTCTTGCGTGATATGCGCGAGCAAACGCAGTTCGAGTTGGGAATAGTCGGCCGAAATGATCTTGTGGCCTTTTTCAGCAACAAACGCTTTGCGGATGCGACGACCAAGCTCAGTGCGTATCGGAATGTTTTGCAGATTCGGATCACTTGACGACAAACGGCCGGTCGCTGCAACAGTCTGGTTCAACTGACAATGGATTCGTCCATCGGTAGCGATCTGATGTGGCAGAGCATCGGTGTAAACGCTCTTCAGTTTATCGAGCTCGCGGTATTCGATAATAAGTCGTGGCAGTTCGTATGTCTGGGCCAACTCTTCAAGTACTGCCTTGCTGGTCGAGATCCTGCCAGTTGAAGTCTTCCGACCCGAATTGATATCCAACTCAGACAGCACTTCGCCAACTTGCTTCGGCGATCCGATGTTGAATTCCCTTCCCGCGAGTTGGTAAACCTTCACCGTAATCTTGTGCAGTTCCTGACCCAGGTAGGTCGATAGCTCCGACAAGACTCGAGGGTCAACCTTCAATCCCGCGCGCTCCATGCGATAAAGCAGCGGCGCAAGCGGCAACTCGACTTCCGAATAGATGGTTTCGAGCTTCTTCTCCAGTATCCTTTGATGAAGAACGTGCGCGGTCTGGCCAATCAAATCGGCTGCACGAGCAGTTTGCCATTGCTCGATGGACCAGTCGCCGCTCGGATTGTTACCGTCTTCGACACCTAACGCCTCACGTGCCAGATCGTTCAGTTCATATTTGCTGCGGTTCGGATCAATTAGATAGGCAGCGAGAAAAGTATCGTCCTTCACGCCTTCCAGTTGAATATCAAAGCGGGATAACAACCCGACCGCACGTTTCAGATCATGAACTGATTTTTCGACGAGGCCATTCGCGAGGACCTCGCGCAACGGCGGCAGGAATGATTCCGAACCGCCCTGGAATTTTTGCAGATCCACGTACGCTGACAAACCAGCTTTGGTTGAAAACGCGATTCCCTGCGTCGACTCGAGTTCGGTAAAGCATTCCTGTTCGCCTGTTCCGGCCGGTGTCGAATCAGCGACTGCAACACCGACATGTTCTGAATCAAACAAGGTGCGAACCAGATTATCCAGATCAGTTCGAGTTTGTACCCGACGATAATTAAGCGGTGCCGATGCTGTTGCGGGCTTAACCTCCGCGGCCGCATCGGCGTATTCGCGGCTTAAGTTTGCAAACTCTAGTTCATGAAAGAGTTCATAAGCCGCCGCCCGGTCCACCGGCTTGGTTTGAATCTTATCGAGATCGAGTGGCACCTCCAGATCAGTGCGAATGCGAGCAAGTTCTCGCGATTGACGAATCAAATCAGCGTTGTCGCGGAGTGATTCACGATAAGTCTTGTGCTTTATGGTTTCCCAACCCTGTAGCGCAGCTTCAATTGATCCGAATTGCTGGATGATCTGAACGGCGCCTTTCGAACCGATACCCGGCGCACCCGGAATGTTGTCGATCGAATCGCCCATTAAACCGAGCAAGTCGACGAGCTTGTCAGCCGTTACACCAAACTTGTTTTCGACCCATGATTCATCGCACCACTCTATCGGAGGCACTGGCTCTTTGCGTTTGACCACCTGGGAGTTCTGCCGCATACAAACAACGAGCGGATCGCGCACCAGCTGGCACATGTCTTTGTCGTTAGAAACGATGACTGCTTTTAGGCCCTGCTCTGCGACCTTCTCAGCGAGGGTTCCGATCACGTCATCAGCTTCGTAGCCTGGAGCGTTGATGACCGGGATGTTAAAGGCTTCGCAGAGACGAATGATGTAGGGCATTTGCGACGCCAGATCGCCCGGCATCTCAAGACGATTTGCTTTGTAGTCAGCAAAGGTCTCGTGTCTGAAAGTCTTCTCCTTTGACTCGAAGATAGCGGCGATGTAATCCGGCTTCTCCTCACGTATCAGCTTGATGAGCATGTTTGTGAAGATGTAGATGGCGCCCGTAACCTGGCCTTTTGAAGTTGCCAACGGCGCAGCGCGGTTCTGCATCGGCGCATAGAAAGCCCGGAAGATGTGCGACATGGAGTCGATTAAGAACACACGTTTGCGTGGTTCATCGGCTGGCGACTGTTTGGCAGGCATGTGAGGTGATCATAGAAATCGAGGTTGAGGGTGTCAAACATTGCCAATTGCCGATTGCGGATTATGTTTGAGGATCACAGCCACAATGAGGTTGGTCCGTTTGGATTCTGTTGAGCCTCACCATTGCGTTACTGAAATCGGTAATCGCGCGAGACGGGTCGAAACCAGGGACGTTCGGTCGGCGATGAAACGCATCGGCCGCGAGATGTAGCTGTGGGTCACTAAGATCTGAGGGTTGGCGCTGTACGGGAATCGAATCCCGACTGCTCGGGATATGACAAACGGATAGGGATAGCACAAAGAGATAGTGAGGTGGAGGCGGCTGCTCGCAAATTGCCAAGCACTTTGAGTCTTTAAAACGAGTTGCTCGATGGCACCGATATTGCAAAAGTTTTGCTCAGCTTATTGAAAGGTTGACAACATGAACGCAAGCGATGTCGCGAGCGTCGGGCCAACCGCGGGCGAATGACCGCCCATGGGATTCCTCCAAAGTGCCCGTCGTCACAGCACCGGACGACCTGTTGTCGGACATCCCACCATGGCAACTCCGAAGAACATAATCCACGTTGACGACTGGGTCGCAGAAACATCTGAATCAATCACCGCGCGCCTCGAAGGAGCGAAGAATTCACAGGCACAGATTCGGCGTACTCTGGGGATTTTGGCCGTCGTCTCAATGATGATGCTGATTGCGTCATACAACGCATATTTATCATATGACTATAACTGGATCGTCGAGTCCCGCAGTCGTCAACAGGAAGGCGAGTCAAAACCCGCAACCGAAAGAGTTGCGCAGGTGCTCACAGATCAGGCACTCAAGGATTGGGCGGCATCACGAACTGTGCTGAGCTCGCTAATTGGCATCCGCGTCTCTATCGACGATGCTCCCGTATTGGGATCAGCAGTGCTGTGTCTGTTTTCGCTATGGCTTGTGCTCGGGGCGCGGCGGGAGCATCACACCATCACTTCCTTACTTCGCGATACTGATACACCAGAGCTGCCCAAGGGAAATCGTGACCCGTCAGTCCTGCAGTTAACCAGAAACCGACGAAATACGTTTTCTGGTGGGGAGCGTTGGCGCATCTTTCACACAATCATTTCTAATAGCCTCTTCTTCACGTTTCAATCGTTCGATAATCGAGACCTATCCAACGCCAACGTCGTCACTCGTTTCAAGCGCTGGCTTAACACGGTTGGGCTCAGAGTTGTCCGTAGTTTCTTCTACTTGTTTCCGGTATTCGCTTCTTTCACGGTGTTCTGTATTGACCGATGGTCGTACTTCGTACCGGATCCTTTTGATCCCAACTTTGCCACCCCCGGCATCGGACTTTTTTTCTGGCGGTCAATGGTGGTGTTTTTCCTGTGTTGGATTCCCGTTACGATTTGCTGTTGGAGAGCAAGATGTTTTTCGATGTCGACGGAAACGGTATTGCGCGACTATGGGAACAAGCTTCAGGCTGACCTTTCGTCACAGCAGTCATCCGGATAGTGTTCGTTTTGAGAAATCTGTGGGCGGCCCGCACATCGAGTGCTGCGGGTTGACGCAGCTAATAGATCTTCGATCACCGCCTGGACCAAAGCGTGTCAACCGAAATGCCGAGCGTGCCAGCCGCTGGAGTCGAACAACGATTCCTTATTCGTAACTTTCAGGGTGAAGATAGAAAACCTTACTCGTGATCTTCCATTCGCCGTCCGTCTTGAGGAGCGTGAACATGTCGGTGAACCTGCGACCGCTCCAGTTGTAGAGCTCGACGCGAGCGGTCGCAACGGTGCCTTCGATGTCGATAGTCGTGATACTTGACTTAAGGTCACTGGCCGGCGGGTTTGTGTCCACCCAATCAAACAAAATCTGGATTGGGCCGCCAAACAAATCTGGCCCAGCATAACCGTAGATGATCGCTCCGTCGTGGAATGCCGGCTTCATGTCCGCACTCTTACCCGACTTGCCACCATCGACATAAGTCTGAATGGCGCGCGCAATCGAGTCGCGGTCATCCGCGTCAGTCATTTTCTGTTCGGCTTGCATCAGAACCTCTCTTTGCTTTGAAGTTACTAGTGAACAGCCTGGAACGCTTTAACGAGTGCGCGCGTTCGCTCCACATCCATCTGATTCCACCACCGGCCATCCTTCTTGATTGAAGAGCCAACGATGAATGCATCTGCACTCGCAAAATGTTTGACATTGTCAGCCGTTATGCCGGAACCGACGAGCGTGGGGACTGACACCGCGGCAGCAACGGCGTCAACTTCTTCCGGCTTTGCAGGCTCGCCGGTCGCCACGCCACTGATGATGACGCCATCGACCGAAAAGAATTCTGCGGCCTTGGCAGTTTCGACAATATCGATGTCAGAGGTGATCGCGTGGGCCGAATGCTTTTTCTTGATATCGGCAAACACGTGAATGTGCTCGGCGCCGATTGATCGACGGTATCGCAATAAAGTGCCGGCACTGGCTTCGATCAAACCCTCGTCGGCAACGTGTGCGAAAACAAATCCTTCAACGCGCACGAAACTCGCTCCACACGCGAGCGCCACGGCCAGCGCACTTTCATTTGCTCCCGCCAGAATCTGAATCCCCAGCGGCAGGTCAGCGGCCTTTCGCACTTCCGCGCCAACGACTGACATCGCGGCGACAATCTCGGGTCCGACATTCTTCTTGAGATAAGGACGGTCATGCGTGTTTTCGATGAGCAAGCCGTGAAAACCCGAATCACGGTAGATGCGAGCCTCGTCGACAGCGATTGACGTGATGCGAGCGACATCGAATTTGTTGGCGGGCGTGCCGGGCAATGCCTGCACGTGTATGACGCCAATCAGTGCGCGTTTCGCACCGAACAAAGTTTGGATCGTGTTAACAGTATCCACAGATTCTGACATCACGGATTCAGCCCCATGCGTCGCACTAGATCCGCCAGCCGTGGGTCGGAGCCGATGTTATCGATCCACGGTTCGACGTGTATCTTCGTCAACATCCAATCCCTGTTTTCGTAAGCCTTGTTCAGCCAGGCGAAGGCTTGATCCTTGTCGCCCAAGTCTGCGTAGAGTGTACCGATCATGACCGCAGTGTTGTTCGGTGGGCTAACCTGTTTGAGTTCTTCGATGATCTTCAGCGTGTTGATACGATCACCGGCGCGCGCGGACATTAGCGCGAAATTCCATTTTGACCACGCCAGGTTCGGCGCAATCTCCAACGACCTTCTTCCTTCGGCGATGGCCTCGTTGTGACGGCCGGCGACGGAGTAAGCCGCGGCCAAACGCCAATGAGTCAAAACAAAATTACGGTCAAGCTCCATGGTCTTCTGCAATTGCGTTATCGCTTCATCGTACCGCCGCGCGGTCGTCAGGACCGCTCCCAGGCTTGCATTGATGGACATAGAGAGAGGCTCAAGTTCCTGCGCCCGCTTTAACTCTTGCACGGCTTCATCCAAGCGGCGCATCGGAACCAGGTAGTGCAAACCGTAACCCGCGTGCGCCCGCGTCATTGGGATTTAGTTCGATCGCGCGCCGGTACTCGCGCTCGGCAGTGGTCCAATCAAAGTCGTAATTGGCCACTACATCGGCTAGCATCCCGTGGGCGTCATTCTTGCTATGAGGTTTAACTCTTCTGAAGTTCTTCGACGTGACGCCTAACTGTCTCACCTAAAGTGTCGAGGTTGTAGCCACCTTCAAGACACGAAACTAATCGTCCGTTGCAGGTCTCCGCGGCCCATTGCTTCATTACTGAAGTCATCGCCACAAAGTCTTCGTCCTTCAACAGCAGTTGGCCCAGCGGATCGTCGAGATGTGAATCGAACCCGGCAGAGATAATGATCAGGTCAGGTGAAAACTTTGCCGACATTTGTTCAATCGCTGCTTCGATCCCTCTCTTGTGTTCTTCTGCCGGCGTCGCAGCCCGCAGCGGCAGATTCAACGTATATCCCAAACCACGTCCCGTGCCTTGTTCGCCTCGCGCCCCTGTGCCCGGATACCACGGATACTGATGCGCCGAAAAGAAAAACACGGACGGATCGTCGTAGAAGATTCCTTGCGTACCGTTTCCGTGATGGACATCCCAGTCGACAACTGCTACACGTTCGATCTCACGGTATTTGTTTTGAGCGTATCGTGCGGCGACGGCGACATTATTGAATAGACAGAAGCCCATCGATCGCTCCGAGGTCGCATGATGCCCGGGCGGACGTACCGGCACAAACGCATTCTTTGCCTTACCGCTCATGATTAAATCGATGGCCTGGCACGGAGCACCTGCCGCATATCGGGCTGCGTCGAGCGAACGCATAGAAACAACTGTGTCAGGGTCGAGGTAACCCGAACCCTCGCGCACTACCTGCTCGATTGTCTTGTAGACGTGCGGCGAATGACATGCCTGAATATCTCCCTTCGGTGCTTCCACCGCTTCAACCTCGAGAAGCGTTTCCCACAGAGCGACGTCAGACTTCAGAGCGTCCATAACAACGGTATATCGGGAAGCAGTTTCGGGATGACCTGGACCAGTGTCGTGCTGTTTGAAGATTGGGTGATGAACAATCGCTGTGGTCATTGCGGTAGATGCTAACTGAAATGGTGAATCGTGAATAGTGAATCAAATCGTAA
>JBKPMX010000023.1:0-14402 GCA_046765655.1 Acidobacteriota bacterium
CCACCACGCCTAGGACCACTCGCCACTGTGGCGCACCAAGTGCTAACGCTCCCTCACGCAAACTATGCGGGACCAGTTTCAGCATCTCTTCCGTTGTCCTTGCCACGATCGGCACCATGATCAACGCCAACGCTACGCCTCCAGCGAGCCGGCCATAGCCGACCTCGGATAGATAGATCCCCACGGCAATACCCAATGGCAGGCCGATGGCCGACGAAAGGCCGAGCAACACGACGGAACCGAGAACCGCGTTACCAATTCCGCCGCCCTCACCGACGGGTTTGGGCGCATCAACCAAAAAGCGAAAGTTCAACGAACCGACACCTTTTAAGGCGATGTGCGACAGAATCACTAGCAGGATTCCAACGGCAGCAAACGTACAAACGGCGGTCCCAGTGGTCATCACTGCGCTGATCGATTTACGCATTTGATCGACACGTGCAACTGCCATCATGCTGCCCTTCCGACGCCGCCGGTTTTACGAGTGACGTTCCACACCAGGAACCTGGCTATTCCATTCACGACGAACGTCACAAAAAAGAGAATGAGACCGAGTTCAACCAGCGAACTCAAGTAAAGATCGCTCGTTGCTTCCGTGAACTCGTTAGCGATTGCTGACGCGATTGTGTAAGACGGATCGAAAAACGAAAGGCTGATCTCAGGACGATTCCCAATCACCATCGTTACTGCCATTGTCTCGCCCAGCGCTCTTCCCAAGCCGAGAATCACGGCGCCGGCTATCCCCGGTGCACCATTCACAAGTACGACACGAATCATTTCCCACTTGGTAGCACCGAGAGCGAGAGCGGCTTCGCGTTGAGAGTCGGGTACAGCTGCAAGTACATCACGCACAACTGCCGAGATTATTGGCGTCACCATGATCGCCAGGATCAGTCCTCCCGTTATTAGACCGATTCCCGTAACCGGCCCACGAAAGAACGGCGTCCAACCAAACAAGCGCTCGAACGGAGGACCGAGGTACTGCCTTATAACGGGGGCGAGTATGAAGATTCCCCAGAGGCCATACACAACGGAAGGAATTGCCGCGAGCAACTCCACCAGAAAGCCAATGGGACGAGCAACAATTCGCGGCGCCTGCTCAACCAGGAACACGGCGATACCGAGCGATAAGGGGACGCTTATACATAAAGCGATCAGCGACGACATTACCGTGCCGTAGATGAACGGCAGGGCACCGAACTCGCCTTTGATCGGATTCCAGCTTCTGCTCGTAATAAAACCGAAACCAAAAGTACGAATAGAGAGCAACGAGTCGGCCGCTAACGCCCACACCATCGCAATCACAATTGCGAGTACAAACAGCGCAACCAAGCCGAGGATCAGTCGAAAGACCGCGTCTCCCGTATTGCCTGTTGGCGACAGCGCCTTATGCACGTTCGATAGATTAAAGAACGGCCCAGAATTCGTTTCCACACGAGCATTCATGATCTATCGCAATGGTGCACCACCCGCTGTGATTGAGTTCAATTTTGCTTCCGCACGTTTGACGATGTCCGCGGGTAATGGCGCGTACTGAAGGTCTTTGGCAAAACCCTCACCATCGTGAATTCCCCACCAAACGAAATCCACGACTGCTTTTCCTTTCGCGGCATCCTTCTGATTCTTGTAGAGGAGGATGTATGTGTAGCTTGAGATCGGATATGCAGTAGCACCCGATGCGTTGGTAATAGATACGCGGAGGTCATCAGGTGTATTGCCGGCTGATGCCGCGGCTGCGGCTGTCACAGCGTCAATGGAAGGCTCAACGAAACTTCCGGAGCCGTTCTTGATCTGAGCGACAGGCAATTTGTTCTGAATCGCATACACCAGTTCGACATAGCCGAGCGTGTTCGGCGTGCTCTTGATTTGACCGGTGACGCCTTCATTGCCCTTTCCGCCAAGACCAACGGGCCAACTCGGCGAAGGACCAGAACCAACTTTTTCTTTCCACTCCGGGCTTATCTTGGAGAGATAGTCAGTGAATACTCCCGACGTACCGCTGCCGTCAGATCGATGCACCACCGTGATGTCGGTAGCCGGCAATGTAACTCCGGCATTGTCTGCCGCGATTTTTGGATCGTTCCACTTCTTAATCTTGCCGAGAAAAATATCGGCGATTACGTCGCCCGAAAATTTTAATGGCTGGTTTATACCTGTCAGGTTGTAGGTGATTACGACCGCTCCCAGAACTGTCGGAATGTGCACAATCTCTCCAGGGGCTGACTTAAGATCTTCATCCTTCATCGGTACATCCGACGCGCCGAAATCTATAGTCTGCGCTTGTATCTGTTTTATCCCCGCGCCCGAACCGACAGACTGATAATCGATTTGCACATTAGAATGCTGTTTCGAATATTCGCTCAGCCACTTCTGATACAAGGGATTTGGAAACGTCGCCCCTGCTCCCTGTACCTTTACCGAACCACCACCACCACTCCCGTTTGGCTTACACGAACTAAACGCAAAACTCAGAACAGTCGCCGCAAAAACAACGACAAATAGGCTTCGTCTTGTCAGAGCAGACATAGATTCTCCTGACTGAATTGGGCTGAAATCGGCAGAGCGAAGGAATCAATCTAGAGAGTCGGTGTTACATTGAACTGAACTCAGCCTGAACTCTCTGTTAACAGGGTGGAGGGTCACCTGGATGAGACGGTAATCAGTCGATACCTGCATTGACGTTGATCTGTCTGTGCCTGGACTGGCTGATAGAGGATGACGGCAGTTACTACGATGAGAATGGATAGGGCGCAACGGCGCAGACGTTGGGCGTCAATTGAATACATTGGAGTACAGAAAGTTAACCGTCGAAGCAAGAAACTTAGTTAACGTAGTTATCTCCGAACTATATCTGAACATCAACTGAACGCAGCCTCAGCGAAGCGGGTTAACGACCATTTAAGGCGGACGCCACTCAAGCGTAACTCGTTATGAGTAGGTTGTGTGCAGGAGGTATTACATGAACCGAAGAGTAACTGTAGCTAAAGTTCGGTTTCGAGTTATCTGTGTTTGGTGTGGATCAGAGATTCGGGAAGACAAGCATGAAAACGAGCAAGGGATCTGTCTGAAGTGTTTCTACCGAATGCTCACCGATCATCTCTCAGCACAGAGACGACCACATCAAGGAGAGTTTGTGAGCGATCGGTAAATGACTTTCGGCAAACTTCACTTAGTCGGACATTAGTGTTTTGTATTGCCGGCAATCAAATCGATAGCGTGCGGCAATACTGGTTTGATAATCGCGAAGCTTTCCTTCACAGCTTTCGGCGAACCCGGCAGATTGATGATCAATGTGCCCGAGCAAACACCGGAAACACCTCTCGAGATCATTGCCATAGGCGTTTGCTTCAAGGTTTCGACCCTCATCGCCTCAGAGATTCCCTGTGCTTCTCTCTCGATGACTTGTCTTGTTGCTTCGGGAGTGTTGTCTCTTGGGCCAAGACCTGTGCCGCCCGTAGTGAGAATCAGATTGACGTCCGATCGTTCAGCACTGTCAACGAGAAGTTGTACGAGCGGATCAAGATCGTCAGACACGACCTGGCGATCGACAATGGTTGCGTTCGCGTCCTGCAGTAACTCGGCTAGCGCGGCACCAGATGAGTCTTCTCTTTCGCCACGCGCGCACGCGTCACTAACAGTGATGACTACTGCCCGTATTTCGCCCATCAGCCTCGCTCCGTTCGATCGTGTGGCACCCAAGACCCGACGCTATCCCGACGTGTCGGGATACTGACTGTTTGCCACCATGTTGAGCGTAGAAGCGCATTAGATTGAAGATACTGCGTCCCGCATCGAGTGCAATTCCTGAAGCGAATGCACCGACGGCGCTTGCCTCTCACTACGCCACGCGATCGACTCAACCAGTGCTCGAGCGCCCGTCATCGTTGTGACGCACGGCACGCTGTACTGCAAGGCAGCACGTCGGATCGCCTGCTCATCGTAATGGGAGACTCGCCCAAGAGGCGTATTGATCACCAAAGAAATCTCGCCACGTTTGATGTGGTCGACGATGTTAGGCCGCCCTTCATTCACTTTGAACACGCCCTCAATCTCTAAGCCCACTTCCCTCAGTCTTTCAGCCGTTCCAAGCGTGGCGACAATCTGAAACCCAAGGCGGCTCAGCTTGCGCGCGAGTAACACAGCGGCTCCCTTGTCGCTGTCGTTCACACTGAGAAAAGCTTTACCGCTCGAAGGCAAACTCAATCCGGCGCCCATCATCGCCTTACCGTACGCTTCACCAAACGACTCGCCGATTCCCATCACTTCTCCTGTTGAGTGCATCTCTGGACTAAGAATGGGATCGACACCGGGAAACTTCACAAAGGGGAACACTGGCGACTTAATGAAGAATCGTTGCACCGTTAGCTCGCCTGGCAAGTCAAAGTCTTTCAACTTCTGACCTGCCATCACCAGTGCGGCGATGCGGGCAATTGGAACGCCTGTCGCCTTCGAAACGAACGGTACCGTTCGTGAAGCTCGCGGATTCACCTCGAGTACGTAGACTCGATCGTCTTTAATCGCAAACTGGATATTCATCAGTCCCGACACAGACAGCGCCTCCGCAAGTCGCCGCGTGTAGTGCCGCATGGTTTCCAAATGTTCCGGATCGATCCGGACCGGCGGTAGAACACACGACGAATCACCTGAATGAATTCCCGCCTCCTCGATGTGCTCTTGAATGCCGGCAATCACACACGCCGTGTCATCTGCCAACGCGTCGACGTCGAACTCTGCTGCCTGCTCCAGGAATTTATCGATGAGCACCGGGCGATCTGGTGTGAAGCCAACAGCATTTCTGACGTACGACTCGAGTGCCTGCTCGTCATACACGATAGCCATCGCACGACCACCCAATACATAACTCGGACGCACGAGCACGGGATATCCGATTTTCTGGGCCACTTCTCGAGCTTCATCGACCGACGCAGCCATGCCGTTTGCGGGTTGTGGGATTCCAAGATCCTTCAAGAGAGCGCCGAATCTCTTTCGATCCTCTGCGAGGTCGATAGAATCTGGTGAGGTGCCGATCACACGCACTCCAGCAGACTGCAACCGCATCGCAAGATTCAACGGAGTCTGTCCGCCAAATTGAACTATCACTCCTTCAGGTTGTTCGACATCGACAATGTTCATTACGTCTTCAAACGTTAGTGGCTCGAAGTAAAGTCGATCAGAGGTGTCGTAGTCAGTCGAAACTGTCTCAGGATTGCAGTTGACCATGATCGTTTCGAAACCTGCTTCGTGAAGCGCAAACGATGCATGGCAACAACAATAGTCAAACTCAATTCCCTGCCCGATGCGGTTCGGACCGGAACCGAGGATCATTATTTTTCGCCGGTTCGTCGGCTCAGCTTCGTCTTCAGTCTCGTAGGTTGAATACAAGTAAGGTGTGTGTGATTCGAACTCCGCGCCGCACGTATCAACGCGCTTGTAGACGGGAACGATCTTCAGCTTCTTTCTGTATTCGCGAACTTCATCTTCCGAGCGTTCAGTAATGTAGGCGAGACGTCGATCTGATAACGCTACTTCTTTGAAGGCACGAAGCTCTTCACCATCGATGTCTTCCAACTTCGATCCTTCTATATCCTTTTGGATGTCCATTACTTGCTGAAGCTGATCCAGAAACCATCGATCAATCCGCGACAGCCGATAGATTTCGTCGATAGACCAGCCGTGTTGCAAGGCGTAGGTGATGTAAGAGAAACGGTGCGAGTTAGGTCGCGCGAGTTTTCTTTGTAACTCGTCGTCCGAAATGTCTTCCAAACGGAGTGGCTTTACAGATTCCAAGGATCGGAGTCCCTTGAAGAGTGCTTCTTTGAATGTTCGGCCGATCGCCATGACCTCGCCGACCGATTTCATCTGAGTTCCAAGAACGTCTTCAGCTTCGCGAAACTTTTCAAAGTCCCACTTCGGTATCTTCGCAACGACGTAATCGATCGTAGGTTCAAACGAAGCAGGCGTCTTCTTGGTAATGTCATTAGGAATCTCATCGAGCGTGTATCCCACCGCGAGTTTTGCGGCGATCTTTGCAATAGGGAAACCAGTTGCTTTCGATGCCAAGGCGGAAGATCGCGACACGCGAGGATTCATCTCAATTACGCGAATCTCCCCATTGTCAGGGTTGACACCAAACTGGATGTTCGATCCGCCGGTCTCAACGCCAACTTTGCGAATGACGCGAATCGCCATGTCGCGCATCGTTTGATATTCACGATCTGTCAGCGTCTGCGCTGGCGCGACGGTAATCGAGTCACCGGTGTGTACGCCCATCGGATCGAAGTTTTCGATTGAACAAATGATGACGACGTTGTCAGCAAGGTCGCGCATCACCTCTAACTCAAACTCTTTCCAACCGAGTATCGATTCTTCGATGAGCACTTCGTGAATAGGTGACGCAGCCAAGCCGCCGCGAATGATGTCTTCGAATTCTTCAGGGTTGTAAGCAGTACCTCCACCGGTACCGCCAAGAGTGAAAGAGGGGCGGATGATTGCCGGGTAACCGGTTTCTGCAACAATCGCCTCCGCTTCATCCCAGGACTTTGCAAAACCTCCCCGCGGCATCTCCAAACCAGCTTCATCCATTGCCTTCTTGAACTGGAGCCGATCCTCCGCAACGCTGATCGCTTCACGATTCGCTCCGATCATTTCGACATTGAATTCTTTCAGCACACCAGCATCCGCAAGAGCGATCGCCAAGTTCAGAGCTGTTTGACCACCAACCGTCGGAAGCAAAGCGTCCGGTCGTTCACGACGAATGATCTCCGTTACCGTTTCAACTGTTAATGGTTCGATGTAGGTGATGTCGGCCGTCTCGGGATCGGTCATGATCGTTGCCGGATTGGAGTTAACCAGAACGATCTGATAGCCCTCCTGGCGAAGAGCCTTGCAAGCTTGCGTACCGGAATAATCGAATTCACAGGCTTGGCCGATGACAATGGGACCAGATCCTATTATCAGGATCTTGTGGATATCTGTGCGTTTTGGCATCTAGAGTGGATTCAGTTTGTTTGGACTTGAATACTGAAGCATTTTACATAAGTATGCTCAGGAGGCGAACCGGTGGTGCGCCGCTCCGCTACGTCAGCGTTGTCGTGAGTCAGTGCAACTACGACAGCATGAAGCAACCTCTGATTAAGTCGTCACCATTCAGTACCGGGCGCGGTAGCGGATGGCTTGGACTCACGAACCTACAGCACAATCCATCGCGGGTTGAGTCCAGGCCATCCGCTATCGCTGAATACTCTTGGCGTTGATGTTATGTACCTTGAACTTGTTAGTGCTGGGTGAGTGGTGATGCAACTTGAGCGGGGGTGAATCGCCCTTCCTGACCTGCACCTTAATTAACTTGAATGGTGCTAATGAAGGTTGACTGATTGATGTTATGTACCTTGAGCTGTGTCGGAGCTGGCAGCCACTCAAGCTGCAGTAACAAGCTCGAGGTCATAACAGCAACCATTCAACTCTTACTGAAAGAACTCAAGCCGATTAAGTTGCAGGTTAGCTCAGGGCGGTCACCCCCGCTTGGTGCAGTGCACTCTCATGAAGGATGAATGCTCTTTTCATCCCTCACCCTTCATCCTTATCTTAGGTCCCGCGCTTGCCAAACTTGCGATAATCCTGTCCCTCGATTCGAATCTCGTGGCACATTTCATATAAACGACTTCGCAATCGAGAGCCGATACGATCTTCGAGTGTGGTCATCTCTCGAATTCGATCTGCGTTTGCTTTCTTGCTAAAAGTTCTTGCACCTTCCCATTCCTGAGTCGCAGCCGGTGTGCGCGCTTCGTCAAGATAGTTCGTGGTGAAGATCGTGAGCTTCTTGTCGTTGTATCGCTTGTTAATGATTTGATACATCGTGTCGCGCACCCAGTCGGTCGGAACAGTTGCGCCGAGTTCGTCTAATACCAATACGTCGGCTTCGTAAACGGGCGCTAGCACACGAAGTTCAGAAGTCTTCGAGACCGGGTTGTAGGAATCCTGGATCTGTTTTAGTAACGAACCAAACTCGTAAAAGACAACGGCAAACCCCTTCGACAACAGACCCTTCATAATCGAAACTGCCAGATGAGTTTTTCCGACCCCAGCCGGTCCCATGAATAAGAGCCCACGATCGACTGCCGGGTAATCCAACACCAATCGACAAGCGTAAAGAAACGCCTGATCCTGCGAGCTGTTGGGAATGCGAGTGAAGTTGTCGAGCGAGCAATCAGCGTAGCGAGCGGGAATACGAGCCGCGCGAAACATTCGTCCTGTTCGATTCGATGATTGACACGAGCATGGACTCGCGCCTTTTTCAGGATCGACTCGCGTGCCTGTGCCGAAACAAATCTCGCAGACAGAATCTGCTTGGCTGTTATTTGTTCGAGCTTTATCGATTGATGAAGCGGACATATAGGAAGCGGAACTTATTAACCGTTATTAAGCGCGAATTATAACATCCGTCACTATGGTTTCTCAGTGCCAGAGCGTGTGTTATATTTTTTGAACTCGATATGAGTTTGTTGCACTCAGTCCTTACCAAAATTGGCCTGGTAAAGATCAAAGCCGAACGTCATCCCATCCGTGTTTTTCTTTTGGACGACGATGTTCGTCGTCATCAATGGTTTGCTAAAAGATTCAAAGGCGATTTCATCGACATCGCCGACAACGTCAGTCAGGCGCAAGAGTTGTTGAGAGCGGGATCGTACGATGCGATCTTTCTCGACCACGATCTGCATCCCGAACATTATCACGCTGCTTCAACAGATGATGAACGGACCGGTTACGCAATCGCGCTGTGGCTTGGCTCAAACCCCGAACTTCAACGCGCGTCGACCATTCTTGTGCACACAAGAAATGCGGACGGTGCGATGCGGATGGTCGAGGAGCTTCGCCGTGCGGGTCGATCTGCTGAATACGTGCCGTTTCCCATGTTGGCCGAACGGATCCGCACCTATTGGCAGCGATAACAGCTCAGTTTCGCAAAGTCGAGAAGTAAGCTAACACTTCCTCAGCTAGACGCTCATGCCCCTTCCCTTCGATCGTGGTGAGCGAAACATTCTTATAGCCGTGCGCATTCGCGACGCTTATCGCTCGCTGCAGCTGTGAATAAATCGGATGTCCAACTGAGCAGAGCTCGTCTTTCGATCCAACAAAGTTTCGAATGGGGAGTTGTGTCCGTTCAGTTGCTGAAGAGATATTTTGTTCGTCCACCCATCGACCGGCATAGTTCGGGCAAACCACGGCTGCGCCTCTTACAACCTCGGGATGGTTCAACAGAATTCCCCATACCGTGTGGCCGCCTGCCTCAAATCCCGTGATGAAGTATTTCTCCTCGCCGCCATATTGTTTCACCACGTCCTGCATAATCGCGGTGATGCCATCGAAATCAAACTTAAAGGCATCGGTCTGTATTTTGTCCCAGACGTCGGTTGGATAATGGTAGGTCGGAACACTGCGATATCCAGAACCGCCGTTAGTCACGACAAGCGGCGTGACAAGAATGAACGGCCGACCCTGACGGGCTTGAGCGAAGGCATTCGCAGCCGCGACAAAATCGCGATCAGCACTTTCTATAACCACAACGACTGGCCATCGTTTCGCCTTCGTCCAACCGTCGGGCAACGAGAGGTAATACTGAATTGGGTGAGTTGTGGCGGTCCTCAGTTGCGTCGGTTCTGTTTGCGCAGCCGACAAAGGCCAGCTGCAGCACACAATTAACAGACAATAACCAAGGCGCTTGAACAACCTGGATCGTCGCATTAGGAATTTCTCCTTTGTAACGCGGCGATTGTAAGCGAGAAAAGCTTTTCGGATACCGAACTTAATATTTTATCTTCACTTTGAAGACGCCGCCGTTGTCGCTGTAGTTATCGTCATTTATCAATAGGTAAAGACGACCGTCGGCCGGCGCGGTGAATGTCAGTTGAGGTCCAACTAAGAAGACCTGACTTGGCTGCCCGCTTGGTTGACGAATGTAACCGATCAACGCTCCAGGTCCTGAGTTTGGCAGCGGCCGGGTTCCAACTATTCCACCGAAGCCACTCGATCTTGCTCCCTCTGGTCCAACTTCTCCGATGCGGCGCCCGGCGATAACCATTCCCGTCGCACTAAACGTCATTTGATCGCCTGCATGGACGTCAATGTTCGTGTCTGTGCCACGCGATGTGCCCGGAACATCAATGACTACTTCCAAAGGCGTGCGCGTCATCGGAGACTGACTTGTTCGCGGACGATTGCGTTGCGGTGAAGTACCAAAAGGATTGTTGCTTCGATCATCAGACTGTGCAGACATATCGCGCTCACGCCTAATCTGCACCGTAAACGATCCACGAGCATCCGTGTAGTTACCGCGGTTCGCCGTCAGAAATAAGCGTCCATCACGTTCGGCAACGAACTCTTTGGACGCACCCAACTCGAGCACTGGTGAATTTGGATCGTTACCAAGGGCGCCGATTAACATTCCCTCAGCAGCCGTCGGAAGCGGTGCATAAGGATCGGTTGTTCGTAATCCGTCGGGAGTGATTCGTGACCGACCTGCGAGAATGGTTCCCGACGCCGTTACCTGGACCCGTTCGTTGCGGCGCAGATCAATTCCTGAATCGATCCAGTTCGGACCAAGGGGCACATCAACAGTGCGGGTTTCAAACTTCAGTTCGTCTAGTGAGCGACCATCGATCTCGACGCGTTCCACTTCGCCTGGACGGAAAAACTTAATCTCTCCTTCGTCTCTCGCTATAGACTCCCTCTGACTTACGGGTTGGGTTGTCGTCGGCGTGACAGTTCTCCGATTTGGGTCGATAACTCTGAAAGCGAAGCGACCGTTGACGAAGCCGATTAGCGTCCCTTGAAATGATCGGCCGTCACGCAGGTAGAGTGTGTCCGCCAGCGCGACACTCGACAGCAGGAATGTCGCCAGGACTGTCAATAAAGCGACGGTTAGTTTCTTCATGGTTTCCCTTTCGTCTCCGTCAGTATTCGAACTAGTTCATTGCGTAAGGCCGATTGAAATGAAAATGCTGTAGGGGTTGGGAGAGTTGGTCGGGAAAGATGAGGGTGTGAGATTCGGGATTCTCAGAACCTCACTGAGTCAGCTTATACCGCTCGGAAACAACCGGGCAAGTTTTTTTTGGCCGGCGAAAAGCCTTACTGACCCTTCGCCTGGAAGGGCTACACCGATGATCGGAATGGCAAAAAGCCTACTTTTACTGGCTACTGCCGACTATGCCTATTCCTCGCGATCTCCTCGCTTACCGGTCGCGGAGGGCCTAAATGAAAGGATACTGCAGGTGCCGGGCGCTCTAATGGCTGACGGCGTAACCTTCAACGGGGCGAGATTGTTCTTCGTAAGCATGCTATTGAAGGCCGCCACGTCAGTGTCGAGCATCATCTTCCACGCGTTCGCAGTGGCTGTGTATTCCTTGCAGCCGGCTTCCAACGTGTCGATCTCCGCAGGAGTGGGCGGCATGTCGATGCCGTTCTGCGCGAGTGGTCCCAGGACGGTGTTGTAGAGATTATTGATCGCGTAGAAAGTCAACACGCTACCGGGCGGGCGTACTGGCCCTCCAAATCCACCACCTCCACCACGTCCGCCGCGAGGTAAGGTTCCGCCGATCGTCGCGAGTTTAGTATCAAGAGCGGTCGCTGCAGTCGCTACATCAGCAGGTAGCGTGCGCTGGATCGCGGCTAACTGTGAGCGCAAAGCCGCTACTTCACCATTAGCCACGTAGCTCTCCTTCATGCCTTCGACTACAGCCATCGCAAGTCGATCCTGTGCTCGCAGAGCCGACATCACTTCCGGACTCTCGCCGACACGCGGGTCGTTATGGACCACGAGAGTCTGCGTGTACGTAGCGCCGTCCACCACTAGTTTGAGCGTGTACGTGCCCGGCAACGCGAGCGGTCCGTGCGGCGCCGGAGTCACCGAGCCCGGCGACGAATTCATCTGGTTGTTGATGTCAGGGTTGAAGCCAGGAGGATCGTCGTAGCGAAGATCCCAGTTGATGCGATTCGTGCCAACGTTAGTCGAAAGAGCACGCTCGGATGGCGGCATCAGCCAGTAATCTGGATACGGAGGTCGGTCGTACAAAGGTGGCTGCGTGCTCGTAATTGTCCGCACGAGCTTATTAGCAGAGTCGAAGATCTGCAGCTTTATCTCACCCGCGGGTTTCTTGCTCAGGTGGTAGTAGATGAGCGCACCGAACGGAGGATTAGGTGCGTGCGGCATCTCGAGATTCATTGGCTGGTCCCAGTTGGCGTTGGCTCGAGATCGGATAGCATCTCCCGGCTTGAACAGGTATGCCGGCGCCGACGCAATCTGCTGCGCCTTTGCTGCGATCTCGCGCAATGGACTCATATCGTCGAGCACCCAGAATCCACGGCCGTACGTACCGATCACGAGGTCGCTCATGTGGTGATCCGAATGAACGACTAAATCACGGATCGACGTGCTCGGTAGATTGAGTTGTAACGACTGCCAGTGATCGCCATCGTCGAATGACACGAAAACGGTCGTCTCGGTGCCCGCAAAGAGTAGGCCTTTCTGTTTCGGATCTTCTCGAATAACGTGCAGCTGGCTGCCGGTGCGCTCGTCGGTTGGCAGACCGTTCACGATCCGCGTCCATGTCTTACCGCCGTCGTGCGTGCGATAGATGTAGTGTTGCTGCGGACCTACGGTAGGATTTCGACTGAAGCCGATGTTGGCGAGCACGTACGCGGTATTGACATCGTTATGTCCGGCTTCAACAGTGACGAAGCTCGTGCCCGGCGGCAGTTCGGCGAAGTTCGTGACGTTGTTCCATGTCTTGCCGCCGTCGAATGTGTTGTAGATCTGTCCGTTGGCACTACCCGACCACACCACGCCTTGCTTAACTGTCGAGATCGAGAAATCTGAGATCGAAGGGCGGAACGCAAACGGATTCGGTGTTGCTCCGGGAGCCGGTGTCGGTGTGGGAGTAGGCGCCACTCCGCAGGGTACCATCGGCTGACCCTTCGGTGTCGTGAGATCAGGACTGAACGCTTTCCACGTTCGGGCGCCGTCACGTGTTACGAGAATGCAGTTGTAGGCAACGTAAAGCGCGTTAGGCTCAAAGGTGGTGTCAAACCGCTTCCAGAAATCAAAAGCCTCAGCATAAAGGCTTCTATTCGTACCGAAGTTCGGTGCGACGTTGCCCCATTGCCCGGTGGCGAGGTCGATCTTGATCAAACCGTTCCCTTGGCCGTTGCCGTATCCGACACCGTAAATGGTGGTGGGCTTGAGCGGATCGGGCACGACGGTACCGAACTCGGATGACGGCAGTGGATACCAATCCACTTGCGTGATCTGACCCTGATCACTTCGACTGCGAGTCATGATCGCTCCAGTATCTTGTTGTGAACCCATGACCCAGTACGGATACTGCGTGTCGGTTGCAATGTGATAGATCTGCGCAATCGGGATCTGATAGTAACCACTCCAAGTTTGACCACCGTCGAGTGTGATTGCGGGACCCTGATCAAACCCGAAGAAGATACGTTTGCTGTCAGTTGGATCGAACCATGCCACGTGCGGGTCCTCGCCACCCGGAGCACCTTTGAATGCGCTAAACGTCTTGCCGCCGTCGGTCGATCGATAGATGGTGGTAGCGATCGTGTAAAGAATGTCAGGATTCTGGACATCGACCCAAACACCAGAACTGTAATTTCCTTGTCCGTTAGCGATTCGCGTCTCGTCGCCTGCCATGTGTTGCCATGTCGTGCCGCCATCGTCAGATCGAGACAGACCAGAGGCGCCCCGGAGTGGTGTACCGATCACGTAGACTCTTTGCGCGCCGGTGTGCATAGCGATCGCAACGCTGATGCGCCCGTTGTACTGCGGCAGCGTGTCGACCTTTTTCCACGTCTTACCGGAATCGATCGATTTGTAGAGTGCGGTGCCATTCGGTCCTTGTGTCGCACCGCCTCCTGCGCCGCCGCCAAACCCTCCGCCGGCGCCTTGTGACGTCGCAAAGATCACGTTCGGCATATCGAAGGCATACTCGACATCGCGCGTGCCGTTTGCATTTTCAGGTCGCAGCGTGTTCTGCCATGTCTTGCCACCATCGATCGTCAGGTAGATGCCCCGACCATCATGGGCAGCGTCGCCTTGCGTCGAAACAACTACGCGATTGGGATCCTTGGGATCGATCACCATCTTATTGATCTTTGTAGTTTGCTCGAGGCCGATATGCGTCCACGTCTTACCACCGTCGATCGATTTGTACATGCCATCGCCTGCTGGACCCTGCACTGAATCGCCCGTGCCGACATACACAATATTAGGATCGGATGGCGCTACTTGAACGGCACCGATGCTATCGACATTAGTGAACTGATCGAAGATCGGGAACCAAGAGACACCAGCGTTTGTCGTTTTCCAAAGGCCGCCTATGGGCGCACCTAGATAG
>JBKPMX010000024.1:0-44387 GCA_046765655.1 Acidobacteriota bacterium
GATCCAAGCTCGAAGTACTTGAGCCCGCGTCGTTGCGCGAGAAGGTGATTGATGCTGCGAGACGCGTAGTTGAATTTTACGGAACGTCGGTTCAGTGAGTTCTTGGACATTGGTAGCTGGAGTCGGAGCGATATGGAACAAAAATCCGAAAACCGCGATATGCGCCAAATAGCAATGATGCCGGTGGTCTACCAGATTCCAGGTATGGAAGATGTGCTGGTGAAACCAGAACTGAGATACACCGACGAGGCCCACGCCTTAATGGACGTTTATATCCCTCCGGGTCTAAAGAGCGACGATCGCCGACCAGCTGTCATATACATCCACGGCAGCGTACCGCCCGGAGCTCCAGCAAAGAACATGGGTGTGTTCAAGTCGTGGGGTCGTTTGGCCGCAGTGTCCGGGTTGATTGGCGTCACGTTTACACACCGTCTGGGCTACCCGAAGCCCATGCTGGCAGATGCTGCGAGTGACGTAACGGCCGCGATCAAGTACGTCCGAACAAATGCAGACGCGCTCAACATTGATGAGGACCGGCTATCCCTGGCGGCATATTCGGGAGGCGGACCAATGTTGAGCCTCGCATTGCGAGAGAAGCCAGCCTACGTGCGTTGTCTATTGGCCTTTTACGCCTTGCTCGACATCCGCCAATCAGAGTTACACCAAAAACACGAATCGGCAGACGCTATTTCAAGCTTCTCACCGATTACGTATCTCGGCGGTGATGTCGAGAAGCTGCCGCCGATGTTTATCGCGCGCGCAGGTTTGGACCAGATACCAACACTCAATGAGTCGATCGATGGCTTCGTAAACGCAGCCATCGCAAAAAATGCATCACTCGTGTTTGTGAACCACCCGCACGGCGTTCATGGTTTTGACACACTGACAGACGACGACACATCACGTCACATAATTCGTGCGGCGCTGGCATTCATGAGGGATCATCTAGTTTAGACGCCGGCTAGAATCTTCTTCCATCGCGTCCAGGCTTCGTCGCGTGCCTTCTTATTGGCCTTCCATGCCGTCACATCACTTTGATATTTGGTGGTGGCTTTGTCATCCGTTTCCTTATTGCCGGTTGCAGTCGGCGCCGTTGGTTCGGGCGCTTCGCCCGCGCGCATAAACCCGTGCCCAGCACCTTCGTAAGTCACGGGATCGAAAGTCTTCTTCAACTCAGTCATTGCTTCGACTGTTTTAGGAAGGGTCGCATTAATGCGCGCGTCATTGCCGGCATAGAAGCCATAAACAGGTGCTGTGATTTTTGCGAGTGCCGTCTTGTCAGGATTACCTTCAGCGTCAGCCGGCGGTGGGCCATAAAACACAAAAGCCGCCTTCACGTCAGGACGATTGGTAGCAAAGCGAAACGACTGTCCACCTCCCCAACAATATCCGGTCACAACGATCTTGCCGTTCGACGCCGGCAGTTTCTTAACGTAGTCGGCCACTGCATTGAGGTCCGCGGTGATCTGATCGGGCGGCAATGCGCGAATGGCCTGACCAACGGCATTTCCACCTCCGAGCGAAGCCGTACCACCGCCATTAGGTCCCATCCCCGAAAGTAAGTCGGGAGCAATCGCGATGTATCCCGCCTCAGCGAGTTGGTCTGTCAAGCTCTGCACCCAATCGCTCATGCCGAAGATTTCGTGAATGACGATGACAGCAGTAGCCTTGTTCTTAACTTCGGGGTAAACGATGAAGCTATTCACGTGGCGATCGCCATTCTTGACGTTGACCCATTCCTGATGACGCGGCGATTTTGCGAGTCGCTGCTTGGCCCACTCCTGGGTCTCATTGGTGTCGGCGGCCGGTGATGGAGAGCCGTGATGGTATCCGCTCATGTCCTGCGCACGTGCGCAGCCGGGAAGCAGAATCAACGCAGCCAGTAGACTGAGTAGTGTCTTCATAATCGATCGTCTCCCGAAAATTGTTTTGGTGTCGAAAAAGGGGTTTTGCTAATCGTACTGAACGAGGTGTGAATTAGCCAAACGGCGTGGCGAAGGATGAACGATGAGGATGTATAAGAAGAATTGACTCAGCGCGTTGCTTTCATCCTTCATCCCTCATCCCTCTTATATGCTCCGGCCTGACGCCGATGCCGATCAATCGCGCGGGGATTCGTCGTAAAACAGGGAACCACTTGAACAGTCGCAGCACGAAAGGAACCGAGTCCGGTTCGTTGCTCCCGAGTATGGGACTCAATACATAGTCTTGCATGAACACCTGCGCCGCCTGTGTAAGACGCGTAGGAAACATGCGACGACGTTGTACCTTTGCTAGATCGTTCTCCGTGAGTGTCTTGTTTCTCAGTGGTTCAGCGAGAATGTTTGCAGTTGCGACTGCATCCTGTATCGCGAGATTTATGCCAACGCCTCCAAGCGGCGACATTGCATGCGCCGCGTCGCCAATGCAAAGCAGACCTCCGCGATACCATTTCCGCAGCCGATCGACGCGGACTGTCAGCAGTCGAATGTCGTCCCAATCCCGAACTTCATTCGTGCGATCGGCCAAAAACGGGGCGATCGTTTGCAAGTCATGACGAAAGGCCTCGATGCCGCGCATCTTCACATGGTCCAGCGTGCCTTTGGGGATGACGTAACCGCATTGCCAATATTCGTCCCGGTTGAGCATCACCATCACTTTGCCGCCAACAAATCTACCGAGGGCCTGGCTCGGATCATCTGATCGCCGGGAGACTCGAAACCACATGACGTCCATCGGTGCACCAAGTACTTCAATGTCGAGGCCTGCTCGTTCACGGACCACGGAAGTACGTCCGTCGGCGCCGACCAGCAAATCTGACATGACGTCACACGGACCATCCTTAGTCTTCACTCGTGTGCCGACAACCTGGCCGGCGTTCTCGATTAAATCAGTCACTTCCGCATCCATCCACAATTGGAAGGTTGGATATTGCCGGGCGTGGTCAGCGAGAAAATCCAAAAAGTGCCATTGCGGCATGAAGACGATGCATTTCTTTTTGGTCGGCAAATGTGAGAAGTCGGCTAGCGGTAAGATTTCGTCTCCGACTTGTCCAGCTAGTTGTTGTAGTTCCTGATGAGGGCGGGTAAGAAACTCGTCAAGCACACCCAACTCGTTCATCAGTTCGAGAGTCGACGGGTGAATGGTGTCGCCGCGGAAGTCGCGTAGGAAGTCGTTATGCTTCTCGAGCACGAGAACGTCAACCCCAGCGCGCGCCAGCAACAACCCCAGCATCATTCCCGCTGGGCCACCGCCGACAATACAACACGTGACGCGCATAGTTGTTTCTAGATCTTCAGTATTTGGTTTTCAGCTTTTGCCGTTTGGATGTTGTTGCTACCTTTCGACTCGCGAGACCAAACAGTCAGTACCGAAACGCGGTAGCGTCGGGTTCACTTTCTTGTCAAGGAGTACTACACGAAGCATTGACCCGACGCTACCGCGTTTCGGTACTGACTGTTTGCCACGACGTTGACCAAAGACCACAGCCGAGTTTTACAAACTTAACCAAATTGGGCCAAGGTCGTGTATGATGCGGCCGCTTTATCCATTCCACTAAAACAGTCTTCCCTGACTGTGGAGAATCAAATGTCAAAATCGCTAATTCTGGTTCTTACTCTTCTGGTTGCGATGTTAATGATTGGCTGTTCGAAATCCGAATCTACTACAAATAGGGATGCTACGACCCCGGCGACGACTAAACCTGCCAGTTCTCCGGCAGCAACGACGGCAACGTCGACGACCGCCAGTGCTGATTCAATCGGTGTTCCCGAATGTGATGCGTTCATCGCGAAGTATGAAGCCTGTGTTAGAGACAAAGTTCCCGAGCAGGCGCGCGCTCAGTTTAATACTGGCTTGGCGCAATGGCGGAAGTCCTGGAAACAACTAGCCGCAAATCCGCAGACGAAAGCGACGCTCGTTGGCGTTTGCAAGACGCAGTTAGATTCCGCGAAGACATCGATGAAAGCGTACGGCTGCACGTTCTAAGGGCCAAGAGTTAAGAGCTAAGAGCGAAGAGAAGAACTTTGAACTTTCTTCACGCAGTACATCGCGAACAACAACGAAACTCTCAGCTCTTGGCTCTTAGCGTTTTTATCGAGCCATCGTCATAACCGCGGCGTAGGTTTCGATCCCGTTCCAAAGGTTCTGTATACGCAAGTTCTCGTTTTCCGCGTGTTGGTTGTTGTCGTAATTCGCGATTGGAACTGTCATCGTAACTGTCTTCAGATTGTCAGTAATGATCGATAGTGGAAGGCTCCCACCCGATGTTGGGAGCCTCACAATCGGCTGCTCCGAAGTTGACTGGACCGCGCTAATGACTGCAAGCGAGATCGGCAAATCCATTCTTGTTCGCTCAGCGTTGTAGCCTCCGGCACGAGCGACGATGGTGGCGATTCTCGTATGTTGCAGTCTCTCTTCATTGGTTGGTTCCCGATCCAATACAAAATAGCCCTGTTTACGGACATGCTCGATCAAACGCTGCACTTGCCGGCCATGATCGTTTCCTTTCACAAGTCTCAAATCGAGTACGGCTGTCGCCGTCGTAGGAATAACGTTCCGAGCTAATGATCCAACATCACCACTAGCGAAACCGTTTATGTTTAATGACGGTAGGTTGAGTAACTCGAGAAGCGACTTGCTCCCGCCTTCAGTTCTTGCCAGACCCAGCTGAATCTTCAACTCACGATCGTACTGAGGAGCTTCGGCGATTGCTTTTTTCTCGAGTTCACCCAATGGTTCGACATCATCGTACCAACCTGCGATCGTAACGCGTCCGTCAGCATCTTTCATTGAGGCAAGTAGTTGGGCCAACGCGGCTGCAGGATTCGGCGACCAGTTTCCGTAATGACCGCTGTGGAGTGGTCGCTTCGCGCCGTAAAGCGTGAGGTCGACGTTGACGTCACCGCGCACACCAAACACTACTTCCTTAACTCCCGATTGATGCACTGGTCCATCGCAGATAATCCACGCATCTGCTTCGAGCCGTTGTTTATTCGCCTTGATGATCTCGGCAAGATGTGGCGACCCAGCCTCTTCTTCTCCTTCGAAAAAGAATTTGATGTTCGAGGTCAGTGGAATTCCTTTGGCTTTTAGCGCTTCGAAGGCAGTGAGAATGGTCATCACACCGGCCTTATCATCCGATGTCGAGCGACCATAGATGCGCCACTCAGGATTGATCGCATCAGCGGTACCCGGAGGAGCGATCGTTTGGCCACCGGATTCCAGAGGTGCTGAGCGAAATACTGGTTGCCAGGGCAAGCTGCCTGACCATTGTTTGGGATCAGTGGGTTGGCCATCATAGTGTGCATAGACAATAAGCGTGCGAGTAGCGCCGGGGGTGTTTACTTCAGCGAAAACAGCAGGCGGCGTGTTAGGTGTGGTTGCTTCCAGCAGTCGTGGATCCAAGCCGCGCTGCTTCATCATCTGCATGATCAACTCGGCGTTCTTTCGAATGTTCGCGCGATCAGAGGCGACGTTTGGAATTGACAGAAGATTCAAGAACTCACCGAGCAGCCGGTGTTCGTTTGTTTTTCTGAAATCGCGGACCTGTTGTTGAATCGTTTGGCTTTGACCATCCGGGAACGGGGTGAGAAACAAAACTGTTGTAAGCAGAACAATCCGTAGCCGCATAAGTGATTCTCTCTGTGCTGATGAAGTAGGTGGAAAAGCCGCTGAGACACTACCACAAGGTCAGGAGTAGCGAACAGGAAGCAGGGCAGAAGGCAGGACCAGCGAGCAGGAGCAGGAATCATTTGAGAATTATTATTTGATATTTAAGATTTGAGATTTGGTTAAGAGTTTCGCAGTACGCCGCATGTGCGGTCCATGCCAATCGCTGCACGCTGCGTATCGGCTGTCTATTCCAAATCTCAAATCTTAAATATCAAATAATGATTCTCAAGTGACTTCCACCCTGCTCCTATTTCGCTACCACCCCGCCATTCTCCAGGCCGGTGTACACATCAGCCGGCAATAAGCCAAGCCATGGATCTGACTTCGGAGTGATGAAGAGTTCGGTATATACCTTTGCATTGAAGGTCGCGAGATCGCTGCGTCCACGATCCGCAATCAGCCAGCCATGGATTTGTGTGTGCATGCGATATTGATTGCGCACAGTATCGAGCGAGATCAGTTCCTGAAACTGACGTAACAAGGCCGGTAAAGACTTTGCGGCATCTGGCAAACCCTGGGTTTGACGCGTAATCAAGCTGATGCTGTTTTCGTCCAGCCTGGCTTCAGCGATGTGGAGCCCGGCAATTTTCTTCCACGCCGCTTCATCGGTTATTCGACCCAGCGCATCCGAACCGGCCATCATTCCGCGCAGCATCGTTGATTCGGTCATTGCCTTCGAAACCGCGAGCGGCATGATGCTGAGAGCCTCACCATTTCGCCCTCGTTCGATCGCCACACCCTCAGGCTCTTTGCCGCCAATCCGTTTGATGTCTTCCAACCACGCAACTGAGATTTTGTTGAGACGAGCGCGATGATATGCGTTCAATTGCATGAGGCGTGCTTGAGGATTAGCCGTTCGCAGTTGTTGGAAGAGAGTCTCGCCATCAGTAAGTCCTTGCAGAAACGTAGTTGGACCATAAAGACCGGGCAGCGCATCCAGCAGACGACCCTCGTTGTCGAGGATGTAGTGAATACTGTTCCCGGTGATCGTGCGTTTAATTGTTCTGCCATCGCCAAAATCGATCGTGATCACAGGCACTGGGCGTTCGCTCTGCCAATGGAGGACGAAACGATCTCGTAGCGATTGAGCGACGGTCGCATTTGAGTAGAGAACAGTGCGGAAGAAGCGACTGTTAGCGCAGCTCAACTCGTCAGTCAGCTTACCGAGCAGTCGCAAGGACAGAATGGGCTTGCCTGCAGCTGTTGCGGCTTTGCGTGCTTCGGACAAATCTGTGTACCAGTAGAGACCTGCGACGTAACTATCCTTCTGTTGACTCACCGCATCGAGTGCTGCGTTAATGCGCAGCCAATCGGGCGTGGCTTTCAGCGTTGGATTTGCGATGTGCTGGTCAATAGCGTCGCGATTGGCTTCTAGGAGAGTTTGCAGTCCGGCCGGACCCATCGCTCGCAATTCTGCGATTGCCGCCGCAGCCTCGTTCGCATCCTCAGAAACGGCCTTGTTGGCCAGCGCCGCGGGCGATGCGTTAGCGAATGAATTCGTGGTGAAGACAAACAGAAGCGCGAATAAAAGGAAAGACAGCTGCCTGGCCATATCAACCTCCGGAGTGAAATGAAATAGATCGAACGGAGGGCTTAGGAGTCGATAAAACGGTTCGGCGGGAAACTATTGCCTTGGCCCAAAATGCCGATCGCCAGCACCCTCTAGTTATGAGAACGAATCCGGGGTCGAAACTTGCGCCCTGGCGTGATTACAAAGAGACCACCGACTTCATGTCGGTGGTTTTTCACTTTCAACCTACACAGCGCGAACCCGACTCTACGGCGCGCGGAGCGCGCTGATCAGGTTTCAGGGCGTCGTTGTAGGCTGAAACTAATACACCGCCGACATGAAGTCGGTGGTATCTCATGAAGGCGGCTGCTTACTTCACCATGCCTGCCTTCACTTTTTTCGGCAGCTTGTCGTGAACGAGTTGGTAGGCAGTTTTGAGGAGTTCTTTTAGTTCTTTTTGTGGTAGCGCATCCCAATCTTCCAACGCTACCCAGTGATACCGTGCGACGTAAGGTGCAGGAATGATTCCTTCTGACTCGACGAGTTCAGCAAACTTTTCTGGTGTGCACTTGAACGAAAGCTTCGTCGAATACTTTGCGTCCAACGCTGCGACAGCAAACATCTTTCCGCCAATGCAGAACAACAAGTCGTTTCCCCATTGAACCTTTTCGGTGACATTGGGCAGCGACAAGCAGTATTTGCGAATTGCTTCAACGTCCATGCGTATTACTCCAGCACTAATAACGCGCTCTGTCCACCTCCCGCGGTCACATTAACGATCGGCGAGGTGGACAAACGCACCAGCGCTCCTTCTACTTCGTTTTCAAACAAAAAAGGATTGAAGTCAACGAACATCTCTTCGAGCGCAACGTTGCCTGCGAAGGTCGGCATGACAACCTTCTCGGCCGGTACGCGTTCCTGCACAACGTATGGACGCTTGAGTGCGGCGTCGATGGAACGGGCCCAGTCGGAAGCATCCGTCTCCCATCCGAGGAGGACACCGTGACCGCCGTAATCATCATTTGGCTTTAGGACGAAATGTTCTCGCTCATTCGTGATCAGCGAAAGCAGATCGTATTCGTCGCCTCGATAAGTCGTCCTACTCGGTGCAACCACGCGCGTCCACGGAATGTGGCGTCGAATGGTCTCACTTTCATCATCAGAGAAGAGGGCGCGATAGTTGGGATCACTCAACACTGCGAGCGAGGCTTTCTTGTGCGCTAGTTTTGCGCGGAACGAATTCACCATGCAGACGCGCTTGTCTCTGTACGCATCCACCAGCGCATGGTTGAGGCCAAAACGTCCCAGGAATTCGTGAATGACGACGCGCTTGTACAGAATGTCGATATTGAAATCGCCGAACCTCAGGGATTCACCGTCGTAAGTAAGCTCAGAGGGATCAACAATCCGAGTGTCGTGTCCAGCCTTTTCAAAGAACTCTTGCAGCACTCGAAACTCCTGTTCCGTCGACACTCCCTTCCAGTCGACGATTGCAATCTGCGGGTATGCTTTCTTACCGCCCCAATCGTCATACGTCGCGAGTAGCGACTGTAAGAGTTTGTTGTGTGGCTGTGGACTCCAGTGTTCGTTCGCTGCGAGAAACTCTTTCATGTTCGGTAACTCAAACAACAGTTTCTCAAGCTGCATCTGATCGCCCACTCCAGCGGGAGTCTCTGCGTTGTATTCGAGGAACTTACAATGCGTTGCAGTGAGATACGAATCGAGCCGGCTCGTGACACAAAGACGTTTGTAGCCGGGATCCATCCGAGCAACCGCCTCTTCATCAGCAGTTGGGCCAAGGACCTTCATCAGCAAAGGATCGGTCAGAGCGCTCTCGACTACGGTTTCAACCGCGTTCGCGATCGATTCGGCGGCTGACTTTATCGCGTCATACCTGTGTCGAGGGACGATGTGGGGACGCAGAAACGGGCACGTCGGTCGATCGCCAAACACTAACCCGAGGTCACGCTGCGCAACGATGAACTCGTCGCGGAAGCTCTGGCTGAATCGCGAATCTTCGACGATCTGCTTATCCAACCTGTTTACGATTGGAATTGACATTGGAGTATGAGAGCGATCTCAATGGAATGAGGTGGTACTCCGTTCAATTGAGATCGGCTCAAAGCCTCACCATTAAGAACTGGAACTCGAATCAACGAAAGCAAGCCGTCCGGCAGGATCATGCCAGCGCCAAAGCTTCTCTCTTCCTACAAGATGAACGCCTCCGAGCCATTGATCGACGCCGTTTAGCTTGATGAAGTCTGACTTGCCATCAAGCACCGACTGGCCGGCCTTTGTGATCTTGAACTGAGCGCGTTTGAGCGCAGCTGGCTCAATGGCAGCTTCCGCACGCGCATTCGTTATCTTGACCAGCGGATCGTTGCCCTTACTCAGATTGACCAGCGTGCCCCAGAGTTGAGTGTCGCCCAGTCCATACGTTTTTTCCGCAGCGATAAACTTCGGAAACATTTCAAGAAACTTACCGCAGCCATCAGCGATCAGCTTTAGACCCGTTTGCTCGATCTGACCCAACCCGTTAACCGTTGATGGGAAGCGACGCAGATGAGCGGTAAACGCAGGCGCAAGGAACGGGAAGACAGACGTGTCGGTGTGAAGAAGTAGTTCTATCGCAGTCGGATTCGGAGAACGAAACGCCTGCCATGCCTTCGCGCCGAGTTCCAGATGCGCTTTCGTTATCCGTTCGCGCTTAGGAAAGAGTGACGCGAGCTCATCCGGGTTTAGTTCACCGAGACCGCGAAAATCTTTTCGGCCCGGAAACGTCCCAATATTAATTAAGCTAAGTCGCGTCTTCCGTAAATCCGTCTCTTTAAACCAGTCGAGTAGATACAAAAGATTCAGCTGGCAGAACAGATCGTGTTCAAACCACAACACGACCTCATCGTGCTTTGGAGCAGAAGTCAGTGCCGATTCCTGGTTCTGAAACTCCTGCTCACATTCGGTTCGTTTCAATCCGTAGGTGTCCGTGAGGTGTTGGACTCTGACTGCTCGCCATTCATGACGATTGTTTGTTGGCGGCGCAGGACCATTGATAAGAGTGTCTTTGAACGAAAAGATCTCGCCTTTGATCTTTGTGCGCTTGAGCGTCTCGGCCGTCGATTCCCCGTTGACTATATGAAGCATGAGAGTAGTCCTTATTATTCGTTGCCGTTATTTCTTCATCAACTCCAGCACTGCGGCAGTCATCGCTTTTACTCCCGTGCGGAGAGTTGGTTCCGGTACGGGTGCGAACAACGACGAGTGAAGAGACGGCAAAGGTATTCCTGTCTCCTTGCTCTGTTTTACTTTCGCTGGATCCACTGCGCCCAACCAAAAGATCACCGATGGAATTTTGTGATCAAGACTGAGATATCCAAAGTCTTCACTCGCCATAATCGGCGCCACTTGCGTCACGTTGTCGTCGCCCAGCGCTCGTCGAAATGCGGACGCGACTCGTTCAGTCAACTGAGGGTCGTTGTAAGTTGAGCTTGTAATTTCCGTATCGCTCACCTTCACGATTGGGGCGCGATCATCTGGAATGCCCGCAGCCATCGCCACACCTTTGGCGATTCTCTCGATCGAAGCAAGAATTCGCTTTCGAACTTCTTCTTTGTAGGTCCTGACAGTCAGCTGGAGATTGACCTCATCGGGAATGATGTTGTAGCGCGTGCCGCCATGGATCGATCCGACAGTTACGACTGCCGGATCAAACGGCGAATTTTCGCGGCTGACGATCGTTTGCAATGCCATGATAACCTGCGCTGCCAGGACGATCGGATCTTTCGAAGCATCGGGTCTCGAACCGTGGCCGCCGAGCCCACGAATCTTCACATCGACCGACGTAGAACTCGCCAACGCATACCCGGGAGTATAGCCAACACGACCAGTCTCGAGTCCCGCATCGTCATGTAGCGCAATCGCGTAATCCGGTTTTGGAAATTTTTCGTACAGTCCATCGCGTAGAACAGCACGCGCGCCGTCGATTGTCTCTTCTGCCGGTTGTCCAAGTATGACCAGCGTTCCGTGCCACTGATCTTTCAACTCAACTAGAAGCTTAGCGGTCCCAAGGAGTGAGGTCATGTGGATGTCGTGACCGCACGCGTGCATCACGCTGACTTCCTGGCCAGCATCGTTTTTGGTTTTTACTTTGCTCGCGTACGGCACGCCTGTCTGTTCGTCGACAGGAAGAGCGTCGAGTTCGCTTCTCACTAGTACTGTTGGACCAGCGCCATTCTTCATCACTGCGACAATCCCGTGACCCACCCAGTCCGAATGTTCATACTTGCCGATGTGCTCTGTGACTGTGAATCCCAGCTTGCGAAGTTCTCCGGCAATGAAGGCTGAGGTTTTCTCTTCGCGATGCGAGAGTTCAGGGGCAGCGTGCAGCATCTTGTAAGTCGATACGAGCGACGCGATATCCCGCTCGACAAGCGCATCCAGAGATGGCTGTTGTGCGTTAACGGTTGCCGCGGCGGCGAATAGCAGTAGAAACAGGAGGTATCGTTTTGTCATATGGGCTCAAGAGGTCGCTAACAGTGCCGAAAGCTCGGCAATGCGCGTCAAATGATAATCGTCATGTTCGGCAGTAAAGAAAAGTAGATCAACCAGTCGCATCGGTACGTTCAGCCGGGGATGGAGCGCGCTGCGGGAGAACAGTGAATCGTCAAGTTGATCCAGTCGTTTGATAGTTACTGTGCGTTGCTCGCGAAACGTCTTCAGTATATCCGCTGCGTTCACATCATTGTAATTTGCTTCGTAGGTTTTGCGGTTGCTCATGTCGGCGGCGTGGAGCACCGCTGAGCCTGAGACATATTCTTCGATCCGTTGCTGCACGAGGGCTTCGAGATCGATAAGGTGGCCGGCGTTTTCCTGCATGGACCACCGATCGTCATGGCGGGTCGTCAGCGTTTCGCTAGATAAGTTTTTGAAGTGGTCTTCGAGGCGAGGCACGGTACCGCGAAGCCGTTCGATCATTTCCGGATAGAGTCCGACAGGATAGCTAAAGTCGAATGTGCGTTCGGTCCATTTAAGGCGGTGTCGCATTGTGAGTGCGGAAAACAAAAGGACAGCCGGTTGAAGGCTGTCCCCGATAATCAGAACGTGAAAGTCGCCATTAGTTAGAGCCAGCCGCGATACCCAGCTTCACCTGGTCGATAGCCTTGTTGACGAGCTCAATAGCCTTGGCTCGGAACCCGCCTTTATCAGCTGTCGCTTGATCGAGATTATTGCGGGCATCTTTCAAGTGATCAAGCGCCCGCTCCATGTGCGGTTGGTCGACACTGATGGTGGTGCTGGCGTGATTATGTCTTTGGGCGAATGAAATTCCGCGATTCACATTGGTAAGCGCCTGGTTGATGAAGGCGATCGCGTTCGTGCGATGACCTCCCTTGTTGTGTTCAGCCTGCATTAATTGTGCGCGTGCCGCGAGCAGATCGGCTTTAGCCGCTTCCATTTTTGGTTGATCAGTTGGCTTGGCAGATACGAAGGCCGCTAACAAGACGGTCAGTAGCACACCCAGGACTGCAGTCCTCTTTTTCATTGGGGATTACTCCTATCGTTTTCGACAAAAGTATTCGAACGAAAAGCGCGGGTATGCTAACCCCTGAGATTGCTGATTGCCAAGTTGATGTAGATTTTGGTGCTGGTTCAGTTTCAAGTCTCTGCGCAACCTCTGGGTCCTCGGCGGCTCTGCGGTTATGTGAGTTGAGACAGAAACCGCAAACCAAAGTGAACCAGTACCTAGATTTTGGATTGTAGATTGACAGGGCTGCTCATCTTTCAAGGAGCCTCTGGTTGCCGACCAATCTAAAATCTTCAATCTACAATCATCAATGCGCTCAGTTGTGTCCTTCGGCGGGCTGGGTGAGGCTGAACCAATTGCCTGAATTGTCGCGAAAGACTGCTTCAATTCCGTAGAAACGTTCCGCGGGCTCTGATAAAAACTCCACCCCTTTCGCTTTTAACTCCTCATACGTGCCGCGGCAATCGTCGGTATTAAAGGCGCCGGCGCCGAGCACCCCCTTCGCCAATAAGGCGCGCACCTGGTTGGAAGTCTCTTCGTCCATCAGCATCCCCGGCTTCGGCTCCATCAGGATGATTTCAAAATCTGGTTGGTCATTCGTGCACATCGTGAGCCAACGAAAGTCGTCGCCGACCATCGCATCGGTATGTACTTTGAACCCGAGCTTGTCGCGATAAAACTCCAGAGCGTCATTTTGGTTCTTCACGAAAATCGTGGCGTGAGACATCTTGCGGATCATAGTTAACCTCTCATCGATGAGTTTTTGTTTGAACTGATTAAGGGGATGGTACTGAATGCCGGAATATTCGGCTTCTCGAAAATTGCTTAAGAGTACCCACAGATACATTACAGGAGGCAGGAGCAGCAGGCGGGTGCAGGACTTAACGACTCAACCCTACCTGCACCTGCCTGCTGCTCCTGCGTCCTGTGTATCTGTGGATGTTCTTCAGGCAGATTCGAGTTTATACATGAACAGGAAACAACCCGGCACTTGTTGTTTCGCACGTTCAGTGGCTTTCGCTTTTTCGCGGAACGTTATCGGCGCGTGGCCGACGCGTTTTTGAAATAGCGTGCTGAACGAACCAAGACTTTGAAAGCCAACTTCGAAGCAAACGTCGGTGACGCGCAGTTCGTCGCCTTTCAGTAGTTCTTTGGCTTTCTCGATACGACGCTCAATGAGGTATTGATGCGGTGTTTGATTGAATGCCTGCCGGAACAGCCGCAGGAAATGGTAGCGCGAGAAACATGCTTTCTCGGAGATCTGGTCAAGGCTAAGCGGATGATCGTAGCAATGATCGATAAACTCGCGAGCGCGGCCAAGCCGCCGCAGTGTATCGAGGTCCTGGAGAACATCTGCTTCGATGCGTTTCACAACCATAGTGCTCACAGTCTAACACTTTCAGGTTAAGGAATAACGAGCAGATGTACGTTCAACGGGAAGCCACACGGCCGCATATGCAAAAAACACAGCCGGAAGGTGAACCAGAAACTGAACCACCTGGGTCCATAACGTTAAGGGTGCGATATATCTGCCGTGTAGATAAACAACTAAGAGAACGGCGGGTGCAATGGCTCCCACTAGACTCGAAGAGGTCTCCGCAGGGGATTTGGTTTGCCTGTCCGTCAGAAAGTACTGAAAGAACGGGAAGGCAATTGCTGCGTCCATAAATAATAGAATGAATCGACTCGCGAGTATCGTCCCGAAAGACGCGTCTGCATCAAGACCCCGTCTAAAGAACAACGCGGCGAGGAGAAATGAAACTGCCGAAGCTGCTATCAGCCCAACGGTGAGATTCCAGTTTCGTTCCGATCGGGTGCTTTCAACGGTGCCGAAGTTATAAAGTGATGTAGGCCGCTTGAATATGTCAGCCGGGTTGAATTTGGGTTTTGGCGGTTGTGGAGGTTCTGGCTGCTTCTCCAATTCCTTGAGCGTCTCACGGAGAGAATCAGCCTCAGCGTCTTTATATTTCCCACCCTCAATCGCTTTCGACAACGCCCGATTTAGAGAAGGTAGCAACCGATTCTGAAATTCCCTCGTCTTCCGCAGCGAATCGAGCAACCGCTTCTTGCCAGAAGTGGTTTGCTCGTCCCTTCGATTCAATAGTTCAGTGAAAACTACTGATGAGAGTTCTTCGGAATTTTCCAGTGAGACTTCCCAAAGGTAGGCAAGCAAATCATCTACATCGATTTTTTCATCCACGCTCAACAACTTCGCCGCATACTCTAACGGACGTGGTCGAAACACTTCGCGCAGGTAAAGCTTCAAAGTCGTTTCTGATGGACGTGAGCCGGGGTTGATTAATTGTTGCCACACATCCTGGTTGGAACCTTGAAGGAAGAACCGCAGGACACCTTCTGTAGTAAGGACCTTTTCTGCTGTATCAACCTGAAACTTCTCGGCAAACGTCGTTAGAACCTTAATCGTTGTTGACTCGACGAGTTCACCCTTCAAGCCGCTAATCAACCACTTCAGAACAGTATCTGTTTCATCGCGATCCGCGACGGTTTGCAACACAGTTAATGCTTCAATCGCTACACTGTCTGACAAGATTCGCGCCGACGCTCCCGCGTCGTCTTTCAGTAGTTGAATGATCGTATCGGTTGCGAGTTTGCGAGACTCCTTGTTTGAGGCGCCGCCGAGAAGCCGGATCAGAATAGAGCGTATACGCTCGTCCTTCTCAGTTTGGATCAAAGCTATTCGGTTTGAGTCTTTGAATAACCCTAAAGGTGTTAACCGTTCTGCGGCAGCCAAACGATGACTCGCTTCGTGATCGTCTGCCATGACGGTCCACAAGAACTGCTCCAGCGTCGGGGAGACTTTCGCTGACGGAAGTTGACTGATGATATTGATTGCGGCCAGCTTCGAGGCCCAACTCGCTTGCCCTGCGAGATTCTCAGCTTCCGCTGTCAAATCCTCCGGTGTCATTTTGTGCGACACCGACTCATGACTTTCAGGATTGGCCGCTAAAGCCTGCCGGCCTGTCAGTGCGTAGAAATCATTAGTGACTCGCAGCTGATCCACACCTTGCATTAAAAACAGTGGCCGGCGCTGCCCCCACTCTTCGGCAGTGGGAAACAAGTCCGGGTTGTCGTGCACGAGACTCAAATAGCCGCCGAGCCTCTTCGCGAGCTGACGCACGTCCTCGACCGAAAGCAAACTAAAGTTGTCTTGCTGAATTTTGGCAAGCGCAGTTGGTTCGCTTGAGCTGGTGGCTGGTTTCGTGATCTTTCCGAGAAGTTCTTCGAGCTGATGTTGCCAGAGAGCCGAGCCGTTGGTCTTCTGCTCAACGGATTCTGTAGTCGCGCTATCTGGTTTTCTATTGTCGAGAGTTAACGTCTGTCGATTGATTAACTCTTCGGTAAGAATGTAGAGCCCACGACGAATTTGTTCGAGCCTGGCTTCGTCTCCGACAAGTCGTTCCGACACCAAAGCGACCGACCCATCGCTATCTCTCGTAGTAACAGACGTCGACTGCTGCGGAACGGCAGTCTTCTCAACACAGTCCTGGATAGCCGCGAAAATCTGTAACGCTGGGGATTTCGACAACCGGTCTGTGAGGTACGGCTGTTCGGTATCCGCCCATTCCTGCATTAGTCGCAGTTCGCGGATGATGTCGCGCGGATTACCAAAAGAGCGATAAACCAAAACGCGAGTCAGTTGTTCGATCAGTTTTAATTCTTCCGGCGATTTGGTTTGAAGTTGTTCAGTGGCATCCCAATCGACCCAGTTCTCAACCATCTTTCTTGCCTGGGCGAATGATAGGAGGGGCACGTGCACGATCGCGCTGAAATAACTGTTGAGCATTGCATCTTCAATTGCGCGGTCTTTCAGCAGATCGTAGTAAAACCTCTTGCTCGTGACGAGAATAAAGACAGAGTATTGCTGCAGGAAGAGGTTCTTCAGCCCTTCGATCATGGGCTTCAACCCTTGCTCGACATCCATCTTGTCGAGTTCATCAAAAACAAAAACCAATTTGATTTGGACGTTCTTACCGCCGTTTTCACCGTACAGCGGTCTGGGAGTGGCCAGGCTGTAAATCAGCTTTGCAAGATCTTGTTCTGCTGCATTCTCGTCATAATCGAGAAGGTTCAGTTCGCGATTGATCTTTTCAATCTTTGTCCTCTTTACACCCGCTTCGAGAAATTTCCCGAGCTCAACACCCACGACACCGGTGGCAAGTTTGCTGGCGCCCAGACTGAACGAACTACCGAGGTCCGACCGTCTCTCAGTTCCGTTCGTTTGACTCATCGTTACTTTGTAGGTGGCACGAATGTATGCCTCCTCGAGTCGTTCTATTTCCTCTTCAGTTCGAAGCGGAAGTAGAACAGAACCGAATTCGTTCGAGTCGCGGGCTCTGATGCGTCGAGGTTGTCGACTATTTGATTCAAGCAACGCTTCGCGAACTGCGCGAAGAGTGAGGCGCAGAATATTCTGAACGCCGGCGATCTTCGCGAGGTTGACGTTGACGGGCACAACGATCCAACCATCCTTCGGAAACTCTTTTTGCGCCTCAAGCGTGTGGAAGATGACTCTGTTCACGAACGAGGATTTTCCAACTCCGCGATAACCCGTCACCAGGATCGTTCCATCAGCGTGACGAATTTGCCGCGCGAGACGAAGCGCATCTTCATCGGGTCTTCCGACGTAGTGTTTCTCGAGGTCTTCATGTTCGAGTGCAGACGTCGGAATCGGTCGCAAGGGTAAACATGCTGCACCCTTCGCCCGAGCGACTGCGACTCTCAATTCAGTCTCTGCTTTGGCGGCACTTTTTACCTCAACGGGCGACTCAATCAGGCGAGCGATTTCGTCGACCTTTCGTAAAATTTTACGAATGATCTGCTGCGCTTCGGCCGGAACATCCGTGCCTTTACCTTTCGCGGGATAATCAACCCGGACAATATCAAGCGTGAATTGCTGAACTGCACGGAGAATTATTCCGAAAAGGACTTGCGCCTCGTGAGGCCGCAGGCGACGCGTCGTGAAGGCGCCTCGCGTTCTTAAGACTTGCCACAGTGATGCAGGCGATGCCAATAACTCATCGGTCCAGTTCATTGGAAGCTTGCAACCGGTGAGGTTCTTTTCGATCTCAACCAGGGACGGACAGCGCGAAAAATTCTGCTTTAGTTCGATCCTCAACCCGTCTTCAATGCGCGCGTTATATTCGCGCAAGACAAATGGCCGAAACGTGTCTTCCTGTGTTTGATCATCGCGCGCCAGAAATCTCACGCGGTCCTCGACCGCGGCCGACAAAAAGTATCGGGTGATTTCAGGTATCAGATCGACATTCAGTTGTTGCGCCTGACCGAGCCACGTGGTGTTCACGTATCTGATGAAGCGGTGGAAGAGCGAAGAGATTTTCCGGGTGACGGACATGAGATCTTTCAGGTTTGCGAGGTTGTGCAGGGCGCTTATATTCGTCAGATCGAGGAAAGTCAATACTTGGAGAGTGCCCCGCTGTCGACGCCTCAAGACACCACAAGCTTTTCAGTCAGATACGCCGCAAACGATAATGGCAAATAATGTTCGACCCTAGTCGGCTGAAGGAGAGACTAGAATGATAAAGACACTCGGGTTAACTCACATTCATCTGATGGTTCAGGACATGGACCGGTCGCTGCACTTCTACAAAACCGTTTTTGGGATGCAGGAAAAATTTCGGTACGGCTCAGAAATCGTCTTCCTCAACACGCCTGGGTCTTGCGATCTGATCGCGCTTCACCAGGCCAAACCTGAAGAAGAAACTGGAGCGAGCGGCGGTATTAGCCATTATGGTTTTCAGCTGGAAGATAAAGCGGAACTCGACGCCGCCGTCGAACAGGTGATCGCTGCAGGAGGTACGTTGAAGCAACGTGGTGAGTTTGGACCCGATCTGCCTTTCGCTTACGTCAACGATCCAGATGGATATGAAATCGAGCTCTCACCAAAAGCGACTCAGTAAAGGCAGAAAGCAGAAGGCAGTAGCTGCACCTCCGTGCAACCAACTGCCTTCTGTTTTCTGCCTTCTGTCTTTTACGGTTTCGGTGGCAGCGGTTTATTCAACGCCGCCGCGATGAATTCATTTATTCCCGTATCAGCTCCGTCGTGACGAAACTTGTAATAGTTCGTCATTCGCGCCAGCCAATCTTTGCGGCTCGCTTCCGTCTTCGGGTCAGTTCCCGCAGCAGCAATCGCGCGTGCATACGCGTCGACGATCCGATCCATGACGACATTTAACTTCTCGAGAGCCGCTTTGCTCTCCGGGGTTTCCGGCTTGTTCGCATACGTGTTTTGATAAGCCGTTGACAGTGTCTTGTAAGGACCCGATTCATAAGCAACGGCAAGGAAGTAGTAGGTCGACGGAGTCTTCTTTATATCACTCTCGTACTGCGCCGCTTTTAGCAAAGAATCGAGCGCCTGGTCAGGACTCGTCTTCAGTGTTAGAAAACCGACCGCGTAATTCAAATAAGCAAGTGTGTCGTCCTTGCCTTTGAACGGCGCCCAGTCCGCAGGGGCCTTGCCCGATTCAATTTCACGAATGGCCTTGCGCGCATAATCGAGTGCAGTGGCGTTGTAAGTTTCGTCTTTGGCTGATGCTGCGAGATAACCCGCGTAGCCAAGATCTATCTGAGCGCGTAAGTAGTTCGGCTCGTCTTTCAGTATCTTCTCGCCGGTACTGAACGCTTCGGCAAATTTCTTTTCGTTGATGAGAATCGGAAGACTTTGCTTTCGGTCGTCACGTTCATAGGCCAGCGCCCACTTCTGGAGATAGTCGACATATTGGTCTTTGTCTTTGCTGTACTTCTGCAGATAGTCTCGCGCGGCCTGGTAGGCAACGCGTGGATTTGGAAGACGATTATCGACGAACCGTTTGTACATTTGGATCTTAACGGGATCGTCAGTCTCCTGCGCCAAAACCGACGACTGCCGAGCACCAATCGTCAACGCCACCAGTCCCAGTAACGTCGCGAATCCCAGGTTTCTTCCGAACGACTTCATATCAACTCTCCTCCGCTGTATCTCTCACGAACGACCTCGAGGCTTAGACGCCAAAGTGGCCACTAAAGGTTTTATCAACCTGAGGTTATAATTAGTCTCCGTGAGAACGCAAATACTGGTAAGAATCAAGGGAATTATTGAGCACGATGGCGCCACAGTCACACGAAACGCGACCCGATAAGATCACACTTTCCGGGCGGATCCTGTTTTTAACTGAGGATACCTCACTCATTCGCCGGCAACTGGCTGCAACTCCGGGCAGCCCGGAGGCACAAGCGTTGGAAGCGGAACTTGCAGAATCGGCGAGCCGATCTGAGCTTCCTCTAATGAACAACATCTCAACCGACGAAATCACGCCGGGATGGGTCTGCTTCTACTACGACGAAACGCTTGGTCAATACGTTTATGTAGGAATGCGCGAAGGCGCCGTGCAGAAGGACGAAGTGAAGAATGGCGGCTTTTCAGTCGTTGTCTCCGGTCTGTCGAAAGGGTGCGGCTCCTCACGCGAGACAGCTCCGTACGCAGAGAAGGCCGCTGGTGTGCAGCTGGTGATCGCTCAAAGCATCGAGAAAATCTACGGCCAAAATTCGCAGAACATCGGCTTGTTAACCTCCACAGACTTCTCGCTTATTGAAAGAATCCGACGTGGTGAAGAGATATCACTCGACGAGTTCACAAAAGGTCTCGATCCAATCTCCCAAGACATCGTCAGTTATGGTGGGCTGTTCAACTACAACAAGGCTCGGCTGGCCGGGCAGGTATCTCCGCCGCTCGTTGATACACCAGCGCGTCCAATGACGGTGGTTGAAAAGATCGTCGCGCGCCATGCCTTCGTGACCGCCGGAAAAATTGGTGTCCCCGCTGTCAAACCAGGCGATGCTCTCTTCGCTGTCGCCGATGTGCGCTTCTCGCATGAATACGTCACGCCCATGGCTGAGTCGTTATTTAAGCAGGCGCTCGGAAGCGATGCTCGCGTTTCGCAACCCGAGTCGGTTTTTGCGTTTCGAGATCACCTAACTTTCCTTGGTCGCGTGATGTCAACGAAACATCGTGAGATGGGCTTACTTGAAAAGGCCGAAGGCTTGGCGACCACACAAGAGACTTTTACAGCCCGTCAGAACATCAGGCTCTATGGTGAAAACCCGGAAGGCGGTTCGGAAGCGATCTGTCACAATGCAGTTGTAGAAGATCTCGCCCTTCCGGGACAGATCGTTATCGGCACTGACTCCCACACGTGCATGGCAGGCGTGCTTGGCTGCTTCGCTTTCGGAGTCGGTTCAACTGACATGGCGAATGCGTGGTATACAAAAGACATTCGTATCAAAGTGCCTGAGACAGTCCGTTACGTGTTGAAAGGTAAGAAACGTTCTGACGTAGCGGCGAAAGATGTGATGCTGCACATCCTCGCGACGGACTACATGAAGACAAGTAAAGGTATTGGTAAGGTGCTGGAGTTTGCCGGAGACGATTTGAAGAACTGGTCCATGGACGAGCGCGCGACGCTGACGAACATGGCCGTCGAAGCCGGTGGTACTACTGGAATCATCGAGCCCGATGAAGTGACGCTGGATTACATAGTTAGGACGCGCGGTCTCGATGCTGAAGAAGTGCGAAAGGGATTTGTCTACAGCGACGAGGACGCAGAATACGCTGCTGACTTCGAGATTGATCTCGATGCGATTCGTCCGATGGTGGCGACTCCGGGAGATCCGCGTAATGGAATCCCGATCGACGAACTCAAAGAAGAGGTTCGCATCGATGCGGCGTACGGCGGTTCATGCACGGGCGGCAAGATGGCTGACATGGACATGTATGCCGAGGTATTACAGAGCGCCCTGGACCAGGGCAAGCGTGTCGCAGAGGGCGTTCACCTCTACATTCAATTTGGCTCGCAGAAGATCAAACAATACGCGCGAAGCAAAGGTTACCTCGAGATTTTCCAGCGCGCAGGTGCGGAGTTGATAGACCCTTCGTGTGGGGCTTGTATTAATGCAGGCCCAGGTGCATCACCGAACGCTGAGACGGTTACAGTGAGCGCGCAAAACAGAAACTTTCCCGGACGCAGTGGTCCCGGTAAATTGTATTTAGCGTCGCCCTACGTCGTGGCGGCCTCTGCAATTGTTGGAAGAATCGTGGCGCCAGAGGAGTTTCTGCGTAAAGAAGAAGAAGCATTGGCCGTTTAGTCAGTGTTGACGAACAAGCTAAAACGGTTGCTAGTTTCGACCGCACCGCGATCGGTCGCCGCTTACTGCCGCGCGAGAACTTTCTTCACCAGAGTCGTTAATCCTGCAGGCTATCTTGGTGTCCACAATTTCAGGGCAAGTCCACGGCGTCTCTGCGGTTATGTGAATTGAAAAAGAAACCGCAAGGCTCTTCGACGCGCAAAACAAAAGCCGCGAGTGCCGACTCGCGGCTTTCAATCTCATAAGACAATTCCAAACCCAAATTTCAAACTTAGATTGCAAGACTCCGATGTCGTGACAGGATCACGAGAATTCAGAATCCTGCGATCCTGTCAAACCACCTTAGCCCGCATTACGGCCGTTTGAGCCAACGCGGTAGCCTTCCTGATAACCTCTCGCGAAACCGGAACGATAAACTTCACCGAAGTTTCCGAACCCAGCTTCTTTGTAGTAGTGGGATCGTTGAAAGCTAAAGCTCTTCGCTTTCTTGCCATCATCTCTCCCGGTTTTAAAGCCCTGTTTGTAACCCGCAGACACTGCTTCGTCGTGGTTATCAAACACGTACTGTCCGTAGCGGAAGCGGTATGAATCATAGCCCCATGGATCGTAACCCCACGGGCTGCCCCACCAGCTTCGATAACCGAACGGACGATAAATTCGATATGGAGTGGTGCGTACGATGACGACTCTCCTGCGCGTTTGCGCCTCAGCTGTACTGGGGGAGAAAACGACAATTCCAGAGAGGAGCAGCGTTGCGAGGATCACGCCACCGACCCACTTGCTAAACCTTGATGTCAATTGCTTACCCTCCTTTTTCTAACCGCTATTTAGACGTTGTCTCGCTCTCCGTGGTTGCAAATTACAGCCGCTCAGGCACGGGTGTTCGAAGACTGGACAGGCTATGTTTTAGACTTTTGAAACCGTCGCAAACTGCACTCAATTCGGACTTCCGAAATCGAGCTTTTCAGCGAAGAAGGGAAGGAGACGCGTTTCGATCCGTTGACGGATCTTGCTGTTGTGCGTACCACCCTCGTAGATTTCGAACACATGAGGAATGCTGCGGTTGGAAAGTTCCCTGGAAAACTGCTGCGTCGCGATCTTGATGTGCGAAAACTCTTCGTTCTGTCCGTAATCGAAGAATATCCCTCGCAACTTTAAGAGGTTGGACTTGTTGTCTTCCACCATGTACACGGGCATTTTCGATCGCCACTTCTCATACACCGGCTCATTCTTCTCAACATGACCATTGCGCTCCTGATATGGGAGATCGACGAGCAGCGGTGTATGCGAAGGATTTGGTGACAAGGCCGCTGCAAGGCCAATAAATGCCAGTTGGTAAAACTCTCCGAATGATTTCGGCGGGTTATTCAATTGTTCTTTCGACGTGAGTCGAAGCGTCGGCAGCCACGCGGGATTGTCTGCGCTGAAATCGCCTTCGATACCTAAACAACAAGGGCTCAGCGCGTACACCGCGCCGAACACGTCTGGATGTTTCATGGCTAGCGTGAGTGCGCCATAACCACCCATTGAGTGACCGGCGATGCCGCGACTCTCGGCGCGCGCGAGGGTGCGGTAATGACCATCGATGTACTGAACCACGTCGCGATAAATGTAGTCTTCCCAGTTTCCATTGACGGTTGAGTTTGTGTAGAACGCGCCTTTGTTGGAGTTCCAACCATTTGGACCGACAACGATCATCTCCGGCACTTTACCCTTGCCGATCATGTCGTTCATCAACACCTGCAGGTTAAACTCATTGCTGGTCCACATCTTGTACGAGCCGATGAAACCGTGAAGCAGATATACGACAGCGTAACGTTTTGCGGGCGCGCTCTCGTAACTCGGCGGCAAATAGATCGCGACGTCTTGTTCGGTGGGATCTCCCAACAGATTACCTTTAAGCGACGGGGCAGATACTTTGACCTCGATCAGCTTGCCTGCCGCTCGGGTCGGCGTAGCTGCTTGCTGCGCGAAACTCGTACTTCCGACAACAAGTAAGCAAGCGACAGTAATGAGCGTTTGGATAGATCTGCGAGATCTGTTCGTCGTTGAGATTTGTTTAGAAGAAATCATGACAACCTCGATGGGGTTTTCGGAGAGAATGGGCGCCTCACTCTAATTAAACTCCCAGTGGAGTGCAACGAAAACCGCAGAAAAAGGGCGGCCGGAGCCGCCCTTTCGCTATTCATACTCTGTGTCTGCTCCTAGCTTCCGCTTCTGCCGCGACCACTTGCTGCCGCAGAAGTAGATGTGCCACTCGTGCCCGTTGCAGTATTGCCGGTCGATCCTACCGTGCCGGTAGAACCGCCCATGCTCGCTGATGTGTTGGTTCCTTGTGTTGCTGACGTTGTGCCGAGAGCTGGTCTATCGAGACTACTCTGCGTAACCCGCAGTCGATTCTCGACATGCGTAACACCTGAAACGCTCTCAGCGATGTCTTCCGCGCGACGTTTGTCCTGACGGGTGTTTACTGAGCCCGTTAACGTCACCTCGCTGTTCGACACGGCCACTTCTATTTCGCTAGCATCGAGATAGCCTTCACTCAATCGATCATTTACGTCCTCTTTTATTCGCTCGTCCGACCGACGGTATCCTTTTGGACCACGTCCGGGAAATTGTCGTTGCCGATCCATCTGGCGTCTCTGTTCAGCTTCTCTATCGCCGAACCACGATGCTACTTCGTCTGAAGTTCGATCCCACCAGCCTCGTTCACCGCGTTCACTTTCGTACCCGCCTTCTTGCTCTCGACCATACTGTCCGCGGTCGTAGTCACTCCAATCGCGACCACGATAAGTCTCGCGATTCGTGCTGCGGGGATAGTTGTAGCCTTGCGAGTAACTCCCCTCGTTGTATCGACCCTCTCGATACCCACGATCGTAGTTGCCTGTCTCACGGTCCCGATAGCTTGATCCCCGGTTGTTCTCCCATCGGTTCGGATCGTAGCCTTCACCGCCGTAGCCACCGCGCATTGACGAATATCTGCCGCCGGAGCTGCCTATCTCACGTCCACCTTGACGTCCGGATGAATACCGATCTCCGTATTCGCCGTATCCGCTTTCACGTTCCGAGTAGCGACCGCCGGATTCACCAAAGTTGCCCTGTCCCTGTCCCGAATATCTTCCTCGCTCTCGATCCTGGCCGGACGAGTAGCGGCCGCCGTACTCCCCACTTGATCTCGCGCCACCATATCTCTCGTTATCGTCGGAGCGATAACGAGCGTTAGGCCGTTCACCATAGGAGCGGCCATATTCTGAATTGTCACGGCGGCCATAATCTTCTTCGTCGCGATCGTAATAACGATCTTCGTATCTGGATGACATATCTAATCCTCCCTCGCTCGTTTAATTTCGATATTGTTGCGAAAAAGCTGTAACAGCGATTTCCGCATTACGGAGCCCGGGCAATCCGCACGATACCTTGTGTTGGCGATGTCTTCGGGAATTCGGTAACGCAGGAATGCGGAGAATCAACTGAACAATTCCAATTGATGCTCTCAGCACTGTTTCACAAACATGTTTCCTAAGTGCTACGGATTTAGGAGGATTGTGAGCGTGACGTTACTGTGTCGGTGAAAAGTAATAATTGCGACCGACCACGTGGTATTCGGGATGATCTTTTACGGCAAACTTAATCCTTCGTTTGGTGCCGTCGTGAGCTTTATTAGTTGGGTAATAGCCGATGATGTATCGATGATTGATATCAACCAGAATTCGATTGTAGATGGCGTCGGCCTCGTCCGGTTTTTCCAGGAACTCAGTCCACCCTCCCGCCCGGGAGGCGACGCCGTTCAAAGCTTGTTGGATAGTGGAATTCTCTTTAGCGGAATGCTCTAAATTAGCCGGCGAAAAAACTCGCCACTTATCCTTCACAGCGTTGTATCTTTCCTGGTCTTCGCGACTCCACCTGCCCTCCCGAATCAACCTCGTCTCCTGGATCTTCTTCATGGTTTCCATTTGTTCTTCCAGGGATTTATTGAGCAATCGATATCCGGGAATGACCGTGTAAACAGTTGCGCGTGATTTCTCTACCATTCGATAAAGATCAAACAACGAAAAGTCGACGCTGTTTGGTTCGTATGGCGCGGCCTGCCTGGCTCGTAGCATTGCTTCCCTTAGATCGTTTGGCAAATCCGGCGGGACCGACAGGCCGACAACCGGATCTCGCAGGTGAAAGATCTGATCACCATCCGTTTGGAAGATGATGATTGGACGGAGATCTTCTTCTGTAAAAGCTTCGTTGAGCGTCGCGACTAACGCGCTGTATTGAACGCTCCTGCCTAACTTACCTGCCTGTGTGCGCTGATATAGTGATTCGAGTTTCTGCTTGAGCTTCTCTTTGTCGTTCGTAAAATCGACCAGCAGTTCAACATCGTCGGTGACGATCGCCATCACGTCTAACGGCAAGAGTTTGTCGACCAGGACCTTTGCCGCATCGATACTTCTGCGAATGTACGGTAGCTGACTACCGCTGTAATCGATAATTAGAACAATCGTTCGCGGGACCTTTACGTCGTCGCCGCGAAGAAAATGGCTCACCTTCTGTGGCTCTCCATCTTCGGTTACAAGGAGGTCTTCGGCGCTTAGATTCTGAACGAGATTTCCCCTGTCATCGAGGACGGAAATTTCGGACGTAACGAGATTGGTGTCAGTTCGGATAACGTCACCTTCATCAAGCTCGTCTCCCGTTTTCTTCTCGCCTTTTTTTCGATCCGATTTCTTGGGTCGCTCTCTCTTGAGGTTGTCCAGACTGGAACCGAAGTCTTTCAGTTTTGGTCGCTGGGGAGGCGATTGAGCGAAGGAAGCGAATGCGAGCAGAGCGACAGTACACGTTACAGTAAGCGACAAACGTGTCCGTAACTTGAGACGCATAGTCGGATTACGTTAGGCGGGAGAGAGGGCGGGAGATTATCACAATTCAAACTGGATCGGACAGATGTTTAGTAGAACGAGTGCTGGTGCAGTTTCAACTCTCTGCGGGGCCTCGGCGTTCTCTGTTACGGTTAATGTTGAGTGGATCGGGTGGATCGACTTAGGGTGAAACTCGACGGGTAACTTATAAGACGACGATTATGAACGGGAAGATAACCGCAAGACGCAGAGAACGGCGAGATTGCGCAGACGAAGAATCTAAAAAAGTGTATCAGTACCGGTAGAGCGTGGTAGGGCCCACGACAATAGCGCATGCGTTAATGAAGTGGGCCTCTTCCTCAGTCCTAATTATTGGGTCGCTGCCCCCATGTTGGTGGAGCGGGCTCCTTCGACATTCGATCGATCGGCCGCTGCTTCAGCAGAGTCATTGCCTCTTGCACGGCGCGTTCGAGTTGCGGATCGCGTCCGGCAATCACGTCCTTGGGCCAGTTCTCTACATCGATGTCAGGAGCAACGCCTTCGTTTTCGACTGCCCACTTACCGTCGCGACTGAAGAAGCCACCACGGGGTGCGATCATCGACCCGCCATCAATGAACGGTGGTGTATCGGCTGTATGGACCAAACCACCCCATGTGCGCTTGCCAACGAGTGGGCCAATTTTCCTGTGCCTGAACATATAGGGCATCAAGTCGCCGCCCGAGCCGGCCATTTCGTTAATGATCATCACCTTCGGCCCCCAGATACCAGCCGATGGACTCGTAAACGGAAATCGTTCGCCCGCGACGTTGTTGAAATAACCATCAAAGTCGCGTTGCAAAACATCGATGATGTAATCCGCTGCCGAACCGCCGCCGTTGAAGCGCTCATCAACCACCACACCTTTCTTGTCCTGCTGCGAGAAATAGTAGCGGTTGAAGCTGGAGTAACCGGGCTGTCCTGTGTTCGGCAGATAAACATAGGCGAGTTGTCCGTCAGAGAGTTTCTCAACCAAACGACGATTCGACTCAACCCATGCGCGAGTTCGCAACGCCTGCTCGTTCGGAATCGGAATCACGGTGACTGTGCGCGCGCCTTCCATTGATGGCGTCGTGTTCACAGTCAATGCGGTCTGACGATTTGCGGTGCCGTCGAGTAAACGAAAGATGTTGTCTGGCGCTTTCAACTCGACGCCATTGATCGCGAGAATGTATTCGCCGACATTCACCGTTGCTCCGGGTGTTGCGAGCGGTGATCTGAGATCGGGGTTCCAACTCTCGTTGTCGTAGATTCTCGTGATTTTGTAACGACCTTGATCGATCGCGAAGTCAGCTCCCAACAATCCGCCGATCACGGGTGGAACTGAAGGCATCTGACCACCGCGAACATATGAGTGGCCAATCGCGATCTCTGCTCCCATCATGTCGAGGAGATAGTTCAGATCTGCGCGATGCTTCACGTAAGGCAACATTTCACCGTACATCTCTCGCATGCGCGGCCAATCACTTCCGTGCATGTTCTTCACGTAAAGGTAGTCGCGTTGGTTGCGCCAACCTTCGTTGAAGATCTGTTTGAATTCTTCTTTTGGATCGAGGTACATCCGCAACGAAAAGTTCAAACGACCCTGGCCCTGTTGCGGTGGGCGATCCGAATCGACCAGGAACAATTGAGGCGCCGGCGGAGGACCGAAACCACCACCGCCACCACCAAAACCGCCACCACCACCTGCGGCTCGATACAAAAGCTTCCGGCGATCAGCGCTCATCTCGTAAGTCGCGACAGAGGACACGAATGAACTGGGTCGTCGATCGCAGAGGCGATAACGCCACAACTCATTTCCTCCAGCGGCGCCGCCGCCACCACCACCGCCGCCGGCCGATGGTCTACCAGCTTCCAGATAGAAGACCTGCCCATCAATGCCGCCGTGTAGTTCGGAGTATTGACGTTCAGCGACTCCGGGAACGGCAATGATGCGCTTTGATAGCCCATCGAAATCGATTTGGACAGCTACTGGGCCGCGTGGTCCACGAGGACCCTGCGGCGCGGCATCTGCACCCGCACCTCCTCCTGCGCCCCCGCCACCGCCGCCTTCACCTGCACCCGCAGGTGCGTCTCCGGGACATGCTCCTGGTTGTGGTCGGCGAGTGCCTGTTCCCACTCCTCGATCTTCATCACTCTCCGGAAGCAACGGACTGGAATCACTCTTCTTCAGCACGGTGAGATACAACCCGAAATTTTCTTCGCGGTCGTACGAAGTCATGTCGAGCCATTGCGACCGCAGACCAAAATCGGTTGAAGCGAGGAACCACAAATACTTTCCATTCGCGTCCCATGCGGGCCAGACCGCATCCGCGAGACCATCAGTTACTTGCTTCGATTCTCCTGTCTCCGCATTGCTGATGAAGATTGCGTGATACAGCGAACGCAAACGGCTCGAATAAGCGACCCACTTTGAATCGGGACTCCACACAGGATTTAGCGTGCGCGTGGGAACCATCCATGGATCATTGCCCACGACTTTCTGCTGGCCGCTCGCAACATCGAGCACCCAAACGTTCAGGTTCGTGTCGGTGTAAAGAAGTTTCTTGGAATCAGGCGACCATGAAGGAGTGTAGTAATGCGTTGGTTTGTCTAGAGTGATCTCGCGGGGGGGTGTTAATCCATCCTGCGCTTCGATCACTAACTTGTACTCACCAGACTTGTCGCTGAAGTACGAAACAAACTTCCCATCGGGCGACCATGCTGGATCGCGTTCCGCTGAACCACTCGAGTTCGTCAGATTGCGGACGTCGCCTTTATCAGCAGGAATCGTGAAGATCTCGCCACGCGCTTCAACGACAACGCGTTTACCGGTCGGTGAGAGCGCCATGTTGGAAAGTCGACTAGTGACGTCTTCCCAGTTCGGCATCATCCACGGGAAATCACCCGTCGCATTGATCGCGATGTGATGCGTGCGACCCGACTTAGGATCGAGTTCATGAATGTAACCGCCTTGCTCGAATACGACCGTGCCCGCACCTGAATCCATCGACTTAACATCGAAGTCTTTGAACTTCGTAACCTGCGCGAGCTTCTTGCTGGTCGTTTGATACTGCCAAACGTTCGCAACACCATCTCGATCTGAAATGAAGTAGACGGAGTCATCGACCCAAACCGGATTCACGTCTTTCGAATCGGTCCATGGTGGACTGACGAGATCGAAACTCTTGAGATCGACGATCCAGATGGGACGATTTTGACCACCGCGATAATTCCGTCGTTCTTCGTCCCACGAGTTGTTCATGCGATAAGCGATGTGCGATCCGTCGGCGGAAATTTTTCCCTGGTATGCTCGCGGCAATGGCATTGGTTCTTCGACACCTCCGGTAGCCGGAACTGTCCAGAACCTCGGAGCGCCACTCGGCGCCCATGTCGCGCGCGTCGACGAGAACAGCACTGATTTGCCATCGGGCGTCCACCCTTCAACCATGTCTGCGCCCGGATGCCACGTCAGCCGTTGCGGTTCGCCACCTTCAGCAGGAACGACGTACACGTCGAAGTTACCTGCGTACTCACCGCTGAATGCGATCCACCTTCCGTCCGGTGAAAAGTGCGGGTTCGCGGTTTGACCCTGGAAGCTGGTGATGCGACGTGCACTGCCGCCTGCCCGCGGCACGACCCAAATATTGTTGGCGTATGCGAAGCCGATTTGTGTTGCGCTCACCGTCGGCGTGCGAAGCAGACGTGTGCCGGAGCCGACGCCGTTTTGCGCTCCGACATGAGTCGAGTAGTTGAGTAGGAGTAAGCTCCCTAAGATTAGAAAAGAAACGAAAGCGGTGACACGAAGCGTACGCCGACGTGGAAAGTTAGTGGACATCGGAACTCCCTCCAAATCTTAAGATGACAAACTGAAAAATGGGTTTTATATGAAGAACTGCTGCGTGAAGCCTTCTTTTAGCACGAAGTTAAATACTGACGCAAAGAAGAGAGGGGAGACGGCGAGACCCGGTGACTGATTCGCCACCAGCCGCATTGTCGTCAAATGTTTCATCCTGATCCGTCATTCGGTTTCCCAACTCCCCGCGTCACCCCGTCACCGCGTATCCCTGTCTTCCCACTCGACCTGTTGCCCTGTCCCATCTCGACGTTAGATAATGCGCGCAAACCACCTCCGAGGAGAAAGATCATGAATTCCCTAAAGAGTCTCTACGTATCTTTGTTCGCTCTCGTAGTAATCGCGATAGCCGCGGTGTCGGTCACCGCTCAGGTACGCACGCCGCGGCCGAGTCCAAAGGCCAGTGTCATGGAAACGATTGGTGTTACTGACGTCACCATTACCTACAGTCGTCCGGCTGTGAAAGCACGAAAAATTTGGGGTGACCCGTTACCTGGCCAAGCGGAGTCAGTAAAGGGTGAAGCTACACTTGATAACCAGAACGTGCGACCGAAAGATGCCGTCATTGTTCCCTGGGGTCACGTTTGGCGCGCCGGCGCAAACGAAGCAACGACATTCCAGGTAACCGATGACGTTTTGATCAATGGTCAAAAACTACCCGCCGGCAGCTACAGCTTGCACACAATTCCAACCAAAGATGAATGGACCATCGTTTTCAATGGAACTGCGAATCAGTGGGGCAGTTTCGATTACGATGCGACAAAAGACACGCTGCGGGTTAAAGTGAAACCGCAGTGGGGCAATGAGAATACGGAGTGGTTGGAGTACAGCATTGACCCGGTCAGTGATGATTCAGCGCAAGTGAATATTCGTTGGGAAAAGGTGACAGTACCTTTCACTGTTAAAGTTGCCGATGTGATGGCAACGACGCTTGCGCACGCGCGCGCAGCAGTTAATGCAGCCAAGCCTGACGACTGGCAGACGCCTTTGCAGGCCGCGAACTTCGCTCTCCGAAACAACATCGCTACAGACGATGAAGAAGGCATGGCGTGGCTCGAGCGTTCCATTAAGGTGAAAGAGACGTTTGGGAATCTTTCGGCAAAGGCACGAGCGCTCTTCAAGGCAGGGAAGAAACAGGAAGCGATTGCCCTTGGGGAGCAAGCTATCCAACGAGGCAAGGCAGACAAAGCCGATCCGGCTAACATCACTGCTTTCGAGAAGACCGTTGCTGGTTGGAAGAGCGGCATGTAGTTATGGGTGTCGCGAAGTTAACTGATCAAAACACAATCGTTCCTGAAAGTAAGTACGCACTCATCGAACGTGAACGTCGTTATGTTCTCCGGGATCTTCCGGAGGGATTAACCCGTGCCGATCCTCACGTTCAGATCACCGACAACTACATAACCGGAACACGTCTGCGCATACGCAAGGTGCGGGATCCGCGCACCAACAAATGGGTGGTTAAGTTTACGCAGAAGTATGCGCTCAGGCCCGACGACCTATCGCGCACCGTCATCACGAACACCTACCTGAATGCTCTCGAGGCAGACACTCTGTCTGTCTTCGAGGGCAACGAGATCAGAAAGAATCGTTACCAGTTTGAGTTTGAAGGCACGACCTTCGGAATTGATATGTTCCTCGGTGATTTGTTTGGTTTGGTTCTGGCTGAAGTCAGTTTCAACTCAGACGAAGAAATGAATGCGTTTTCTCCCCCGCCGTTCGCGATTGGGGAAGTGACGAACAACGATCTCTTTAGCGGTGGCCGGCTTAGTCAATTGACGTTCACCGAGATTCGCCCTGAGATTATGCGACTTACCAAAACAACCACCGCGTAGGGGAGCGTTGCCTTGAAAAGTCGGAGCTAGCTCGAGCCCCTCGAAACTGATTGACTCAAGCACACGAGCTTATGTTCACACGCACCAAGATACCGACAACCGCGTCTCTTGAGTCTGGGCCATCCGCTATCGCGGACGGTACTGAATACACGCTTTCGCGAAGAATCGTATTTCGCGAGAGAGTTGCGATTGTTTTTTGCCTCGTCGCGCTCGTCACTGTTTGTTGCAAGAGAACATCGAAGCCGTCGTCTACAAGCGCGCTGCAATCGTCCGCACCCACCGCGGATCAACATCCTGCGGGGGGAACCGCCCCGATTCCGACCGAGACCAGGTACTTCAAGGGTTCGATCGGCAGCACTCTCGATCTCCAAATGAAGCTGCTCAAAACTGGCGACCAATTGTCTGGCCATTACGCCTATCAGAAAGTCGGCACCAACATCTCTTTACGCGGCACGATCGATAACACTGGTACCGTCGTCCTACAGGAGTTTGATCCAGCGGGGAAGCAGACTGGTGAATTCCGCGGCTTGTGGGCCACTGACAAAGAAAATGGGCTTGTGAGCATCGCGGGCAATTGGTCGAAGCCTCAAGGTGACAAAGGTGCAGACAAGAAGACAGCTTTCTCCGTTCATGAACAGCCGATCTTTTTGACCGGCAACGTCGACGTGGTTAATAAACAGATCAAAGAGAGCAACAAGAAGTTGATGTACGAGATAGATGCCAACTATCCGGAAATAACGGGCAGCAGCAATCCCAACGCCGAAAAGCTCAATCAGGTGTTGCGGGCATTTGTAACCAAGCAGGTCACAACCTTCAGGAAAGAAATGGCTCCAAAGCCAGGTGAGGAACCGCGTCCCGAAGGATCGATGGGAAGCGACATGACCGTGGCGTACACAATCGCGCTGGCCCAGGATGACTTAGTGAGTATTGAATTTGTTGTTGGCAGTTATTACCAGGGGGCTGCACACCCAAATGCTTACACCGAAGTGGTCAACTACGATCTGAAGAATGGCAAGCAGCTCAAGCTGGCGGATGTTTTCAAACCGGGGTCGAAGTATCTACAGGCGCTGTCGGCTTACTGTATTGGCGATCTGAAGAAACAAGCGAAAGATAAGGGTCCGAATTCAATGCTCGAAGATAAGTCGATCACAGAAGGCGCAGGCCCGACATCGAAAAATTACGAAAGCTGGACGATTACGAAAAAGGGCCTCGGTATTAATTTTGATTCGTACCAGGTTGCGCCATACGTTGCAGGTCCGCAGTTTGTCATGGTGCCTTACTCAGCGATTAAAGAACACGTAAATCCCGACGGGCCGTTGGGACAGTTGGCTAAGTGAGAATGATTAAGCCGCAGATTTTCGCAGATGCGCACGGGTAGGAACGGGAGCGAAGCGACCGATTCAACTTGTGGCACATCGTCTGAATTGACATCGGTCGCTTCGCTCCCTTTCAATCTGTGTTTATCGGCGTAGATCTGCGGCCTGAATTTCTTGAGTGGGAAGATGAATCGAACGGTTGGCCTATTCGTTATAGTTAGCGGTGCTTGCCTGGTAATAGCAGGCGTCTTGATCTACGCCGGTGGATTGAACTGGTTCGGACGCTTGCCCGGAGACATTAGATACGAGGGGCAACACACTCAACTGTATGTGCCAATCGTTTCCATGCTGATCATTTCGCTCGCGTTGAGTCTGCTCCTATTTCTCATTCGCCGCTTTCTATAACTCAGCGTAAGCTGCTTTCGTCGAGTACGCCTTCCGCCCAAAGTAAACAGCCAACAAGAACGCCACGAACATGATTGCCGAGGCGGTCCAGAACGTCACGAAAAGCGAATGATCGCTCATGTAGTGAGCTTGGCCATCGGCGCCGAGATGCGCCGCCTGACTGCTTATCAAAAGGGCAGCCAAAGACGGACCAACCGCGCGAGCAAGACTCGCGACTGATTGAGTCACTCCCAACACCGTTCCTTGATCACTCTCACTAACACTCTTCGAAGCCAGGCTGGTTAGAGCGGGGGTCGCCAGCGAGTTTCCGAGTGAGAACACGCCACCGCCAATTAACAGCCCCGCGAGACCCCCAGCGGCTGGTCCAACATAAGGCACGGCAAATAGACTTGCTGAAAAGCAGAGTGCGCCGACCACAACCAAAGGCATCTCTCCAAAGCGCTTCACGAGTCGACCAATCAAACCGCCCTGAATAATAACGGAAATCACGCCGACGTACGCGAAGAGGTAACCCGTATGTTGAGCGTCATAGCCAAAGCGAAACATGACGTAGAGCGAGAACGAGGTTGTCATGATTGAGAAGGCGACGACAAACATGAAGTAGGTGATCAAAACAAAACCGAGGCGCGGCTCTTTTAGAGACTTGATGAGTTGCGGTATACCGCGGCCACTTCTCGCAGACGTTCGAGCGGGGTGTTCGGCTGTCACCGTTTCGGGCAACGTGAAATAAAGGAGAAGGGCATTGGCAAAACACAAAGTAGCGGCGAAGAAAAACGGGACGTGAATGCCCCAGCGACTAAGAATTCCTCCAATCGCAGGACCGAAGATGAATCCAAGTCCGAACGCAGCACCGATGAGTCCCATACCTTTCGCGCGATTCTCTTTAGTTGTGATGTCGGCGATATAGGCTTGAGCGGTCGAGATATTTCCGCCAGTAATTCCATCGAGGATGCGTCCGACGAAGAGAAGCAACAAAGTGTTCGCCAGTCCTAAAATCAAAAAGCCTATGCCGGTTCCGATGATCGAGATCAGCAGCACTGGCCGCCGTCCGTATCGATCGGAGAGTCCGCCGAGAATCGGTGAGAAGATCAACTGCATGATCGAGTAGGAGGCGAACAGCAAACCCACGGTGCGCGGCGTTGCGTTGAAGATGGTGCCTTCCGCGTAGAACGGGAGCACAGGAATAACAATCCCGAATCCCACGAGATCGATGAAGACTGTAGTGAAGATGACTATTAGTGGTGAGCGTTTCATGCTGACGCAGACAAGGTATCACGAGACGGGGGAGACGGGGAGATGGGGAGACGGGGAGAAACGGTGATGGTATCTCTCCCTGTCTCCCCCGTCTCTCCGTCCTCTTCTTACGCTCCGGCTCGGAACTGTGTCGCCAGACGCAGCCGTTCAACGATTGCTTGCTTCGGCTGGGCACCGATCAAACGATCGATCAGTTTGCCGTCTTTGAAAATCAGCATCGTTGGAATGCTGGCAATCTGATAACGAGACGCGGTGCCTTTATTCTCATCAATGTTCAATTTCGCAATTCGATAACGGCCCTCTGACTCCGCCGCTAACTGGTCCATGATCGGTCCGACTATCCGACAGGGTCCGCACCAGGGCGCCCAACAATCCAACAATACCGGCCGGCCTCTGATGCCAATCACTTCCCGATCTAGCGTCGCGTCACTAACAACGACAGGTGTTGAGTCAGTGCCAGTTGTTGCACCGGCTGCGAGCAATGCTCCGCAGTTCCCGCATTTCGCTTCGTTTCGTTTCAGCCGCGTTTCGTCTACCCGATTCTTAGTCGCGCATTGCGGACACGTCACTATCTGCATATCGTCCCCTTTGTATCTGTGCTTCACAGATTTCACCCCTCATTCATCGCAAAAGTTTTGCGGTGGGACACAGTCAGTCCGTCCGCGGTAGCGATGGGTGCGAAGCGTGGCCGCAAGTACGATTGAGCCCACACGACGTCGTTGGTGGAAACCTAGATGCGGGATTCGCACCCATCCGCTACCGCGGACGGTACTGATTGTGTTCCACTGTGTTGAGTGGTGCCGCTGTGTCATCGACAACCTGAAGTTTATCGAACAATAGTCTTCGTAGTAACATTCGCGCAACATCACCTTGAGGATAAGCCGCCGGATGCATAGAACACCGATGACTTTAGCAGCACTCGTGCTGCTGCTGATCACGTGCGCTTCACTGACCCAAGCGCAGGTAGCTGGCACACCGAACCAGCCGATGGAGATCATGTTTACCGTCGGAATGTCGCGGCCGCACACCCATTTGCTCGAAGTAGATATTGAAATCAAGCGAAGTGTTGCTGGTCCAGCCGAAGAGTTATTGAAGATGCCAGTGTGGACTCCGGGTTCTTACCTCGTTCGTGAATTCGAGCGACACGTGCAGGATTTTACGGCTGCTGATGCCGCGGGCCAGGCGCTGAAGTGGGAAAAGCTCGACAAGAATACCTGGCGTATTACGACGAATGGCGTTCGCGATTGGCGTGCAACGTACAGAGTCTACGCAAACGAACTTTCGGTGAGGACCAGCGAACTTAATTCCGGACACGCGTACTGGAACAACGCTGCGTTGCTGATGTACCCGGAAGGTCAGATAGCGCTGCCGTCGACGGTACGAGTGCTGGCACCTGATGTTTGGAAAGTCGCGACTGGCTTACCTGCAGTTGCTGGTCAGCGCAATATCTTTCGGGCGCAGAACTTCGACGTTCTTTACGATTCCCCTTTTGAAGTAAGCAACTTCAAAACGATCTCATTCGCCGTCAAAGGTGTGCCGCATCGTATCGTCATTGATGGTGAAGGGAACTACGATGCAGATCGTGTGAAGAGGGATGTGCAGAAGATCGTGGAGGCGGAGGTTGAGATTATGGGAGGTGAGCTTCCGTATCCGGACTACACCTTCATTCTTCACCTGCGATCGAATGCCGGCGGCGGTCTCGAACATTTGAACTCAACTTCGCTTGGCTATCCGCGCTTTGGCTTTACCGATCGCGCCGAACGTTCGACTTCGTCGTCGCCAAATGCGACGCCAGGACAACCGGCCTATCGCAGTTTTCTATCGCTCGTCTCTCACGAGTTCTTTCATCTCTGGAACGTAAAGCGAATCCGGCCGGATGCACTCGGACCATTCGATTACAACAAGGAGAACTACACAAAACTGTTGTGGGTGGCGGAAGGGATTACCGATTATTATTCAGACCTCGCGCTGCGGCGCGCTGGGCTGATCTCCGAGCAGGATTACCTCTCTGCGGCCGCACGATCATTTCAGCAACTGCAAAACACGCCCGGAAGATTGGTTCAGAGTGTTGAAGAATCGAGCTTTGATAGCTGGATCAAGTTCTACCGGCAGGATGAAAATTCCATCAACTCGCAGGTGTCGTACTACGACAAAGGCGCCATACTAGGTTTATTGCTGGATCTGCAGATCCGGAACAAGAGTAACAACAGCAAATCGCTTGACGACGTGCTGCGTTATCTTTACCAGGAGTTCTTCAAGAAGGGTCGTAATTACACGCCGGAAGATTTTCAAAAGACCTCGGAAACAATGGCCGGATCGAGTCTTGATGAATTCTTTTCGAAGTATGTCCGCGGGCGCGAGGAGTTGGACTACAACGCCAGCCTGGCTGCAGCAGGATTAAGACTCGATCGCGGAATCAGAACTGACGGTGCAAAACCGGTCGAGCGAGTTTATTTTGGTGCTGACACTGCACCAGAAGGCGAACGATTGATCGTTCGTCGCGTGTATGCCGGTTCACCGGCCTACGACCAGGGACTGAATACTGGAGATCAGATCATCGCGCTGGACAACATGCGCGTGACAAAAGAGCAATTCGACGCGCGAATGGCGGAGAAGAAACCAGGAGAGCTTATTAACCTGACCATATTTCGCTTCGATGATTTGAGCACGCTATTAATTAAACTCGGTGGTCGCACTGAAGGTACGTATCGCATCGTGCCGGTCGAAAGTGCGACTGACACTCAGAAGAAGATCTATCAATCCTGGATCGGAACAACCTCTTCGGCGGTGCGATAAGCTTAATGGCCCAAACCTTTCAACACATCACGTTTGCGATCGACAATCGAGTGGCGCGAATAAATTTTGCACGTCCGCCACTAAATGTTTTCAACATCGCGATGTTGAAAGAGATAGGCGCCGCGCTCAGTGACTGTTCACGGCGCGACCTCGTGGCGATCGTATTTGCTCCAGACGCGAACAGTCGTGCATTTAGTGCGGGCGTCGCAATTGAAGAGCACGTGGAAGAGTTGGTTTACCAGATGCTCGATTCGTTCCACAACGTGTTTCGGCAGCTTGAACAGCTGGCGAAACCGGTGATCGCAGTGGTTGATGGACCAGCTCTCGGAGGCGGCTGCGAACTTGTTGCCGCATGCGATATCGTGATCGCGTCGGATCGCGCCAAGTTTGGTCAGCCGGAAATTAAGTTGGGAGTGTTTCCGCCTATTGCCGCTGTGTTGCTGCCGCAGGTGATCGGCGATAAAGCAGCGCGCGAACTGATTCTCACCGGCGCAACGATCGATGCAAAAGAGGCGGCGCGTTTGGGGCTGTGCAATTACGTTGTGCCGGCTACGGAACTCGAACATAAGCTGACCGAAGTGCTCGCAAAACTGCGCGAAATGTCCAGCGTCGCGTTGGAATTCGCTCGCAAGGCCCTGGATGCCGCTCGTGGTCGGACATTCGACTCGGCACTGAAACAGCTCGAAGATATTTACCTTCACGAGCTGATGAAATCGTCAGACGCCGTGGAAGGCGTAAAGTCGTTTATGGAGAAGCGTAAGCCGGTGTGGCGCGACCGTTGATATGCGATCGATCAGACAAATCTTCTTGTGTTTGACGGCAGTAGTCGTGATGACTAGTTTGTTTCCGTCATCGCTGGCGCAAACGCGATCTGCAAACAAACGCCGCCAGGGAAAAGCCGGATCACATTCGAGTTCGCCGCGAGTCACAATGACTCCCGAGGCTCGTCTTCTGCTTGAACAAGCCATGGATGCTGTTTGCACGCAGCAGAAGCTGGATCCGCAAAGCAACATTCCGATTGACGAAATGCAGGCACGGCCGTCGCTGCCGATCCATTCGCCTGAAGCGGAGGAAGGACTCGCACGTGCACAGCGCGTGTTGCCACTCGCGAAAACTCTGATGATCTCCGCGCTTCAGCAGCTAGCAGTCGAATACGGCTTTGGCAGTAGCTACAACGTGCGTATGCAACAGGCGATCGACCGTGTCCGGTCGGTGAGCCGCGTCAGGCCAGACGTAGACTCGAGAGACAACGCTTCAGTTTTCTTGACGCGTCCGCGCACGATTACTTTTGGGACTATTTTCTTGTCAGGGTTGCGATCAGACGAAGGAATGATCGGGGTGCTTGCGCATGAGCTCATGCATATTGCCGACGGCAACGCCGATAGTCTCCGCGCGGTGGTGTCCGCAGTTTCTCAGAAGGCTTCCGCATTGACTGGTATCGATATTCGGGGACAGCGTGCAGAGGAACTCACGTGTGATCTGATAGGCGCGATGGCCGTCAGGGCTTACGTTGCCGATTCGCCAAGCTATGAATCGGTGACGCGACGTTTAGCGCGTTCGGTAGAACACAATTGCGTCGATGTTGATGAAGGTGACGACGATCATCTCTCACCGCGAAACACTATTCGAGCATTGCTCGCGGTTAATCCACTACTTGTCCGTGAACTCGTTTTCAATCGACAGGAGCGCATTCAAACGAGGCCGACGCGAGACAATCCAGATCGCTAGCGACTCTTTCTCTATGCCCATTAATTTTCGAGCCCACACGAAAACCACGAGCATTCTTCTTTATACATTCCTGAGCCTGTTGATGTCGGTCTGGGGATGCAAGTCTGTGATTCAGCGCCAGGACGTTCGCCCGCGAGTATTGCGTGATGTGCCGGCGCGCGTGCTGGCGTATCGACTTGATGCTGATGTTGATGCCCCTCGGCAGCAGATTGATGATCCCGGTGAGAAATTACAAGCGATCCAGAAAGACTTCTCCACGCGTCGCACCGACGACGCTCTAATCCGCACGGTCAAGTCGCCTGATGGAAATCGCGTGCTTGCGCTTTACGGGACAGACGAGGAACCGACGTCAGCTTTTCGCATTGACTTGTACAGCTCGGATGGTCAATTTCTTCGAAACCTAAGTCCGCCAACTTTGTCGTGCGTCTTTCCGGAAACTGTCGCATGGTCACCCGACAATAATCTGGTGACTTTCATTGCACACAGGCGCGCGACGGCCAGCCCCAGTCCAACACCGCCCGTGGTAATCGACGAGCCGTCCGGGTCGCCTCAGCCATCACCAACAGTCGCGCCGGCATTCGCTGCGGTTGCGGCATTTCAAACAGAACAAATTTATGTCTGCAATCGCGACGGGTACGACCTGAAACCGCTAACGGCACGAGAGGGATTGATCTATTTCGCTTTCGCCTGGGCCCCTGACGCTCATGCGCTGGTTGCACTCGCTTGCAAGGAATCTGAGTGGGAGGCACGCGAACGACAATCAAAACTGCCTGTCGGTCGCCCGCGATTGTTAACAGCCGATGGACAGGAGCGACTACTCGACGATGGTTTGGCAGAGGCGCTGCCCGTTTGGTCTCCGGACTCTTCGAAGGTGGCAACTGCTTTCGACACTGATGTTGCTATTTACGATGCCGCAACTGATAAGCCCACGCAGGCACGGCTGCCACTCCGAGATCAACTGATAGCTGCGTCAGTAGTGTACGAGCAGAAGGCGGGGGCCAAGAAAGCGCAGCAAGGAAACAAAGGAAACAGCGGTGCTTCACCTGTCGCATCAACGTCTCCGGCACCGCAGAGCTCATCGCAGGGGGTTCCTGCGTCGTTCAATCCGATTGTTAGATTGGAGTGGCCATCACCTGAGCGGCTCTATTTTCAAACGGCGTACATTCTAATGTTACCGAGTGAGCCTTTGATTACTTTTCCGCGTTGGCACGTGTTGCAGTTGAGCGCGCAGGCTGCGGTATTGAAGTAGTGAATAGTGAATCGTAAATAGTGAATGGTGAGCGGTGAGTAGTAGATGAATCGTGAGTAATGAATCGCAAAAAGCGAAATCGTGAATCGTAGCCATGAATCTTTGCGATTCACGATTTACGATTCACGATTCACCCATCCCGTTAGTTTGATTCGTTCATCCTCTGTGATTGTTCAAGGAAGATTGAATCGTAAACGCCGCGCATCTTGAAATTGCACATCCGATAGAAGGTGTGCGCACGCTTGTTTTCTTCATTCACCAGCGCGCAGACAACTTTAGTGCGGGTGAGCAGTTGATAACAAAGTTGGCGTAAGCATTTTCGTCCGATGCTTCTGCTGCGATCCATCGGGTTGACCCAGATGCCTTCAAGATAGACAACATCAGGGGTGTCAGCCTGGATGTCAGCCTTGAACATCAGCTCACCGTCGTTCTCGAGGACCCAAACACGGCCCATCTCGATACGGCGGAGACATCGAGCACGGAAGCCTTCCGGATCTGCATCAAGCGGGTTAGTTCCGCTTTCCTCTTCTGCCATCGCGGCCTGGATGGGCGCGATTTTGTCGAGGTCGGCAGCCGTTGCCAGGCGGAGGCCTTCGATTTCTTCGCGGATTTGCATGGCGCGACGGACTTCGAAGAGCAACTCACGACAGGCAAGCCGCATTTCCTGGCCAGCATCTGCGTAGTAGTTCCAGAACTCTTCGATCTTGTCTTTCTCGCCAAGAACAATGTGGGTGCGTTGGAATGTTTGCGCCAGCAGGCCGAATTCCTGATTCGCTCGATCGGTTCGTGCATCGAGCAGGATTGCATGGCCAATCAAAGCGATGCCTTCCAAACGACCTTCAGAGTTGCGGCATCCATAGAACGTGCCGCGGTTATGGGGACTGATTAAACCGTTGTCTCGGATCAGGCCAGCCAGACAAACTGTATGGACTGGGCGCTCACCTAAGAAAGCGAGCACTTCGTTACGGTCGTCTTCTCTGAGTTCGAAGACGTTAACGGTAACGTTCGCTTCCGGAAGGTATGGAGTCTCCGACATGACTTCGGTCATTAACGAGTTCAGTGATGGGGTTTCGACCTGTCTCATGATTCGCTCCGATGTGGTGGTGAGTTGATTCATCTTCATGTCTCCCTATGCTCGCTTAGTAACCCAGATAATCAACGCCATCATCGACAGCGATTTCCATAGTTGCGCTGTCGTCTCCGTCGAGAGCGGCGGACTGTGCCTGGACGTAGGCATCGCCGAGCAATACACCATCGCCCAGCAGTACCCCATCTCCAAGAAGCACACCATCTCCCAGTAGCACGCCATCTCCCAGCAGCACGCCGTCGCCAAGCAACACGCTGCTACCGCAGAGAACCGTACCGTCACCAAGCAGGACGCCGTTGCTGGTGACAATTGAATCGCCTATTAAGACTCCATCGCCAAGCAACACGCCATCACCAAGCAAAACGCCGTCTCCCAGCAACACACCATCACCGAGCAACACGCCTAAGCCGTAAGCCTTTTGATAATTCGTAATGAGACTCAAGCCTTTGGCATATTTCTGTTTGAGCAGGATTCCCTGCGACCAAACAAAAGTGTATCCGGCGATGGTGGACTGGGGTGTCGGGGCTGCAGAATTCAATAAAGCAGAATTGAGCAAAGTTGTAGAAAGAAGATCCGTGCGAACAAGTTTCGCCATTCGAACACAACCTTCGACATTGATCTCGCCGGCGCCTTGTTCGAATGCATCAAAACCTGCGAGTTGCTGAGCCGTGTATTCCATGATCATCTTGATCATGTTCGGCGTCAGCTTATCGTTCATGTCGATCATCAACGCGGCGGTACCGGCGACGATCGGTGCCGCCATTGAAGTACCGTTCAGGAACATTTGCCGACGATTGTCTGCTTCGCTGACGCCTGCATCGAGTGATGGGTTTTCAGTGACGAGGAGATTTCCGTCGGCTTGTGCCGCGATCAGTTTGTTACCCGGAGCCGAGATGTCGGGCTTGATAATGTTGTCGTAGTGGTTGACGCCTTCAGCATCCGTCCAAAAGCCGCGGGTCGGACCACGTGAGCTGTAGGTGGCCATTACGTCATCAGCGCGGCTGTTTGTGCCAAAGGTATTGGTAGCACCGACGGTAATAGCAGATGGCTCGATGCCAGGCGAATGGATGTGTCCATAGAGTTTCGCGCCGGCAGAATTCTTGCCGTTATTACCAGCGGCGGCCACGACCACTACACCAGCGTCGACCAGTGCGCGAACAGCTTTGCAAACCGGATCGTTTTTGTACGAATCAACGGCGAGCATTCCCAGGCTCATGTTGACGACTCTGATGTTGTAAGTCGTGCGGTTGCTAAGGAGCCAGTTGAGTGCGCCGAGCAACGCCGAGACTGATCCAACACCTGTGCTGTTCAGGACGCGGAGATTGATAATGTTGGCATTTGGGGCAATCCCCATGTATTTGCCATTTGCGATGCGGCCATTTCCAGCGGCGGTCGCAGCGACGTGTGTACCGTGACCGTAGGGGTCGTCCACGCGGTTTTCGCCCGTGAAGTCTTTGCTATACACAATGCGGGACGCGCCAGTGGTCGATAGGAAAGATTTGTGATTCAGGTCAATGCCTGAGTCAAGAATAGCGATGCCCACTCCGGTTCCTTCCAGAGTGTAGGTCGTCGTTCCGCCCAACAAGTTAGTTTTTGTTTGGGTGCGAACCGCATCCGCACCGGTCGTGGTAGTGACATGACCGAAGGCGCGTACCTGTTTGTCGGCAGATACGTGCTGAACCAATTTGCTCTTCGCAAGCGCCTCGATCGCGTTCACCGGCAGGCTTGCTTGTACAACACCGAGGTTGTTCATCCGTTCAGTGACTCGCACGCCGTACTGTTCAAAGAGGGTCGCAAGCTCAGCGCTGCGGGTGTTATCTACTGAAAGGATCACCGTTGCCCGCTGTTTTGGAGATGCGCCTTGGATTAGTTCCGCAATCTCGCCAGAGAGCTTGTTGCCCTGGAAGCCGTTGCGGTTCGAGGAAGCTTCATCGTTTTCGCTGGAATTGGCTGTGTCATCAACTTCGACTTGCTTAAACAGCACGTCGAGAGCTGAGTTGGAAGCGATGTAGTTGTTGTACTCCGTGCGTGAGGTGGAGCCAATAACGCGCAGTTTGCCTTCGGCGATTGCATCCTTGAATGTTTCAGAAACTTGTACCGTAGCTCGCTCTCCAACGAATTGATGGAGTTCATCGACGAACAGGATCGAATTTCGATCC
>JBKPMX010000025.1:0-29815 GCA_046765655.1 Acidobacteriota bacterium
AGTCTCTGTTGAGCGGCAATTGTTAACGGAAGGAGCACTAACCAGGCGAAAATCCACAAGAAGCAGGAGAGAGCCAACCGCACGACACCGTCTTTTTTTGATAGTCGCTCACGTCTCATTTTTAACACCGCGGACTTCACGTCCGCGGTACTTTAACTTTCGTCTACACCAATCCCAATCTATGTCTTTCGCGCTCCGCGCGCCAAGCTCCTTCGCGTCGGACGTAGGTCAAAACTTAAACACCACGGACATCAAGTCCGTGGTATCTCATGCTGGAAACACTTCTCAAAACACGAAGGGTGACGAACAACAAACGCAGAGCACGCAGAGACGCAGAGAGCACAGAGAGCGCAGAGTGCTCTACGGAGTAGGACTAACTTCAGTTGTATCCGTGGCGCGATACTTCTCTTTTTCTTTTTCGCGCTGCAAATACGGAATTCCTTTTTCCATCCATTCAGGTGCGGGTGCGCCCTTCAGGAAGTGATCGAAGAATTCCTGCAGCCGCCGCGTGTAGTCCTTCTGATTGATCCGTTTGCGCAGGCCGTGCTTCTCACCGTTATAGCTGAACAGGTAAGCCTCCTTACCCAAACGACGCAAAGCGAGATAAAACTCAATTCCCTGGTACCACGGCACCGCATCGTCTTCGTCGTTGTGAATCATTAACAGCGGCGTCTGCACTCGATCAGCTCGAAACACCGGTGAGTTGTCGAGAAAGCGCAGCGGATAATCCCAAAGGCTCCCGCCAATGCGCGATTGCGAGCGCTCGTACTGAAACTGGCGCGGTAATCCTGTACCCCACCGAATCCCGCTGTATGCACTCGTCATGTTCGACACCAAGGCTCCTGGCGCTGCGGCGCGAAAACGATTGGTCTGGGTAACCATGTAAGCGATTTGATAGCCGCCCCAGCTATGACCTTGAATGCCAATCGCGTTCTCGTTCACAAATCCTTTATCGACGACCGCCTGAATCGCTGGTAACACGCACTTCAATGCACTTGGTCCGGGATATCCAATCGTGTACGCAATGTCAGGCATGAACACGAGGTAGTCGTTACTGACGTAGAAGGTTGGGTTAATCGAAGTTCCCGGTCCAGGATTGCGGAACTGGTGAAGGCCTTGCGTCAGTCGCTCATAAATGTAAACGAGCATCGGATACTTCTTCTTTGGATCGAACCCTTCAGGCTTTAACAGCACTCCTTTAAGTGGCACGCCGTCAGTGCTCTTGAAAGGGACCAACTCGGCGGTGCCCCACTTGAATTTACTGCGTTGTGAATCGCCGTCGCTGACCTTCTTGAGATCCTTTAAGTTGCCGTTACCGACCCAGACATCCGGAAACTCATCGAACCGCGAAGCTGTCAACATCAGCACATCCGCGTCGCGGGCCTTGGTTGGATTGTTGTAGTCTTTCGCTTCCATCAAGAGCTTCTCAGGTGAGCCACCGCCGATCTTATCGCGGTAGAAACCAGAATCGCGTGTCTCTTCGTTGTCAGCATGGAGCAGTAGAGGCTTCGCTGGATCGATGGAGCGTTCCTTCGGATCCAGTCGAACGTAGCGAAAGGCAAGCTTCTCTTTTCGACCAACTCCATCTGTCAGATTCTTAGCCGAAGAACCATCGGGAGCAACCTGCCAAACGTCGAAGCGATCGTAAATCAACACGTCACGATCGTCCCTGGTCCAACCCGCAATCCCGTACGAACCGGGAACGGAAGGCGTGTCGTTCTCTTCATTAAAAAATGCGACTGAAAGATTTCGCGTGAGATTGGTCATGCGGCCGTCGCTGAGCGCATAAGAGTTCCAGTCTTTGCCATCAAAGAACAGCGCATACTTTGCGTTGGGCGACAGTGAATAATTCGAACGCTGTTTTTCGGCAATCAGTTTTCGACTGCCATCGCTCGTATTCACCAGATAGAAATCGTTGAAACCTGGATCGTAGTCAGACATTACTCGATAGCGGCGATTGTCGGTGCCAATCGCCACGCGTCCATCGTTCGACGGCGAAACATTGTCCATCGTTTCATCTGCGAGCTGCGCGAGCTTACGATTCGCGACGTCGTAAACAGCGCGATAGGACCTGTTTCTTTCCTGCTCGGCGCGTACCTTTTGGATTGGCTGAACGTAGTCGTCCTTCCAGTGCCAGAGATCTACCAGGACTTTTTCATCTGCAGGGATCTCATCGTCGGGATTCTTTTCTGGTTCGGGTGGAGGCGCGGTCCCAAAGAACAGGTGACTACCGTCGAGCGAAAAGCTGAGGTTTGCGCGTTCACTAATCACGAAGTCTTTGTGCAAAGCGGGCGAGGTGCTTGAAGCGATCTCGATCGCTGCGGCTTGAGGTGTTTGAGTTCGCGACCAGTAATAGAGTTTGAACTTCGGCTGCTTTGCGGCAGCATCGTCCTTGTCTGCAATGAACGCAAGTTGCTTGTTGTCTTCATCCCACGTCAACTTTTGATATTTGCCTTTGCCACGCAACAACTCTGTCCGACTTCCCTCAGCACGTGTGTTGACGGCGTAGGCACCATTCGTGTCTTCGTTCTTTGACGACACCGCAAAGACGAGCATGTTTGCATCTTTGGTGAGTGAGTAATCGAGGACATCGGCGAAAGTCGACTCAGTGCCGGTCGTTGTGTTGCGGAGAATCAGATCAGTTCCATACTCCTTCTTCTTCTGCGGCGGTCGATTTGGTCGCGGACTCTCACTCCCTTGAGGTTGAGCGGGCGCAGCACTGTTGCCTGCAGCTGCTGGAGCTTGGCTAGCTGCACTCGATGGATCACGTGGAGCTGGTTTTTCCTCTGGCTTGGCTTCCATCAGGTAAGCGATAAAACCAGAACCGTCCTCCGGCACCTGGAAATTCTTTACCCTTTCAATTTTGGTTACGGTGCCGTTGGAGAGGTCCATGATTCCAAGGGCATTCTTCGGCATGTCTTCGGGTTTTTTCTTCTCTTTCTTTGCTTTGTTTGCGTCAGCCTTTGTTGGCTCTATCGAGAAGACGAGGAACTTGCTATCCGCCGTGAATACGGGCCGCACCAAACGGCCTTGAGCCGCAATGATCTCTCCAACGTTTGGTACAGAATCATCTGGTGGCGGGACTGGAGGTCGGTAACCCCGAGGCGCTTTCCAATCGACGCCTGTCGCTATATTCCGAACAACCACATCACCATCGCCGTCCTGCGGAAGAAAAGCGTAAGCAATGAACTTTCCGTCGCGTGAGATCTGCGGCGACAGAATTGAACGCCACGAGTCATAGTCCTGATGAGTTATTGGCCGTTTCGCAGCGGCGGTTTGCTGGGCGACGTCAACAGCAGCCGCAACTTTCGTAAGACGTACACTCGCCGTCGAGACGAGCAGCGCGACGATGCAGATCAAGGTTGCACTACGTCGCAGAACGGCGGGCGATATCAATCGCGAACCAACCGCAGTCGTGGCCGGCGAAAACAGTCGCGGTCCGATGGACACTTGTGCGAAGCGTTTCATAACTAACCTCTCGATTGTCAGATTATTCCCAAGGACGGCGTGCTAAGTCTCAACTGACGGCGACGAGAAGTCAAGACTAGGGTAAGTTGCATTTGTAGGGGCGGCCCGCCGTGGCCGCCCACTTTGTTTGAACGATAAGCTCGGGCGGCCACGGAGGGCCGCCCGTACATATAAGACCGCGCGGCGGCAAAACTATTGACGCGTCAAACGCCCCGGGGCTAGTATTTTTCCAGCGTTTCACGGCCACCAACCTGCCGGAAACGCTAGTTCAACTCACGAACCCTCGGGAATCTTCAGCTGACCTCATAGTCACCGAACCCAAGCCCCGGTCAGCTAATCCCAGCCAATCCCACTAAGTCAGGTATTCACATGAGCGCACAACCCGAAGTATGGCGTGTCAGCACCGTCGAAGGCATCTTCGAAACCGACCTCGAAACCCTGAAACAATGGATCGCGGAAGGCTGCGTCTTGCCCACGGACAAAGTCAGTAAAGGAACTCTCAACTGGATCGACGCCGGACGCGCCCCAAGTCTCCGTGCCGCATTCGCACGCGACTTCTCTACACCTCCACTTGCCACTCCAGAACCCGCTTATCCAGAAGCGGCGGGAGGCTGGCACGTTCCGTCCCGTTTTGATGGGCTGGGTCAGTCTCAACCAGCGCCAGACTCAATTCCTGATACGCAGTCCCTTCCATACAACTCAACGTCCGATACTCCGCCGCCAATCACCGACAACGATGCGATCCCGGCAAACACCTGTCAGAACCATCCGGAGTCGGCCGCGCAATACATCTGCCGAATGTGCAGAGCTACATGGTGTGAAGCGTGTCCCCGTTTTGTCAGTGGCAAAATTCCGTTGTGCCCTTCATGTGGTGACCTCTGCAAACTCTTCAATGACGTCACAACCAAAGCAGCGCAGTCGGAGTTTCAAGCTTCCGGCTTCGGACTAGCAGATTTCGGTAGAGCGATCCGATATCCATTCCAACATTTGATCCCTTTGATTGGCGGAGCATTACTTTATGCTTTTCTGTTGCTGGCTGGTTTCAAAGGCGCACTCGTCGCGTGGATGATCATGTTCGGCTGTATCTCACACGTGATTAGTCAGGTGGCATGGGGACGACTCAACCGAAGTTTCATGCCTGACTTCAGTGAGTTCTCCCTTTGGGACGATCTGGTAATGCCGTTCTTTCTCGGCATCGGAATATTCGTCGTCACGTGGGGACCAACCATTGTGTTGGTCGTCGCCCTGCTGTTTGGTGTGCTGGGCGGGCCAAAGCCACCCAGTGTGATTCCTGGCCAAGACATGGCAGACCAAGCCGAACGCTCTGCGCCGACTTCAGAAGACCTGAAGGTGCTTACTGATCCAAACGCTGATCCGAAGAAGCTTGAAGAAGCCAACAACAAACTCAACAACCTTCGTCCCGGCGCACAAATCGTCCAAGAGGCGGAACGGTCCAAGAGTCAAAACGAGCCTGGCGCCGGATTGAGCATGCTCTTGCCATATCTCGGCGCTGGCATTCTTCTGGGCGTGCTATTGCTAGCGGGCCTGAGCTGGGCGTTCTTCTACTATCCGATGGCTCTAGCTGTCGCAGGTTATACGCAAAGTTTCGCCTCAGTCATTAACCCGCTCGTCGGGCTAGACACCATTAAGAGAATGGGACTGACGTACTTCAAAGCATTTGCGATGGTAGTCGTAGTTCAGATAGCGGCGGGGATTGTGAGCGTGATAATTGCCATTGCCACCGCGCCGTTCAATCTGCCGTTTGTGGGAAATCTGCCGGCAAACTTTATCAACGGCACGGCTACGTTCTATTTCAATCTTGTAATTGCTTGTGTGCTTGGGTTGTCGTTGTTCAAATCCGCAGACCGCCTGGGCATTAACGTCGATTAAAAGCCTCCGCCAAAGTTTCAGCTCGTTGCGGATCCAACTTCTGGATCATTTGATACTGTTCGAACGCTGCTCGCATATCGCCGTGTCGTAATTGAGTTAGGGCCAGAGCAACTCGGGCGTCGATATCGTTAGGGTCCGCTTTGATCTCCTGCCGATAAGCCTCGATGGCTTCGGTGTGACGGCCGAGGCCGTTAAATGTGTGGCCCAGATCGAGGAAGACACTAGTGTAGTTCGGATCTACTCGAAGGGCTTCACGATAAGCTTTGACAGCTTCTTCAAACTTATCGGTGTAGCGGTACGCATTACCGATGAAGTGATAAGTTACTGCTCTTGGTCGCAGCGTGGTCTCTGTCAAGAAAGCCTGAATCGCTTCCTCATAGCGCTTCTCGTCGTAGTAGAGCCGGCCTAATTCGTGGAAGCCACACTCATCCGCCGGATTGAGAGTAATCGCTCTATCTAACGCCGCTTCCGCCTCACGATTCCGGTTTTGGGCATGGTAGACCATCCCGAGACCGCATTGAGCGCATGAGTCTTCTTCAACTCTCACTGCCTTCGCAAATGCCTGCTCAGCTTTCGCATAGTCGTGCAGTCCGTAGTAAGCCGAACCCAACTCGACATAACCACGCGCGAATTTTGGATCTGAAATAACGGAGTGTTCGTAAGCTTCGGCAGCGCCTTTGTAATCCTCTTCGGAATAAAGACGCTTCCCTTTGACGAAGTAGTAACTTCCAGTAGCTGACGGTACCGCTTGCGCGATGATTGCAATCAGGAAGACAAAAATCGTCCAACCAATGATCGGTCGTAAACGCATATTGCACCCGTGGAAATCTGGGAACGCGAATTCGGTCTCTGTTTGACGAACGTTTGATTAGCGAACCCGCTGGTTGTGAGGTGTGTCAACCGGAAGGGCTCAAGTAGTTTAGGGAAAATGCGGCGCCCGAGCAAGGGTATTCTGAAGCCAGCGAGCAGAACGAGCCAGTATCCAGTCCGCGAAGCGGACATCAGCATAAAGCCTGGGGTGGAGCGTAGCGGAACCCCAGGCAGCAAAGGCAAATTGATCCCAGCCCGCAGAGCGGGCGGCAGTTAGCAGCTAACGCGATCATCCGACAATTGGAAACGCACCGGAGTCCGCTATCGCCCACTTCGTGGGCTTGTCGTAACTCATCACTCCCTACCTAGGGCTTACGCCCTAGGCTATATGCTAACGTCCGCTTCGCGGACTAAATCCAACAATGATTCAGCCAGTGGTGTCTCTGATCGACGCTTCTAGTTCGGACAGGGATACGGTACGCACACGCCCTGGCAGTCAACGTAGCCTTCGGGACAATCGATCAACTCACTCTGTTTCCAAACCCAGTCGATGAGCGGCATGAGCTTTTGCTCCAACTGATCCTTTCGACCACTTCTTCCTGATTGGTCGCGAAGCAAATACCTCAGTGCACCACACTCGAGTGAGTCGATTAGTGTGCGAATTCTGACGTAGGCTTCGAGATCGAAACCCGTTTCGCTCTGCGTTTGTTGTGAAGAATTCTTTTTGTCGGCTTCCATATACTTCCTCCTATGTTTGGGAGTTAATTCGGTCGGAAGTTATCCAGCATTGAAAGCGTGGTCCAACTAGATTGCTTACCGTAATAGATCGACTTTGCTCCGGGTGCCCAATTCAACGTGGATACATAGACTCGAGGATCGTTAGTAGTAAGGACGGCTTTTACTGCACCGCCCCTTGTAGGTAATACTCGCAAACTATCAGCGCCGGTTTCTCGGGTAACAAAGGTAATCAAGTTTCGTGACGGCGCAAGGTAAATATTCTGAAAGTACGTCGCTTTAACATTCGTCAGCGTCCGCTGCTGACGAGTTTCAGCATTGAGCGCTGACAAATTCACCTCTACGGGAAGACTCGGAGCGGTGCTGGTTCCCTTGATAGCTTTATAGATCAACTCGTTCTGAACATCGGACCAACCAACAATACCCAGCACCGAATCACCTTCAACTACTGGTGCAGCTTTTCCATCTTGAGCTTGCGCCAGCCAGATGCTCCAGGTTGTTTTCTTGCCGGCATCAGCTGGAGACAAACCAACCCACGCGATGATCTTACCGTCCGTCGATACGGTGGGATTGAAAAATAACAAGCGGTCGTTTGTATTGTCAGACAACTGTTTCTTCTGAGAACCATCCGCGCTGACTTGCCAAACATTCGCTGCTCCGGTTTCCTTCGCACAGTACACCAGAGTGGTTCCATCATTGGACCATTCGAAGTCTTGAGTTTGCGAACGGTTGTATGGCAGGTAGGTGTACCCACCGAAGGCAATGCCTCCTGTCGTGAGCGCGCGTGCATCGCCGCCGGATGAATGAACGGTCCACAAATTCGGTGCGCCGTTTGTTTGGCGAAGAAATGCGATCTGTTTTCCGTCCGGCGACCAACGTAACGCGAACCCGTCGGGAGCCAACTGCGTCAGAGGAGCGTCGCTACCTAAGGTCTTTACCTCGGGTATCGATTTGAACAAAGTTGCGCCGGTATTCGGCGGCAAGCTTTGAAACGCAATACTCTTTCCGTCCGGTGAAACATCTGGCCATAGCTCAATTCCCGTATCGAAGGTCAGTTGCGACTCCACAGACTGATCTACGTTGACACTCCAAAGATCGAGTTCCTCTCGGCCAGTCGCGTATAGAATCTTCGTCCCATCCGACGAAACATCAAGAACGTCAGTGTTGTTGTCGTTCGTCGTGAGCTGTACCGGTAGTCGATTGTCCAGCGACGTCATGAAGATCTGTTTAATCCCATTCCGCTTTGAGCTGTAGAGAATCTTCTTTCCATCGGGTGTCCAGACAGGCTGGCTATCTTCGCTTTCATCGTTTGTGACGCGCGTAGGCTGGCCACCTGCTCGCGGCATAACCCAGATGTCGCTCTGTCCGTTCTGAATGTCGCTGTAGGCGATCTGTTGCTCATCAGGAGAAACACTGAAGCCACGTTCAACCGGCTTCGCGGGATCGAAGTTAGACACCTGAGCTACCTGTTGATTAGTGACATTCAGTGAATAAAGATTTCCCTGGCTTATGAAATAGATCAAACCTGACTTAGACCAGCAAACCAATCCGCGACTCGAACGTTCAAGATTTTTTACCAGTGTAGACGCCCCACCAAAAGCGGCCATGGTCCAGATTCCATTCTGCCCTTCACGCCGCGACAGAAACGCCAGTTGTTGCCCGTCAGGTGACCAAACGGGGCTCGCAGCATTTCCTTCAGCGCTGCGATTAGTGAACGGATCGCCACCCCCGGTAACCTGCTTCAACCAAATGGGACTCGATCCGTCCTTAGACGACGCATAGGCGATCAGCCTTCCATCGGGAGAGAAACGGGCGTGTTTGGTTCCGGTCTCGCCGAGATCGTTCTTCCTGCTCGTCAACTGCGTGACCGTCAGGTTAGACGGTTGAAACGTCCGGGTCTTTAACTGCTGCCAAAGGAGCCAACCGGCGATGCCACCTGCGGCAATTAGAACAACGAGCGCAACCCAGAGCGACTTCGAAGTCTTCGGCTTCTCGGTTGTTGATGCTGCCCGCGACATTGCGGCAGTGGATCGTGCCGTGTGAGGACTTTGCACCAACCACGTTGCGCGAGATTGAATCGACGGCTCCTGCGTAGCGCCTAACTCGAATTGGCGCTTCAGAGCTTTCAGATCGAGTTCGAGATCTTTAATTACCTGGTAGCGCTCGTCACGGTCCTTCTGCAACGCCTTCGACACGATTCGCTCCAATTCAAACGGCGTCTCCGGCAACATCTCCGACAGCGGCGTTGGATCACTTTTCAAAATTGCCGCACTAGTATCGCTTGCCGTGTGACCTTTGAACGGCGTGACACCTGCGATCATTTCGTAGAGCACAACGCCAAGACTCCAGATATCGGTGCGCGTATCGACATCGAGTGCGCGGGTTTGCTCGGGCGACATGTAAGCGGTTGTACCGACGATGACACCTGATTGAGTTTGAACGATAGCTTTGGTGGCAGCGTCGGGATCGACGTCACTCGTGGTCCAACGTTCAGTAAGTTTTGCGAGACCGAAGTCTAAAACCTTAACAATGCCATCGCGCCGCAGCATGATGTTGTCTGGCTTGATATCGCGATGAATTATCCCTGCAGCGTGGGCAGTAGAAAGTGCTGACGCCACCTGCAACCCAATTTCAATCGCCTTCGAAACCGACAACTGTGATCGCAACACGTAATTGCGAAGCGTTTCGCCATCGATGAATTCCGCGGCAATAAAGTACGTGCCACCCTCGGTTCCGATTTCGTAAATCGTAATTATGTTGGGATGGTTGAGACCGGAGGCCGCCTTCGCTTCCTGGATGAATCGCTGCATAGCATGAGGTTTAGTAGCGAAGTCTTCCGGCAGAACTTTCAAAGCGACTTTGCGGTTGAGGTCCGAATCTAAGGCCAAATAAACCTCACCCATGCCGCCCGCGCCTAGTTGCGAGCGAATCTCATAGCGACCAAGTTTCGTGCCTTGGGGAAAAGGCGAGGGCATCAGCGTGGCAGAAATGGTTCGATTTATCTGGGTCGGATTCTAGCTGAGTTGCTAGGGCGAAGCTACATATTTCCACGACCTTCTATTCAGTACTGTTCGCGGTAGCGGAGGGCCAAATAATCGAGATGCTGCGGGCTGGGCATTAGAGGTAGTCGCCTGACCGGTCGCTGCCTTGATTCAGAGTTTCCTCAAATAAAACCCGGGAGCCACCTTGCCGCGCAAGGCAACTCCCGGGGATTATCCTCCTGTGGTTAAACGCTAGAAGAACAATGAATACAAGAGCCGGTTTGGTGAACCGGTTCCCGCATTCGTAACTTTATTTGTAGTCGCATTATTGACGATGGCGTTCCGCACCGTCGTTGCGGAAGCTCCGGGACTAAACTGTTTGTAGAGTGCCGCAACCCCGGCGACATGCGGCGACGCCATCGAGGTCCCACTCAGGGTCGCCGTCGCGGTATCTGATGAGAACCACGACGACAGTATTCCACTGCCCGGTGCGAATATATCCAGACAGGTTCCAAAATTGGAGAACGAGGATCTGGCATCACTCGTTGTTGTCGAACCGACGGTGATTGCATTTGCTGCTCGCGCCGGTGATGAGTTGCACGCGTTCGCATTGCTGTTGCCGGCGGCAACTGCAATCGGAACGCCTGAGTTGGCGAGATTGTTGACCGCTGTATCAAGCGCCGAAGAAGCTCCGCCGCCAAGACTCATGTTAGCAACAGCGGGATTGATGTGATTCGCTCTTACCCAGTCGACTCCAGCAATAACTCCCGAGGTCGATCCTGATCCATTGCAATCGAGTACGCGTACGCCCCGCAACAGAGCACTCTTCGCAACGCCGTAGGTTGAGCCACCAATCGTTCCTGATACGTGAGTTCCGTGACCGTTGCAATCAGCTCCGCTACCGCCGAACGCGTCGAACACGTTTGACGCGCGGCCACCAAACTGGGTGTGAGTTGTGCGAATACCAGTATCGATGACATACGCGCGCACGCCAGAGCCGGTCCAGTTGTACGTATAGGTCGCGCTCAAAGGCAGGTTGCGTTGGTCAATCCTATCGAGGCCCCACGGTGGATTGTTCTGTGTCGTATCAGCAGTAACGACACCATCTTCTTCGACGAACGCGACGCGAAAGTCTTCACTGAGTCGTTCAGCATCGGCTTCCGACATCTCCACTGAGAAACCATTGATCGCGTTCTGATAGATGTGTTTGAGTTTACCTTTGTAAGCGCCCGCCATATCGGAGGCAATGTATTGGGCTATCGAATTCCGTCCTTTTCCGCCTACAACGGAATCATCCAGAACAACAATGTAGTTGTTCTCGATTCGATTGGCCTGCTTGTGCAGTTTTCCTTTTCCCTGGCTTCTTGCCGGTGGCGAGACGAGAACAACTGCGACCAATCCCGCTAGAATAAGGATCGCGGCAAATTTCTTCATACTAATCTCCTTCAAGTTGTAAGGTTTTAGAGAGGGGTGAAGCCGCCCGCATCGGCACGTTAGTAAACGGGTAGTGGGCTCCTGAACGCATGACGAGAACGGTGATGATGACGAACGGATCGTACATTTTGTCCGGAATCGAACAATACTCGCGACACGAGAAGCCGGAAAGCTAATCACAGCCGAGAGAATTTATTGGTGATTAAAACGACCTGTTCTGGGCGGGAGGCGCGCAGTATATCACTAAAATAACGACACGCAAGAAAACAGGCGCAGGGGCAGCGAGCAGGCGCAGCTGCCGACCGATCGACACGCAAAGTAAGAGCGGGCGGCCACGGAGAGCCGCCCCTACAAATGAAAACACGAGCAAGAAAACAGGAGCAGCGGCAGCAAGCAGGAGCAGAGGATGGTTAAGAAGCAGAGTGTGAAGGTCGGTGGTCGATCAGTCGAGATCTCGAATCTCGAAAAACTGATGTATCCCGGTCATCGCTTCACGAAGGCGAAAGTGATCGATTACTACATTCGCATTGCGCCGTATCTTCTGCCGCATCTGAAGAATCGGCCAGTAACGATGAAGCGTTTCCCTGAGGGAGTGTTCGGAGAATTCTTCTACGAAAAGGATGCGCCAAACTTCACGCCGTCATGGGTCAAAACGTTTCCTGTTCCTCGGCGCGTCAGCGGTCAAACTGATATTCGCTACATTTTAATCAACGATCTCCCTACACTCGTTTGGGTCGCCAATCTCGCAAATCTTGAAATCCATCCATTCCTTCATCGCGCGCCAAAAATAGATCAACCGACCGCAGTTGCATTCGATTGCGATCCAGGAGAGGGCGCAGACGTGTTGACGTGCGCACGAGTCGGTTTGATGCTGCACGATCTTCTACGCGATCTAAATCTGGAGTCCTATCCGAAAGTGTCAGGCTCAAAAGGCCTGCAGGTTTACGTCCCGCTTAACGGCAAGATCACTTACGACATCACGCAACCGTTTGCGAAAGCCGTCGCTGAGTTGCTCGCAGAACGTGAACCAAAACTAATCGTGTCAGAAATGGCGAAGGCGCGTCGCACGAAGAAGGTCTTTATCGATTGGAGTCAGAACGACGACTACAAGACCACAGTGAGCGTCTACTCTTTGCGAGCAAAGATTTATAAGCCTTTCGTCTCGATGCCCGTGAGTTGGGACGAGTTGAAGCTCGCCTTGAAGAAGAACGATGCCGAGCGTTTGTATTTTGAGCCGGAGGCAGCCCTCAAGCGTGTTGATAAGTTAGGTGATCTTTTTGCCGACATAAACACGCTGGTCCAAAAGCTACCGAGCGGCTTTACGTCTTATTTAAAGAAGAGCACAACACGGAGTCGTCCGGCTTCACCAGATCTCGAGACTTATTCGAACAAGCGCGATTTCAGCAAGACTTCCGAGCCAGCACCGTCGCGGCAAAGAAGCAGGCAAGGAAGTCAACGACGCTTTGTGGTCCAAAAGCACGCTGCGAGTCATTTGCACTACGACTTTCGCCTGGAGATGCATGGTGTTCTGAAATCGTGGGCAGTGCCAAAAGGCCCCTCTGTGAAAGAGGACGAACCCCGCCTCGCAATGCCCACAGAAGACCACCCCATTGAGTATCTGGATTTCGAAGGCGTGATTCCGAAGGGCCAGTACGGTGGTGGGACGGTCATGGTGTGGGACATCGGCACTTACAATCTGGTGGAAGGCAACTATTACAAAGGATTTCTGAAGGTTTTTCTCGACGGCAGCAAATTGAAAGGCGAATGGACGCTGGACCGGATGCGCGATGACAAGCGAAATGCGTGGCACCTGCGGAAGACCAGCGGAAACACACGAGCGATTTCGTCGAAGCGCGATGATCAGTCAGCACTCACGGGCCGCACGATGAAGGAAATTGGCGAAGCGCGAGATAAAACGTGGCAGAGCAATCGTGGCCCGCGGTAAAGGTTTTTGACAGGAATTACTGGATTTACGGGATTAGAAGACAAAGTTAGCAGCCTGCAGGTCCACCCCGGCCGATGGCAGGGAGGTGTCGGCTTGCAATGGGATCACGGGGTGGTGCATCATACCTCCCGTCAAATTCCTTCTCTCGCGCATCAACGGTGATGCGCCCCGCGCCTCGATGAGATTGGCGGCGGCGTTTGGATGATTCGAGAGCAGGCTTGAATCAACTAACAGAAGCCGCTCGTTAGAGCATCCGAAATCCAGCCTTCGCTGCTAACCGTTAACAACGGACGCCCATTTCGAAGAAAAGCTTCTTTTGAAAACTCCTGAAACTAGGAGAGGAGCATTAGATGTCTATGAAACTATACGTTGGCAATCTCGCCTTCCAAACCTCCAGCAGTGATCTGCAAGAACTCTTTGGTCAAGCAGGTACTGTTACGTCAGCTTCGATCATCGAAGATCGCGACACCGGCCGCTCGCGCGGTTTTGGTTTCGTCGAGATGGCCTCAAAGGAAGAAGGTGATGCCGCTATCGCCCAATTCAATGGCAAGGAATTCAATGGTCGTAATCTGACTGTGAACGAAGCGCGTCCCCGAGAAGATCGTGGCAACCGAGGCGGCGGCGGTGGTGGTCGCGGTGGCTACGGTGGCGGCGGTGGCCGTGGTGGCTACGGTGGCAATCGCGGTGGCGGCGGTGGCCGTGGCGGCAGCGGCGGCGGCGGTGGTTATGGCAATCGCGAACCTCGCTGGTAATCACACCGTTACTCGAAACAAGAATGTCCGGGAGACTTGAACTCTTCCGGACATTTTGTTTTTTGACAGGATTTCAGGACTGCAAGATCACAGACTTAAGTTGGTCTACCTTGTAAAACCGTTGCTCCTCATGTTCTCTCTCTAAATCTTGTAATCCTGAAATCCTGTCCAAAGTTTGGTTTTGATTTAATGTACGTTCAAGCTAGACTGTCCGCGCTTTCCACACTAAGCCAACAACCGAAGAACATGAACACTCCTTCTGCTTGCTTCCGCATAACTGCGTTTCTGCTTGTCACAACCATTTCAGCTCTAGCGCAAACGAGTTCCACCGATGCGCAACTTAAAGCACTTTCGACCTGGATGACTCTAGATGCTCCGCCAGGCTGGGAACATGTTGCGACAGACCTCGTGATGAAAGCGATGCCCGGATGGACGCGTGATTCGTCTGGTAACCTGATGATGCGCAAAGGCAGTGGCTCACCAAGACGCGTAGTCGCTTGTGGGATTGATCGATCGGGACTCGCTGTAACCGAGATCACTGACACCGGGTATCTCCGCGTACGAGAGTCTGGCGCCGGTCGCGTGACACCATTGTGGATCCAGTTTCATGAAGGCCAACGCATACGAGTCATAACACGCAATGGATCTGTGCCTGGCGTAGCTATCGTTAAGAGCACACATCTGCAACGTGGTCGCGCACCGGTTCCTCCAACATCGATCGATGATATTTGGATCGATGTTGGTGCGTCGTCTAAAGCCGACGTGCAGCGAATGGGAATTCAAATGCTGGATCCAGTTGTGCGCGATTTGCCGGCGTGGACCTACGGTGACTATGTTGCTGGTCCCAATGCCGCGATTCGTGTGGGTTGCGCTGCAGTTGCCGCCGCAACTCAAGGTGAAGTAACGCGTGGAGAAACGATTTTTCTCCTGACCACACTTGCCAGTTTTGGACACGACGGCCTTGAGGCTGCCTTAAGAAAACTCGGGAAGGTCGATGAGGTGACGCTCATTGACCATATGGCAGAAGCGACAGACTCAGCAGTCACAACACGCCGTGTTGAGAAGCCAGCCTATTTGCCTGACACTACAGGCCTGACCGCAATTCAGGTGTTGTCGACGCGTGCCCGCTATGCAGGTTCGCTGGTGGAAAGCGTCAAGGTCGAAGACGCGAATGCTTTGCGTCGCGAGGTCGAACGCGCTGCTGGTGTTAGTAGTTCGCAAAGTCAGTGGCCTGCAGTGCCGTCACCACAAGAAATCACCGCTCCCAATTTTGCTCACTCAGCTACTGCAAATCTTCTAAAAACGCTTGCTGATGTTCCCGGCGTGTCCGGTCACGAAGGTGAAGTTCGCGCGACCATACTCAATTCCCTGCCTGCATGGGCCAAACAGCGAGCGACTACTGATGCGGAAGGGAACGTGATACTCGAGATCGGACCCGAGAATGATCCGGTTATGTTCATTGCACATCAGGATGAGGTCGGCTTCGAGATCACAGCAATCAATGAAGACGGAACCGTATCTTTGCGGAATCGTGGGGGGTTGTATGCATCACTTTGGGAAGGACAGCCGGCGCTGATCCATTTTGACAATGCATCGCACAGTCGTTTACGTGGGGTGTTCGTGCCGCGTGATAATGCGACGACAAAACAACCCACGGCATTGACGGCGTGGTTTGGCGTTGATGGGCAGGGACTAAAACGCCTGGGAGTCACCAGCGGGCAATCAGTCACGGCTTACAAGAGTGCTACGCGCCTCGGCTCGACGCGTTTCACCGCTCGAGCGCTGGATGATCGTGCAGGCTCAACGGCGTTACTCCTCGCAGCCGCACGCATCAATCCCGCGACACTCAATCACAAAGTGATCCTGGCTTGGTCAGTGCGGGAAGAGACAGGGTTAGAAGGTGCGATTGCCATGGCCAGGCGTTATGCAATGAAGGTCACGCGAGTTTTCAGCATCGATACTTTTGTCTCGTCTGATTCACCAATTGAAACGACGCGTTTCGCATTCGCACCGCTGGGTGAAGGAGCAGTGATTCGGGGGTTAGATAATTCATCGGTTGTGTCACCTGCTGAAATAGACCGGATTATGAGAATCGCGCGGGTGCAGAGAATACCGCTACAAGTCGGCGCGACGAATGGAGGAACCGACGGATCTGATTTCGTCCGTTACGGCGCAACACACGCCAGCTTGTCATGGCCGGGACGTTACAGTCATTCACCGGTGGAGGTTTTGGATTTGAGAGACCTCGAGGCGTTGGCAAGCTTGATCCACGCCCTCGCAACTGCACGTTGAGATCGTGAATCGTGAATGGTGAATCGTAGAATTTGCTTAGTCTCTGCGTAACCTCCGCGCTCTCCGCGTCTCCGCGGTAATGCTTCAACTTTCCTCACGCGCGACTGAAAACGGAAAGAGTCTGCTTCCGATTTTGGTGCTGTAGTTGGAAGTGGAAAGATAACCGCAGAGTCGCTGAGAACGCAGAGGCTTACGCAGAGACTAAGCAGGTTTTACGATTCACGATTACGATTCATCATTACCATCACTTATCACTTATCACTGATCACTGATCACTTAATACTTTGGCACCCTCGGATCAACTTCTTCGGACCACGCCGTAATGCCACCTCTCAGGTTGATCAGGCGGCCAGTAAAGCCTGCGCTTTTCAACGCCTCAATCGCCTTCGCGCTTCTGACTCCGCCTTTGCAATGCACCACGGTCTCAACTGAGTCGTCGATTTCATTCATCCGCATCACCACGTGGCCCAGCGGAATTAGCTTCGTTCCGGGAATACGCGCGATTTCAAACTCGTGCGGCTCACGCACATCGATTATCTGTAACGGCTCCCCACGCAATCGGCGCGCATTGAGCTCAGGCGCCGAGATTTCCTCAAGCTTACTTTGCGGCGGGTGCGCACTCGGTTGAGCCCGCAAGCCACAGAACTCCTCGTAGTCGATCAACTTTGTAATCGTCGGTTGGGGACTACAGATCGGACATTTCGGATCCTTTCGCAATTTGAACTCGCGGAATTTCATGTGCCACGCATCAAACAACAGCAGCCGGTTTACCAGAAGGTCTTCCGCGCCGAGGATCAACTTAATCGTTTCGTTTGCCTGAATAGCTCCAATGATACCCGGCAGCACACCGAGCACGCCTCCTTCAGCACAAGACGGCACTAATCCCGGCGGCGGTGGTTCAGGATACAAACACCGGTAACACGCTCCTCGTTCACCCCAGAACACGCTGGCCTGACCTTCAAAACGAAAGATCGATCCGTAGATGTTCGGCTTGCCCGTCAAGACACAGGCATCGTTTACGAGATATCGCGTCGGAAAATTGTCTGTGCCGTCGACGATGATGTCGTAGTTTCGAAACAGTTGAAGCGCATTCTGGCTGGTCAAACGAGTTTCATGCGTTTCGATCTCGATGTGCGGATTGATATCGCGCAGGCGATCGCGCGCTGATTCGATCTTTCGTCGTCCCAGATCTTTCGTGCCATGAATGATCTGCCGCTGCAGGTTCGACTGCTCAACCACATCGAAATCAACTATGCCAATGCGTCCAACGCCGGCAGCCGCGAGATACATACCAACCGGCGCGCCCAAACCCCCGGTCCCAATCATTAACACGCTCGACGCTTTCATGCGCCGCTGTCCCTGCATTCCAACCTCGGGCATGATCAAGTGCCGGCTGTATCGCATGATTTCTTCATTCGACAACTCCGGCAACTCTTCTCCGATTTCGCTTTCGACCACTGAACCTCCGGCAATCGACGGGACGATCATGATCGTGTCGCCGTCTTTTACCGGTGTGGAAGTTCCGGAGGCGTGGCGAATGTCTTCATCGTTGAGATACACGTTGACGAAGTTACGCAGCGCGTTCTGATCATTGAACAGATGACGACGCAACCCGCTGTGCAATGTAGTAAGTGAATCGAGTGCTTCGCCGGCGGTCGTTGCCTGTACCTCGATCTGCGCCTGACCACCTGTGAACTGTCTGAGCGGAGCGGGAATATTGATTGTGACTGCCATGATCTACTCCTGGTAATGCGTTTGTACTTTGTACTTTGTGCTTTGTCCTTGTCCTTTGTCCTTCGTTTAATCACTAAGTACAAAGCACAAAGTTCTAAGTTCTAAGTTCTATCTCTTCCTCATCAAACTGTGATCGATCGGGACGCTGCTCCCATGAACGGAAGTCACCCGTGTTGCCCTCCGTAGTCGCGACAATGATGTACGAATACTGTGGCCACGCGTGTTCAAGATCGTATTGCGAAGGCACCGCTGGCGAATCTGGATGCGAGTGATAAAAGCCAACTACATCGAGTTGCTTCCCGCGCGCATACTGCTCACCGCGCAGTAATTCCTCAGGCTGGATCAAAAACCGATTTCGCTTCGCTGCCTCCTCACGTGCGTTCGAGATAGCAAACGTTTCCAAAACCAGCTTGCTACCATCGGGTTCAAACTTACCTATCAATAACCCGCAGCATTCGTACGGATAGTCGCGGCTGCCGTGAGCCCGAATTGCTTCTGTCGATTCTCGGTCGATGATGATCAATCGTCGTTACTCAAGCCGTCTGCGACAGTGCCTGATCGATATCACCAATGATGTCAGCACTGTTCTCGATTCCGACTGAAATTCGAACCAACCCATCAGTAATCCCCAGTTCACGGCGCCGTGCCGGAGCAGCGTCTCGGTGCGAGGCTGTCGCCGGATGCAAAACGCTCGTGAACACATCGCCGAGACTCGTCGAACGCACGACCAATCGCAGCGCATCCATAAACCTGAACGCCGCCTCTTTCGTGTTGTCTGCGAGTTCGATGCTGACCAATGCGCCGCCGAATGGACGCCGAAGTATCCGCTGGACCACTTCTGCGCGGTCTGTCGAAAGACCCGGATAGTGAACACGTGCAACGCGGCTGTCACTTGCCAGGTGTTTCGCTAGTTCCTCCGCATTCTTACATTGCCGTTCGATGCGGACTCCAAGCGTTTTCAAACCGCGCAAGATTTCATGCGCATCCCACACACCAAGAACACCGCCTACCAACTTCATCACACTAATGAGCGCCGTGCTGTCAAACTCGTCACGCGTAATGACGATGCCGCCCATAGTGTCGCCATGCCCCCCGAGGAACTTCGTTGCGCTATGGACCACCATATCCGCGCCGTGTTTGATCGGCTGACACAAATAGGGCGACGCGAAGGTGTTATCGACAATGAATCGCGCGCCAACTTCGTTAGCAATTTCTGCGCAGGCTTTAAGATCACAGACTTTGAGCAGTGGATTGGAAATAGTTTCGGCTATCAGAACTCGTGGTTTGTGTTCGCTGGCAACCGATCGCAGTTTGTTAAGATCACTGAAATCAGCATGGATGGTTTTGATATTAAATGATCCAAAGACGACATTCAGCAGATTCGTCGTTGCGCCGTAGAGATCCTGCGACGCCAGTACAGTAGCGCCAGGGCTGAGTTCGCAAGCGAACAAAGCAGCATGAACGGCGGCCATACCAGTCGAGTAAGAGTTTGCGAAAACACCGTCCTCAACCTGACACATGGCACGCTCAAGGGCGGTGTTAGTCGGATTCCCATAGCGCGTGTAAACGAAGCCCGCCCTTTCACCGGCAAATACTTCGTCCATCTCGCGCATCGACTCATAAGTGAAGATCGCACTGGCGTAGATCGGCGTAGATACCGGCCGTCCAACCGGCGTCGATTCGCGCTCGCCTGCGTGAACAAGCTTGGTGGCGATGTCCAGATTGTCAGGTTTGTCAGCCATGTAAGAAAACCACTCTAGCTTGGGGTGAATGAAAACCTAATTCTTTCGTCTGGTTCTCCCGTTAGAATTTGAAATCCACTGAAAACTAAAACCGGTCGACTCTGAGTTCAACAGTAAGGCGACCGGTTTGCCGTTAATTTTTTTGCTAGGACAGTTGCCAGGTTATCCGAATGCTCTGCCTGCAAAACGGCCGCCTTCTTGCGGTGCCATGCAGCACCAATAGTGGCAGCGACGACAGTAGCAGACGCGTTTCATGGCTAAATTAAGAGGGATTAATAACAGCGAAACTATAGGCTTCGGCTGATTTTTCTGTCAAGCTAAGCTCAAGTGCTCTATGCCGTCGCAAGCCAATCAGTACCACTGCCGAACGCAGGTGGGTTCGGATCTTCTTATAACGCGAAGTCATCTTCATAGATAACCGTTTTTACTATGAACCAGAAACCCACGATCACCATTCGTCGAGCAACGTCGGACGACGCACAGTTACTCGCCGAACTGGGAGCGCGCACCTTTCAAGAGACTTTCGCTCCCGAAAACACCGACGAGGATATGGCAGCCTACGTGGCTTCAGCTTTCAATGTGCCGCAACAGACCGCTGAGCTGACGGATCCTGCATCAACATTCTTGCTAGCGGAAGTCGACGACATCATCGCGGGTTATGCGAAACTGCATGCCGGTGCACGTGCGGAGGGAGTCGAAGGTGCAAAGCCGACGGAGTTGGTGCGATTGTATGCGTCGCAGGAGTGGCTTGGCCGGGGTGTGGGCCAGGCATTAATGCAGGCCTGTTTAGACGCTGCTCGAAGCGGTGGTTACGAAACAATCTGGCTTGGCGTGTGGGAGCGAAACGTTCGGGCAAGAGCGTTCTACGAGAAGTACGGCTTCCGCGCGGTCGGTGAGCATGTGTTTCACCTTGGTTCCGATCCACAAAGAGACATCTTAATGGAGCGGCCGATTGATATTGAGAGGAGTGAAGGTCATGAACAGTACAGTTGCGCGAACGAATAACTGGCCATCGCTTACGCTTGAGGACTGGGCGGATACCTGTGCCACATTGCACATGTGGACGCAAATCGTTGGGAAGATCCGTTTGAAGCAAACGCCTCTCGTGAATCACTGGTGGAATGTTCCCTTGTACGTGTCAGCGCGTGGGCTCACTACCACCGCGATGCCGTACGAAAACATCCTGTTCGAGATGGAGTTTGATTTTCTCGACCATCAGCTACGCGTCAAGTGCAGCAACGGTTCGAATACAAGCGTCGCACTCGAACCAAAATCAGTAGCGGTCTTTTATGATCAGACTATGAAAGCCTTGAGTGATATCGGATTGAAGATCAAGATCTGGCCCATGCCGGTAGAGATTCCGAATCCCATACGCTTTGATGAAGACAACGAACACAAGAGTTACGATGCTGAATACGCGCAGCGGTTTTGGCGTGTGCTCTCGCTAAGCGATGAGATCCTCCAAGAGTTTCGCGCGGGCTTTATTGGCAAATCCAGTCCGGTGCATTTCTTCTGGGGCAGTTTTGATCTTGCTGTTACTCGCTTTTCTGGTCGGCCCGCACCGGCACGACCTGACGCAGACGCAATCACACGCGAAGCGTACTCACACGAAGTTATCAGTCATGGATTCTGGCCAGGACAGGGACCACTCGGTAAGGCCGCGTTCTACTCTTACACTGCGCCGGCGCCTGATGGTCTAGCTGAAGCGAAAGTCAAACCAGAGGCTGCTTCTTATAACTCCGAAATGGGCCTCTTTCTTTTGCTGTACGACGACGTGAGAAGTTCATCGAATCCCGAACAGACCTTGATGGATTTTCTACAAACAACTTATGAAGCTGGAGCTAACCTGGCCGGTTGGGACCGTGAAGCACTGGAACGGAAGTAGATCCTAGATACTGTAGGAGCGGCCCTCCGTGGCGCGACGATCAACTACAGAACGGGAGCGAAGCGACCGATATCAACGTGGATTGCGTGTTTGGGGCGTTGACATCGGTCGCTTCGCTCCCGTTCTGTAGTTGATCCCTTGCAACAGATCACCCTTTGCCTTTCTATCTCGCGCCAAGGGTCTTAATGCCGAGCTTACGCAACAAAGCCAGCGCTTCTTCCTTGTCTTCCTGAATTGGTGAGTTTTTCAGTATCCATTGGAAATCAATCGCAGCCTCACTGTTGCTCCCCTTCTTCATGTAGAGCAATCCGCGATTGTAATGGCCATCGAACGAATTGGGCGCCAACTCAATTGCCTTTGTGAAGTCGTCGATCGCGTTGTCGACGTTCTCCATTATCTGATGCGTCCTGGCACGCGTCAGCCATGCCTGGTAATCGCGTGGTGCCAGGCGAACTGCCTCGTTCAAGTCGGTCAGCGCAAGATCGAGATTTCCTTCATCAAAATGCGCAAGGCCGCGATTGCTCCGCGCGATGGCAAGCAAGGGTTGAATTCGAAGTGCCTGGTCGTAATCGTGTATTGCCTGGCCCAGGTTGTGTTGCATGTAATAAGCGAGGCCCCGGTTATTGAAAGCAACCGCCAACTTCGGGTTGTACAGAACCGCTTTGCTACAGTCTGCGATCGTTCGGTCGTAGTCTTTCTTCTCGTAATACGCTAAGCCGCGATTGCTGTAGGCAAGCGCAAGCTTCACATCCAAACGCAGCGCCTTATCGTAGTCAACGATTGCGTTCTCGTAATCGCCTTTTTGATAAAACGCGTAACCACGGTTATTGAAGGCACTCGCTAGCCTGGGGTTGATTGATATCGCCCGGTCGTGATCGGCAATTGCTTTGTTTTGGTCGCCGAGTTCCGTGTAGACCAAACCGCGGTTGGTGAATGCTTCTGCGAATCTAGGATTGAAGCGAATGGCCTGGTTGAAACAGGCCATCGCCTGATCAAATTCTCGCTTCTCGTAGTGCGCCAGGCCGCGCGCATTGTAAACACGCGCGACGGCGAAGTTGCAGCCGAACGTAAACGCCGTGAGTAGGATTAGTGCGAACGCAGCGACGGAGCGAGAACGCATGAACCGCGAGACTCCCGATAGTTAGTCTATGTCCGAATAATATTGTCGCGAGAGTTTACTGGCGAGCGCCTGATGGCTTGAGTGGTCGCCATAGGGTCGACAGTCGTTTGCCGCTAGCCGTTTGCAGCAGGCTCATCACACCCATGTAGCCAAAGCCGAAGAAGAACAAGAGCAAAAATGGGATTGTGCCCCACATGTGCAGGCGCACTGAATAAAGAATGCCGAGCAGGAAATACACGGCGAAGGCGAGTTCGAGCAACGGCAACCAGCCACGTTTGCGGCGATACTTCTTCCGCTTCCACGTCGCATCCGACGTTTGTTCCACCCGGTATTTGGGCGTACGTACAAATTCAGTCTTCACGCCGAGCAGCGCCTCCAGTACGGCACGCGCATTCGAAAACGCCAGACCAATTCCCAGCGCCATCACGAGTGGCAGATGTAACAGACGAGGTCCGCGCTTCTCGTCGAGATACCAAACGGCCGTCCCGTAGAACAGCACTACGGATATCGAAGAGAAGAACAGCAGCGGCAGATCCAGGATCATCAAGTGATAGAAAGGTTGGTTGTACCTGACCAGCAGCAGCGGAAACTGAAGGAAGCTCGCGACGATCATCAGTGGGTAGCTGATATTCCCCGTTAGCCGGAAGAACATTTCCAGCTTTACTCGAAACGGCAATGGCGCAAGCCAGATCCGCGGATACAATTTCAACCCTACCTGCATCACGCCCTTGGCCCACCGACGCTGCTGAGCTTTGAATGCATTGATCTCGACAGGAATTTCCGCGGGTGCCTCTTCATCAAGTAGATAAACAAACTTCCACCCCATCAGCTGTGCACGGAAACTAAGATCGGTGTCTTCCGTGAGGGTGTCGTGCTGCCAGCCGCCGCTCAACGCAATCGCCTGGCGCCTCCAGATGCCGGCGGTTCCGTTGAAGTTGAAGAAGCCTCCGGTGCGATTGCGAGTCGTCTGCTCAACGACGAAATGACCGTCGAGCATGATCGTTTGCAGCCGAGTCAAAAGGTTGTAACCGCCGTTGATGTGGGACCAACGCATTTGCGCACAGCCAACCAGAGGATCGGTAAAGAAGTCGACCAGTTTCCGCAGGCAATCAGGCTTCGGAACAAAGTCAGCATCGAAGATCGCCAACAAATCGCCCTTTGCGGTTTTCAACCCGTTCTCCAATGCTCCGGCTTTGAAACCAGTGCGGTCGTCACGATGAATGTAGTGAATATCGAAGCCGAGCTGTTTGTACTTCTCTACGACATGTTCGGCGACTCGCGCAGTTTCGTCAGTCGAGTCGTCGAGAACCTGTATTTCAAATTTCTCGCGCGGGTAGTCGATGTCAGTAACCGCCTTGAGCAGTCGATCGACAACGTACAGTTCATTGAACAGCGGAAGCTGGACGGTGATGCGCGGGAGTTCGTCTTCGCCGAATCTGGCTTTCGGTTCAGGGACAAACTTGCGGTATCGCCAGAAATCGATCACCTGCTTGATACGGTAGCCGCCGTACACCGCGAGAGTTGTCAGGATGGTGAAGTAGCTAAGCAGTATTACCCAGTCGAACGTGTCGAGCTGGTAGAGCGGGCTAATGTTGCCCCAGGTCTTATTAACCAGGTCGTGGAAATAGGTTTCGAAAACGCTCTGTGGACTCGGTCCGATGGGAGTTGGCCAAGGCGTGGCGGCGGGAACGGACTGGGTCTGAAAAAACATAGTAACTACTAAAGGGAAAACATGCCCATGCTTCAAGTTCAGTTCTCGGCCCTTAGATCCTAAACGCCGTCAAACCCGAGGGCCGACGGCGCCAAATAGTGCGGCAGTGATTCTAGATTATTACCAACTCCGTGGCAAACCAGTCAGTATCCCGACGCGTCGGGATAGCTCTTGGTTCTATCGTTTCTTCTCTGTGCAACCTCCGTGTTCTCTGTGTCTCAGTGCTGAAAAAGATGCTGCAAAAACACACCACAGAGACGCAGCGCAGCAGAGCCGCAACCAAACATTTCCCGCAAAGGCGCAAAGGAGCCAAGATAACGACCGAGGCTATTTCTTTCTCTTTGCTTCTTTGCGCCTTTGCGGGAAACGTTCTTACAAAAACAAGAACTTGCGAACTTGCTACGCCGAGAACTCAGAGGTTGCACGGAGAAGAAGATTTGAACCTACCCGCGGGAGCGAGTGGTACTGACTCGTTTGCCAGGGACGTGAGTCAGATTCGTCGTTCAGGAGCACTATAGTCGCTTGGACCAATCGGGATCGAAGTAACCGGAACAGGTATAACTTCTGAGGGCATCGGTGAAGGCTTCCAACTTCGCAAACTCAACTCAACAAGTCCCGGCATCACGTAGAACACCACCGCTGAGCCGAATATGAATCCAGTGACGAAGCGCGTCGTGTGCGTGTTCTCCCAAATTCCGACAAACGTCAAAAAGAAATCGACGAACAGCGGGATGGCAGCCGCAAACAACCATTTCCGCGCCGGGGGATCGACGGACCGTAATGATCTGATTAACGGATAAACCAACACAGTCAGCGTCGCGCCCAAATAGATACCGCTGCAACGCGAACAGACGGCGAGCTTGTGTCCCGCGATAAAGTAGGAACGTTCGGGCAGTTGGTGACAGAGAAAACCAAATGCGTAATAGATAGCGATCGACCAACCGTTGTGGGCTGCGGCGAGCAATGGAGCAGCGATGATGAGCGACACAACCGCGAGGGCTGCGGTAAGGACGATCAGCCATGCGGTAAATGGTCGTCGAGTGGAAACCACCTGCGGGAAATACTGGTTCGCTGACACTGCCATTAGTTGAAACGCGATTAGAACCTGATCACTGTATCGGGACCGCCTTCAATATGAAGGGTATCGACAAAGCGAATGTGTCTCGACTCAGTTGTCATCACCACTGAATGCGTTCGCTTACCAGATCCAAAGAAGCGAACTCCTTTCAGCAACGCACCGTCAGTCACCCCGGTCGCTGCGAAGATGATCTTCTTGCCCGGCGCCAGGTCGTCAGTATCGTAAACTTTGTTTGGATCGCGTATACCCATTTCATTCAAGCGGGCCATCACCTCGTCGCGCGCAGGTACTTTGTCGCGATCGACGCCAAGTCTCTCCGGATCAAACACAAGACGCGCCTGGATCTCTCCGTTCAAGCACTTCATCGCCGCGGCAGTAATAACGCCCTCCGGCGCGCCGCCGATGCCCATCAAGGCGTGGATGTTCGTGCCCGCAACAGCAGCCGAGATTCCTGCGGACAAATCACCGTCTGAAATCAAACGGATACGCGCGCCCGCTTCCCGAACGTCAGCAATCAGCTTCTTATGACGCGAACGATCGAGAACGATCACAGTTAGGTCTTCAATGTCTCGGCCCAATCGCCTAGCGACATTCTTCAAGTTGTCTTTGACGGGAGCGTCGATATCAACAACACCGCGCGAGGATGGACCAACTACAATCTTGTCCATGTAGATGTCTGGCGCGTTAAGCAGCCCACCGCGCTCAGCGGCAGCTAAAACAGCGATGGCGTTGTTGGCGCCAAGGGCGCAAAGGTTTGTTCCTTCGAGGGGATCCACGGCAATGTCCACTTCCGGACATGAACCGGCAATTTCTTCACCAACACCAAAGCCGCCCCCCACTTCCTCACCGATGTAAAGCATCGGAGCTTCGTCGCGTTCACCCTCACCAATCACCACGCGACCGCGCATCGGAACTGTATCCATGACCTCACGCATGGCTTCAACCGCCACGTGGTCGGAATACTTCCGATCGCCCTGGCCCATGGTTCTGGCTGCGGCAATCGCTGCCGCTTCGCACACACGCAAGAAATCTAAAGACAACTCACGCTCAGTCCGTAACTCGTGACCCATACGAATAAGCTCTCCTGATTCTGGAAGAAATAGCTGTGAAGTACCGTGCTCACAGATTGAAGAAATGCGGGTTCATACTAGCAGAGCGAACGTTGATTTTGTACAGACGGCACGGCGATCATGCGTCTAATCTGACTTAGAAAACGCTTAAAAAACTGAAAAATCCTCCGTATCAACAGTATTCCTCCATTAAAACGCGATTGTCTTCGGCTATCTTAAAGCTGACTTCGCTTACAACAACTTTTCGGGACCAGACCAAACGTAGTTCCTACATCGGTTTTTAAAGGAGATCACATGCCAAAAGCGTCAAAACCTCTCGTGCTCGATCTCAGCCAGGTCGGCTCGGGCGACGTGGCCCTGGTTGGCGGCAAGTGCGCCAGTTTGGGCGAACTGTTTCGGTCGTTGTTACCGCGTGGCGTCAGGGCCGTTGATGGGTTTGCGACAACGAGCGAGGCGTATCGTCTCCTTCTCCAAACGGACAGTCTCGGCACGCGCCTTCGCGAACTCATGCGCGGTCTGGACCACAACGACATTCGCGCACTCAACGACGCCGGCCGTGAGGCAAGAGCGCTGATGCTCGACACAGCGCTGCCGCAACCTGTTCACGACGCGATCATCGGTAGCTATCGCCGGCTCTGTGAGCGACTTGGTCGCACGCCCGAAGTAGCGGTGCGGTCTTCAGCAACTGCCGAAGATCTACCCGAAGCGTCTTTTGCCGGCCAGCAAGACACAATCCTGAACGTGCGCGGCGAGCAGGCTTTGATCGAAGCCTGTCATCGCTGTTTTGCATCGCTTTGGACCGATCGCGCGATCTCCTACAGAGCTGCGCGCGGCTTTGATCATTTTGAAGTGGCACTTTCTATCGGCGTGCAACCGATGGTTCGCTCTGATCTAGCTTGCTCAGGAGTGATGTTCACGCTCGACACTGAATCGGGTTTCCGCGACGTCGTCGTGATCAATGGTGCATGGGGCCTCGGAGAAGCGATCGTACAAGGTATGGCGACTCCCGATGAATGGATCGTCTTCAAACCAACTTTAAAAACTGGCGCTCGCCCGATTGTGAGTCGTCGTATCGGCACTAAAGAAGTGAAGATGGTTTATGGCCTCGACGGCAAAGGCACTCGCACTCGCGAGGTAGTCGAAGCGCAACGTCAACGCTCTTGCCTGAGTGACTATGAAGTTCTTGAATTGGCACGCTGGGCCTGCTTAATCGAAGACCACTATTCAGACCTGGCCCACAAACCAACACCAATGGATATCGAGTGGGCCAAGGACGGATCCACCGGCGAGCTTTTTATTCTGCAGGCACGGCCGGAGACCGTTCATTCGAGCAATCACAAGCCCTACGTTGAAAGTTATAAGCTGACCGGCGAACACGGCGAGCCGCTGGTTTCTGGAATAGCTGTAGGAGAAAAAGTCAGCCAGGGTCGTGTTCATGTCCTTTCAGATCCTGTTCACCTTGCTCAGTTCCAAGCCGGCGATGTGCTCGTTACGTCAATGACAGACCCCGCTTGGGAACCGATCATGAAGAGAGCCGCAGCAATCGTCACCGATCGCGGCGGCCGCACCTGTCACAGTGCGATCATCAGCCGCGAGCTTGGTTTGCCATGCATCGTGGGCACCGGCAATGCGACGTCACTCCTTCAGACCGGAACTCAAGTAACAGTCTCCTGTGCGGAAGGCGCGCATGGAAACGTTTATGAAGGCGAGATTGAGTTTTCTGTGGATCGCAGAGAGATCGGAAATGAAGAGCGCCCCCGGACTCAGGTGATGATGAATGTCGGCGATCCAGATCACGCTTTTGCCGTTGGTTCATTGCCAAACGATGGCGTCGGACTCGCCCGACTCGAGTTCATCATCAATAATCACATTGGCATCCACCCGATGGCGCTAGTCCGTTATCCACACCTCCAGAAATCTGAAGACGTGAAACAAATTGAACGGCGCATTGGCGAAGAAGACCCTCGCGACTTCTTCGTCAGACGTCTTGCTGAAGGTATTGGCCGCATCGCCGCAGCGTTTTATCCGAAACCAGTGATCGTCAGAATGTCAGACTTCAAGTCGAATGAATACGCGATGCTGATCGGTGGACAGGAATTCGAGCCGGTTGAAGAAAACCCAATGCTTGGATTCCGCGGTGCATCACGTTATTACGATGAGCGATATCGCGAAGGGTTCCACCTGGAGTGTTTGGCGCTACAGCGCGTGCGCGAAGACATGGGTCTGACGAACGTCAAAGCGATGATCCCGTTCTGCCGGACGATCGCTGAGGCCGAACGCGTCGTGGGTTTGATGGCCGAGTTTGGTCTAAAACAAGGCGAGCATGGTCTGGAGATTTACGCCATGTGCGAACTGCCGGCGAACGTTATTTACGCTGACGAGTTCCTGAGGGTGTTCGACGGCTATTCGATTGGTTCCAACGACCTCACGCAACTCACCTTGGGATTGGATCGCGATTCAGAAATGGTCGCGCACCTCTTCGATGAAAGAGATGGTTCGGTGGAACGGATGGTAACGTTGGCGATTGAAGCTGCACACCGCGCGGGCAAGAAGATTGGTATCTGTGGGCAGGCGCCCTCCGACTACCCAGAGTTTGCAGAGTTCCTGGTTCAGAAGGGCATCTCTTCGATTTCTTTGAATCCAGACACCGTGATAAAAACCACGCATAAAATACTGGAAGTGGAAACGGCTCTCGCCGCAAAGGCGAAGACGACCAGAGAGCCGTTGATTGTAACAAACAGTGTCGTGGATTCGACTGTGGTCCAAACGATCGATGGACCGGAACAATAGTTATCACCTCGTTCTTAACCCGGATTGCCCGAGTCGGCGGCTCACGATTCCACCATCGTGATCTTCTCTGCTCCTGCCTACTGCGCCTGCTCCTAATTACGTTCGTCCGCCGCCGGTTTGTTTTCTTTTGGCGCTGAGGAGCATGTCATATCCCTCCACTAGCCACTCTCGACAACAAATAGTCGCTTTTGACAAGACTAATTTATTGAATTAACTGTGTTGCCGCATTAGATTGCCCCCCTGTTACTAGTTGGGATCAGGAAATCCGAAGCGGCGCAGGAATGCGTGGTCGTGCGCTCGGTGACATGGTAGAAAGTTTTTCTCCCACTTTCCCGTGTGCTTTTGCCTAACTATCGCCGGAAATCTAGTAGACAAAAC
>JBKPMX010000026.1:0-3043 GCA_046765655.1 Acidobacteriota bacterium
CGACAGACTCGCGCCAAAAGCTACGGCCGTGATCGCCGCCGGCACTTGTGCGACATACGGCGGCATTCACGCGATGGAGGGTAATCCCACGGGCGCCATGGGACTGGCGGATTATCTCGGCTGGAACTGGCGCAGCAAAGCGGGATTGCCAATCGTGAACGTTCCCGGTTGTCCAGTGCAGCCCGACAACATGATGGAAACGTTGCTGTACCTCTTGTATCAAGTCGCCGGGCTCGCGCCACTCATCCCGCTCGACAATGAACTACGTCCGACGTGGCTGTTTGGAAAAACTGTGCACGAAGGCTGCGATCGTGGCTCGTATTACGAGCAGGCCGACTTTGCGCGCGAATACGGATCGCCGAAGTGCCTGGTGAAAGTTGGCTGTTGGGGACCGGTGGTGAATTGCAATGTGACCAAGCGCGGCTGGATGGATGGAATAGGGGGCTGTCCCAATGTCGGCGGAATTTGTATCGGCTGCACCATGCCGGGCTTTCCCGACAAGTTCATGCCGTTCATGGATGAACCGCCTGGCGCGACGTTCTCAAGCTCGATCATCGGGCCGTACGGCCGGCTCATTCGGACTCTGCGAGCGATTACGAACCGGGCAGTAAATAAAGAACCGAAATGGCGGCACCCGCGACCCGACCTAACGACCGGTTACAAGCCAAAGTATTACGCCCACTACCGCGGATGAAGTTTCTAACCAGGAGTTAACTCATGCCCGAAGTACTTACCGCTACCAAACGAGGAACTTCCGCGCCCGGCGGGAACATCGTCGAGATGAACTGGGATCCGATCACGCGGATCGTTGGCAGTCTCGGCATTTTCACGAAGATCAATTTCGACACGAAGAAAGTCGTCGAATGCTACAGCACATCGTCGATCTTTCGCGGCTACAGCATTTTCATGCTGAACAAGGATCCGCGGGATGCGCATTTCATCACCAGCCGGATCTGCGGGATCTGCGGCGACAATCATGCCACCTGCTCATGTTATGCGCAGCAAATGGCGTACGGCGTCAAACCGCCGCCGCTTGGCGAATGGATCGTTAATCTCGGCGAAGCTGCCGAATACATGTTCGATCACAACATTTTCCAGGACAATCTCGTCGGCGTCGATTTCTGCGAGATGATGGTCAAGGAAACGAATCCCGGCGTTTGGGAGAAGGCACAGAAAACCGAAGCGCCTCACGCCAAAGACCACGGGTATCGAACGATTGCCGACATCATGCACGCCTTGAATCCGTTCGAGGGCGAATTTTATCGCGAAACGCTCCAGGTAAGCCGCTACACGCGCGAGATGTTTTGCCTGATGGAAGGCCGGCATGTTCATCCTTCGACGCTGTATCCGGGCGGAGTCGGTACGGTGCCGTCAATTCAAGTATTTACCGATTACCTCGTCAGGTTAACGCGTTATGCGGAGTTCATGAAACGTTGCGTGCCGCTGCATGATGATCTGTTCGATTTTTTTTACCAAGCGCTGCCCGGTTATGAACAAGTTGGCCAACGCCGGATCCTTCTGGGGTGCTGGGGTTCGTTCCAAGACCCTGACGTCTGCGATTATGATTACAAGACCATGGATAAGTGGGGTGAAGCGATGTTCGTCACTCCGGGAATCATTGTCGATGGTCAGCTCGTCACGACCAAATTGGTCGACATCAATCTCGGCATCCGGATTCTGCTTGGTTCATCGTATTACGAGGACTGGGCGGACAACGGAAATGGCGAAGTATTCGTCACGCATGATCCGTTAGGCAACCCGGTGGATCGCCGGCATCCTTGGAATCAAACGACAATTCCCAAACCGCAAAAGCGCGATTTCGCGGGCAATTACACCTGGGTGATGTCGCCGCGCTGGTTCGACAAGCGCACTAACGATCATCTTGCATTGGATACCGGCGGAGGGCCGATCGCGCGACTCTGGGCAACGGCCCTCGCCGGCCTGGTCGATATTGGTTACGTCAAAGCGCCCGGCGATAACACCGTACGGATTCGATTGCCGAAAACGGCACTGAAACCCGACGTTGAGTTTACCTGGCGCGTGCCACAATGGAGCAACGCCATCGAGCGTGACCGCGCCCGCACTTATTTCCAAGCCTACGCCTGCGCTTGCGCCTACTACTTTATCGAGAAAGCGATGGCCGAAGTGCATGCCGGCCGCACCGCAACGTTCACGCCCTTCAAGGTGCCCGACGAAGCAATCGGCTGCGGATTTCACGAAGCTGTGCGGGGAGTGTTGTCGCATCATCTCGTCATCCGCGATAAAAAGATCGCCAACTATCATCCTTATCCGCCGACGCCGTGGAACGCGAACCCGCGCGACATTTATGGCACACCAGGTCCGTACGAAGATGCTGTACAGAACACGCCGATCTTCGAGGAGAACGGGCCGGACAAGTTTAAAGGCATCGATATCATGCGCGCAGTCCGCAGCTTCGATCCCTGCCTGCCGTGCGGCGTCCATATGTATCTCGGCGATGGCAAAGTGCTGAAGAAAATGCACACGCCCACCGGATTGGCGGGACTAGCCAAATGAAATTCGGTAGAGCGCGATCGCCGGGCGCGCCGAAACCATGCGGACCATGATCAAACTCGAAGCGCAACCGGACGAAATTTACGACATCGAGCTGGAGCACAGCTTGCTCGAAGCAAACGCAAAGCTCGCAGGCGAAAATCGGGCGCTATTAGATCAGCATGGTACCACCGCGATCGACTTCATGGGCGCGATCGGTTCCGGTAAGACCACACTGATCACAAAGCTCGTCGAAAAACTAAAAGACCGGTGTGGTGTAGCCGTTTTCAACGGCGACGCAACGACCAGCGAGGATGCCGATCAAATTGAAAAACTCGGTGTGCCCGTCGTGCAGATCGCCACGATTAACGGCTGTCACCTCGACGCAAACCTGGTGGGAAAAGGGCTGCGCAAGCTCGACATTAGCAAAGCCAAATTCATTTTCATTGAGAACATTGGAAACCTGATTTGTCCGGCCGAATTCCCGCTCGGTTCCAAAGCGCGCGTCGTGGTGGTGAGCGTGACAGAAGGT
>JBKPMX010000027.1:0-16702 GCA_046765655.1 Acidobacteriota bacterium
CGGGTCTCGACGCGGTCCTGCTTGGCGCGCATCCACACTGGCTGACACATTCGGCGCTACCGGTTTACGGGTTGAAGAAAGTTAGTCAGAAGTTTGATAAGCATTTGAAGAGCCAGGAAGAATTGATTGGCAAAGGCGAACTCAGTGAAGCCGAGCGTCAGCGAGTTGAGTTCGAGCGCAACGTTGTGAAGTACGTTGGTGCTCCGTTGTTAGGCGCGTTTAGTTGTGCGGCGGGCGCTGCGATGTGGGCGCAGATCTTTCAGCCGGGCAGAATCACTGGCGCGCCGATCAGTTGGTTACTTGGCGGCAATCCGTTCCTCGATGGCGTGTGGTTGTTTGCGAATGGTCTGATCTGTTTCCACCAGGGCTATCAGTTCTTCATGATCGCGTTGGCCAATCAGGAAGAGGTCGCGAAGGTTGTGAGAGAGATCAAGGGATTGCTTCCGGCTGCGAGTACTGTTTGAGGTCTCGAATAAGCAAGTCCACAGACTACATAGATTATACCGATTAAGAGCTTAGGCAGTGGCGTTGAGTGTTGAGCTACGCGCTCTCTCCTATTGGCGCGAACACAATTACTCAACTCAGCTGGCTAAGCTTTTAATCTGTGTAATCGGTGGATCTGCTTTTAGTTGATGGTGATCGGAAACGGCACGAAGCAGAGCACAAATACCAGCAGGGTAACAATTGCTATCACCACTCGCTTCATACCTAGTGGTTCCATTATCCCCGGCTGTGGATGACGGACACGCAACATGATTCCCAACAACACTGCGTACAAGAATCCACTCGGGCTTCTGTGTAACACGAACCCAAGCACCGCCAGAATTACCATAGTTACAAAGGCAATGCGGCCGATGATTTTGTGAGCCGTCGCGCCAAATACGGCCAACGTTCCATGTCCGCCGTCGAGTTGGCCCACGGGCATCAGATTGAGACTCGTAACCAGCAAGCCAATCCACGCTGCCATGTAGTAGGGATTGATCGGAGAATACGGATCGAGCGGGATGCGAAGAAGTTTAGCCGTGATACGGAAGAATAGTGGATCGTTAAAGACAATTCCGAAACCCTGTCCCGGTCCGGGTTGTAATGCCAACAGCCCGATGAAGGTAACTGGTATCGCGATGATGAATCCTGCTAGGGGACCAGCCAGACCGATATCAAACAACGCTCGGCGCGAAGGAATCGGTGAGCGGATCTTGATGAACGCTCCAAACGTGCCTGCCAGAAACAATGGCGGCGCCGGGATGAAGAAGGGAAGCGTCGCATCAACGCCGTAGTACCGGCACGCGAGGTAATGACCCATCTCGTGCGCAAACAGAATAGACAACAGCGACGAAGCAAATGCGACCCCCTGAAGCAGCAAAGAAGGGTGGTGAACTACTTGTTGAATAAGCGACGCAACTGAGTTCAGATAACCAAGTGGCAAATAAAGAATGTAATCGATCGGAGTTCGAAGCGGCGGTTCTGCAACGGGGACTTCAGGCGCCACCAACATCGTTCCCGCCAAAATGGCCGTGATAGTGGTTAGCGCAAAGAGACCGATATGAATCCGCCATTCCCGAGCAGTGATTACAGTTGGCGCTTGCGGGGGTAGAAAGACCGGTCGCGGTTCGTGGCTGGTAATTTCCGGGGAGATGGGACTGCCGATTGTTTCGTCAAGGCTCATGTGCAGAACTAGTGTGCTGGTTTGCTTTTCGCTGTGCAAGTTCAACGTGCCAAACAGGAGCGATCAAGATCACTGAGAATCGTTCAAGTTGCCAAAAATGCAGTAGGGAAGGGCGGTTTACCCCCGCTCGAGTTCCATAACGATCTACTGAATTGAACCTTGAGCCACGGCAATGGAGGTTGACACTTATGGATCTCAAGCGGGGGTAAACCGCCCTTCCCAACCTGCGTTATGGCAGCTTGAGTAGTTTCAGTGATCTTAACCGCTTGTGCTTTGAACGTTGAAGGTTCTTGCGATCCTAGAAGTCGTCGTCGGAGTGACCTTCGACCTCTCCATCATCGTGAGGTTGGAGTTCCTTGCCGGGTTTGAAGCGGATGGTCTTACCTGAGGGGATTGCTACTTCTTCGCCTGTGCGTGGGTTTCGCCCAACACCTCTTTTGCGTGGCTTTACGACAAAAACCCCAAAGCCTCTTAATTCAATGCGCTCGCCTCTCGTAAGTGCTTCTTTCATCGAATGAAAAAGCGCCTCAACTGCTTGTTCGGCTTTCATCTTAGGAACGCCGGTTTTATCAGCGACGCGATTGATAATGTCCAGTTTGATCACGACCTAGGGGCCTCTCTTTTCTCCACTCACATGAGGGATGCTTCTGGGCTTTAAAGGGTAGGTGAGGATGATAGAAAGGGCCACAACGACTGTCAAGGAATTGGTCGGAGAGAAACATAATCGGTAACCCAGTCGGGGCGGTCTCCAATAATACGGAAGCGAGTAATTACACACCCGGGGGACATCAAAATTATCGTGTCGCAACACTATTATTTGAGGTGACGCAGCTGCTCATCGGGATTCCAATCAGGCGGTTGCGCCACTCCGGAACTGAACCATCGCATGCCTTTTTGTATCCACGATTCTCTCCACGTATCGTAAACGTTGTTTCGCGCTTCGAGATCGCCGCCCGCCGGGTCGTCATAACCAAATTGAATCCCACACGACGGACAGATTTCGTCCGCAGGACTTGTGTCGACCCAAGGCGCGAAATCGAGCTTGTAGCCACACACTGGGCAGAAATGGTTCATAGACAAAACGTTCCAAACTGTTTTCGGACAGGCGGCAATGATCAGACTCACGCATGATCCTAGCTTCAGCGTTCTGAAAAATATAGAAAGTGATGTCCGCTGCGGCGTGTTGCTTAATAACACCAGGCACGATGTAAATGCAACGACAAGAAGCGTTGTAATTGGATTGCCGAAGAACTCCTGAGACTCGCGTCGTCTGGAGGTGGCGACTGGGTGAGGCAGCCCAATTTCTTTCATATCACTCACTTGTTTGACAAGCGACACACTGAAAGCTAACCTCAAAATTGCGTTGGCTAAACTGCGCTGATTATTTATGTTTGGAATTAAAAGACGTCGGCCACCACCGTTCGGTGGAATTGATATCGACGACGATAAAGATATTCAAATCCATCGTCCCGAGCATGCCTCAGGCGGAGATCTTTGGTCCGAAGGGAGACTGTTGCTGCGCGATCTTGTCTTTGCACTAATGATCGCGGTGCTTGTGATCGTATTTATTATCCAGCCTGTAAAAGTCGAGGGCACGTCAATGCTGCCACGACTGCACGATGGCGAGCGGATCTTCGTTAATAAACTGATCTACTACGACGAGTTTAATTGGGCGCCAAAAGTTGATCGTGGCGACATCGTTGTCTTCTGGTTTCCTGATGAGCCTACCAAGAGCTACATCAAGCGAGTGATTGGATTGCCCGGAGATACGGTAGAAGTTCACGAAGGATTGGTTCGGGTGAACGGCCGCGATATCGAGGAAGACTATCTGGATCCGAGTTTGAATCTCGCGCATCGCACGCAGCCACCCATCTACGTCAAACCAAATTACTACTTCGTCATGGGCGACAATCGCGACAATTCAAGCGACTCGCGGATCTGGGGACTCGTGCCGAAGAAATACATTTACGGAAAGGCGTTGTTCCGCTACTGGCCCATTTCAGCTGCCAGCGTGATCCATCACGAAGACATCAAGACTCCTGCATCACCCTTTCCACGTTCTGACCTTGAGACACAGAGCCCTGATGCTAATAGTCAAGATTCGCCCACACCAAATGAGACTCCTTAAGTGACCTTCAGTTGTTTTCAATGACCGACTGGCTGCGAACGTTTGTGTTAGTTCTTTTTGCACCGCTGCGTGGATTGCGAGACATTCGCGAACATAGCAGCCTGGCGCAGAGCGGGCTCGTCGCACTTCTCATCCATGGATCCTTCTTCTTTTATCTCACTTCGCATTACCTTCGGCAGATAATCAACTCCAAAGGAGCGTTGGTATTCTCCTCGATACTGCAGGCAGCAGGCGTGCTGATCTTCATCGCCGTCGTGTTTGTTCCGCTTGCGCTCTTCTTCGGAAATCTGTTCGAGCGAAGAGCTGGTTTTCGACTGTTAATGCAACAGGAGTATTCCGGGCTTGCGACAACTGTGTTCTACGCGATGACAGCTGCAAGCGTGGTCGCGCTAACGGTGACTATCATTGGCAACGTCACTGGCGTATTGCCGCGCATCGCAACGCAGATGTTTGAGTATCAGTCGACGCAGCCCGAGGCGATTCGACCGGAAATGTTTCCGGGCTTCGATCCGCGTTTGTTTACGCCGGGACTGATGGCAATCGGAATGTCATATCTGACGTTGCTCGTCAGTTTCGGAATCTGGGCTACCATAGCCATTCGCGTTGTGCTGCGACTCTCGTGGCTGCGATCAGTGTTCATCGTTTTCATTAGCGCGACGTTACTGTTTCCAGCTGCGTTCGTGCTAATGCCGATTTTCACGACAATACTGGCGTCCCCGTTCTTATTGCTCCTCCTGTTTCTGTTCGTTCGCGGTTATCTCGGTGAGATCAGTCGCAACCATCGGGCAAGTGTAGCGTTCAAGCAAAACCTTGAGGCTGCGACTTTGAATCCAGCTGATGCATCCGCGCATTACAACCTCGGGTTGATTCATCAGCAACGCGGCGATCTAAATGAGGCTGTTGAACGGTTTCACAGGGCGATTGCGATCGACGAGAATGAGATCGACGCTCATTACCAGCTCGGACGCATAGCGCGGCAGCAGCAGCGATTGGCAGACGCTATTAAACACTTCGAACAAGTCGTATCGCGTGAGCCGGCGCATTCGCAATATGAGATCTGGCGCGAGGTAGGTTCCACCTACATTGAAGCCGGGCAGTTTGAAGATGCACGGCATGCACTCGAACAGTTTCTGGAGCATAGACCATCGGACCCCGAAGGATTGTATTTGATGGGTCGCGCGCACGCTGGGCTCGGCGATAAACGGGAAGCGGCGAGTTTGATGCAGGCATGCATTGAGGCAGTTAAGACGTCGCCGGCTTACAAGTATCGAGCGAGCAAACGTTGGCTGAACGAGGCGCAGCAGTTCTTGAAGGCGAGTCAATAACAACGGGTGCTATTCAGTACCATTCGCGGTAGCGGATGGCCAGCGCTCAAGTTCCATTGGCGCGTTGAGTCCTGGCCATCCGCTACCGCGAATGGTACTGAATAGCACTCGATAGGACGCGTAAGCAGAACAACTACATGACAACTTCAATCCAACCTCCAGCTCTCCTGGCACTCGAAGATGGTCGAACATTTCGGGGACGCGCATGGGCGGCTGAAGGCGAAGTTTGCGGCGAGATGGTCTTCAACACTTCGATGACCGGCTATCAGGAAGTTGTCACCGACCCTTCCTACGCCGGACAAATCGTTTGCATGACCTACCCGCTCATTGGCAATTACGGCGTCAACGACGACGACTCCGAATCATCACGTCCATGGGTTGAAGGCTTCGTCGTTCGTGAAGCGAGCCGCATCACGTCAAGCTGGCGCGCACAGGAGAGTCTCGGTGACTATCTGAAGCGCTGGAACATCGTTGCCATCGAGCGAATCGACACGCGCGCGCTGGTTCGTCACATCCGCGATAAGGGCGCAATGCGCGCATGTTTGTCGACGATTGATCTCGATGAAGCTAGTCTGGTCGACAAGGCCCGCCAATCGCCGCCCATGGAGAATCGTGAACTCGCGAGTGCTGTTACAACAGATCGGCCGTATGAGTTTCCCGCCGTTGGAAAAGAACAGTTTCACGTTGTCTGTCTCGACTTCGGAGTGAAGAAAAACTCTCTGCGCGAACTTGCTGAGCGCGGTTGTCGAACCACAGTAATGCCTGCTTCAACTCCGGCAGAACAGGTTATCGCATTGGATCCGGACGGTATCTTTCTGTCGAATGGACCAGGCGATCCGGCGTCGATGAACAAAGAAGTGAATGAGATCCGCGAACTGCTCAAAGCGCAGAGACCCATGTTCGGAATCTGTTTTGGTCATCAACTTCTGGGCAGGGCGTTTGGTGGAGATACTTTCAAACTGACGTTCGGTCATCGCGGGGGGAACCAGCCGGTGAAGGAAGTGAGTGGCGCACGAGTAGAGATAACTTCACACAACCATGGCTTTGCAGTGAATGCGGAGAGCCTGCCCCCCGAAGTAGAAGTGACGCACATCAATCTCAACGATCGTTGCGTCGAGGGTATGCGACACAAGACATTGCCCGTAATCTCAGTGCAATACCATCCTGAAGCCGCACCCGGCCCACACGATGCGGAACATCATTTCCAGCGGTTTGTTGATCTGATGAAGAAAAGCCGAGCTTAGCACTTCGCGCTTTGTTCTTTGTCCGTTGTCCGTTATCCGTTGTCCTTCGACCACCCTGACGTCGACCACAAATAACTCGCAACGGACTACAAAGAACAAAGCACAAAGTTCTAAGCTCTTATTCTTCAACAGGCATTTTGAGTTCGCCCGTTGTGAGATCCGGACGAGCGCGACTCATTTGATCTGGGGTGGTTTCAGAATTGAGCGCTTTAATGTCCACCGGCCCAGTGGCTTTCACAACGGTTGGCTCCAGCAAATCCGCAATTCCTTCACTTCCACGGTGCTCCATCCAATGTCGATAACTCACCGTTAAAATTGCGACTGCTGGAATCGCCAGGAAGATCCCCGCTACGCCCGCCAGTTCATGTCCTGCGAGAATCGCGAAGATTACTGCCAGCGGATGAAGGTGAATGCCTTGGCCAATCAATCGTGGATAGATGAAGTAGTCCTGGACAACTCGCAGCACTCCCAAAAACAAAAAGAGGAAAAAAGCAGAGAGGGGACCTGCGTGCAGCAACGCGAAGAGCCCCGCGAGCAACGCGACGGATAGTGGACCAACCAACGGCACGAACTCAAACATCCCGGCAATGAATCCCATTACAACGGGACCGGGCAAGCCCAGCAGCGTGAAACCGATCGCGCAGATAATGCCGATAAAAAGACACGCAGTAAGTTGTGCGCGAATGTAGGCAGCAAGCGTGCTATTCACATCCTGGAAAAACTCGTCGCCGCGCCAACGCCACCGTCCGCGCGGGAGCATCTGCAACGCGGATCGTCTGAATCCTTCGGCATCTTTCAGAAGGAAGAACGCGAGGATGGGAATAAGTATTAGCCACGGTAGATATCCGACATAACCAAGTGCGTGACTCACAAAGTCGCTGACAGTTTGGCTGACTTTCTCAACGATTCCAGGCACCGCATTGTTTGCCGCATCCACCAGTGGACCAGGCATCCGGTGCGAACGAAGATATTCGTTCAGCTGCTGCATCCTTTGGCCGACAGTGTTCCAGTATCCCTTTGCCTGACCTGCAAACACCGGGAACTGATTTCCGAGGCTCGGAACAATCAAGTAGAACGCCAGAACGATACCTGCGGCGATGATCACGTAAGCAAGGCAGATGGCTGCGACCCGCGGCACCACTAGTACGCGGCCGCGAACGGTCACGGGACGACGGATAAACTCAACGAGGGGTGAAACGAGGTAGGCGAAAAAGATCGAAAGTACTAACAGCAGGATTACACCCGTCAGCTTGACGATCATCCAAAGAACAAGCGCCACGCTGAGCACAATTATGATCACACGCAGCACGACGCGGGTGGGCGGGCCATAGATTTCGAACGCCGCCCGGTTCGCCACCACGACGTTTTCTTTGGGTTCGTCTTTACTCACGAGCGTCTATTCAAAGCCTGGAGTGCAAACGACCAATCAGATTTCGCACTCCATTCTGATCGCTCGCTGTCAGTTGATGAAATTCAACTCCGAACGTATCAGGTGTTCCGCGATGTACCACTGCTCCACGTAACGACAACGCGTCTTCAGCATCGAGCAGAAGCAAGCCGAGCTGATCGCCAACTTTCACGTTCGGGCACGCCGGAAGATTCTTAACGCGAACACCTCCCAAACTTATGTCGCCGGGTTCGCCGATCCCAATCGATTCATTCAAACTCTCATCTTCGATTGCGAGCATCACGCGTGCACTTACATAGTAGCGTGGAAATCTTCGTCGGTCGTGTGTCGGTAGTTCCTCTCTGTCGGGGTTTCCAGGGGCGTTCATAGAGGTCCTCAGTTAGCTAGTTCATTTTCGTCTTCATCTTCATCGGCCTCCGCGTCCAATTCACCTTCTGCGGGTGGTGGAGGAGGAGCGACACGGGGTGCAGCAGGTTCCCAAATCAATCCTTTCCATTCGTCGGTCTCTCCCAGGAGTTGTAACGCCGCTAATGGGTGGCCCGGGTTTCGTTCGATACGTAACACCTCGGCGATCACTTGGAGCCGCTCCCCACCTTCGCCGAGCACTTCGAGACGCACACGACTACCAACATCCGGTAAATGGCGAGGCAGATGGACCAACGTTCCCTCGGGTCCGACGTTCTCGGTGATTCCTTCTGCTATTACATGTTGCCCGTTGGCATCCCACTCAGCCTTAACCTCAAGAGTGGCGAGATAACGCGGACCTTGACGGTTATCAGTGTCTACGTGGCGAGTCATAAGCAAATCTCCCCGAAGTGCGACACACGGTGAGCACACTTCAAGAAGCTCGGATTAAGCGAGAGTCATTGAATACCGTTCGCGGTAGCGGATGGTATTGAATAGAAGGTCCCAATACTTAATCAGAGCTTCCCTCAAAAGCAATGTTATTCCTCTTCGGCTCTCAACTTTTCCAATACCGAAAAGTCTTCGAGCGTGGTTACGTCTCCCGCGACTGAACCGCTCGTTGCTATTTCTCTTAAAAGCCGGCGCATGATCTTCCCCGAACGCGTTTTGGGAAGGGCGTCACTAAAACGGATCTCATCAGGTCGGGCTAATGCGCCAATCTCTTTTGCAACGTGCGCTCGTAACTCCTGGTTGAGTGCATCTGAAGCCGAATGTGATCCTTCGAGAGTTACAAACGCGACGATTGCAGATCCTTTCAAATCATCTGGCCTGCCAACCACGGCTGCTTCGGCAACTGCTTCATGCGATACAAGCGCGCTCTCGACTTCCGCCGTACCCAATCGATGGCCGCTGACGTTTATAACATCGTCGATGCGGCCCATAATCCAAAAATATCCGTCAGCGTCACGTCGCGCACCGTCTCCAGCGAAATAAATCCCGTCGATTTGAGACCAGTACTGTTGCTGATAACGTTCGTCATCGCCCCAGATTGTTCTCAGCATTGAAGGCCATGGTTTCTTGATCACAAGGTAGCCACCCTCGTTTGCGCCAACAGCTTTACCGTCCCGTGTCATGATATCGGCCTCTACCCCAGGGAACGGTTTTGTGCCTGAGCCAGGTTTTGTCGGAGTCGCACCTGGCAGCGGCGTGATCATGATTGCGCCGGTTTCAGTTTGCCACCACGTATCGACGATCGGGCATCGTCCTTTACCAATGATCTCGCGATACCACATCCAAGCTTCGGGATTGATGGGTTCTCCGACTGTGCCAAGCAAACGAAGACTTGAGAGATCGTGTTTGAGTGGCCACTGCTCGCCCCACTTGATGAAAGCGCGAATGGCAGTCGGCGCAGTGTAGAAGATGTTTACTTTATGGCGCTCGATCATCGACCAGAAGCGATCTGCTTCGGGGAAGTTAGGCGCACCTTCATACATCAGAGCTGTCGCGCCGTTCGACAATGGTCCATAAACAACGTAGCTGTGTCCGGTGACCCACCCGATGTCGGCAGTGCACCAGTAAATGTCTTCGTCTTTAAGATCAAAGACCCACTTTGTAGTCAGATGGGCTTGAAGCAGATAACCGGCGGTTGTGTGCAGGATGCCTTTTGGCTTCCCGGTTGTTCCCGATGTGTAAAGGATGTAAAGCGGATGTTCGCTGTCCAATTGTTCCGGAGGGCAATCTACGTCCACAGTGGCAATCAATTCATGCCACCAGAAATCGCGTCCCGGCTGCATGTGCTGCGGCGATCCTGTGCGACGAACAACGATGCACGATTTGACTGACGGTGTTTGTTTCAGTGCTTCATCGACAGCGGGTTTCAGCTTCACTTCACTGCCGCGACGCCACCCACCGTCGGCCGTAACCACGACTTTGCAACTCGCGTCATTAATGCGATCGATGAGTGCGGCACTGGAGAACCCGCCGAATACGACTGAGTGAGTCGCGCCGATCCGGGTGCACGCTAGCATCGATATAGCGAGTTCGGGAATTAGCGGCATGTAAAGTGCGACACGATCGCCTCGCTCGACTCCCATCTTCTTCAAAACGTTTGCGAATCTACACACTTCGGTGTGAAGTTGTTGGTAAGTTAGCGTACGTTGATCTCCGGGCTCGCCTTCCCAAATCAACGCTGCCTTATTTCGTCGCCAGGTTGGAAGATGACGGTCGAGACAGTTGTAAGAAACATTCAGCTTGCCCCCGGTGAACCACTTCGAATGGGGTGGCTCCCACTCAAGCACCTTGTCCCATTTTTTGAACCACGACAGTTCCCCCGCCATGCGGCCCCAGAAGCCCTCCGGGTCTGTGCTGGCTTCTGAGCGGAGCGCATCCAGCTCAGCCATCGATTTGATATGTGCTTCTTTTGAAAACTGTTCTGGTGGAGGGAAGATACGGTCTTCAGTTAATACTGAATCGATATTCGTGACGACGCTCGACATAAGTCCTATGAATTGCCACTTGATAGTCTCTTGCTTTGTGTGCCTGTGTACCACAGAATCGCTTGGCGCAACAAGACGTTGCGATCCGATGTAGTGTAATAATTGCAGGGGCGGCCTTCCGTAGCCGCCCGAGTGTCGCGCAATGAGAACCTCCAAAGAAATATGGGTGGCCACGGAGGACGGCCGCCTACAATTATTGAGCGATGTGTGCCGACGATTATGAAAGAGTATTTGTTTGTTTATGGCAGTTTGCGTAGTCCGTGTCGGGTTCCCGAGGCAATTGCGGCCGTAACGAACCGCTTTGTTAGGCGGGGCCTGGGCAAGGTAAACGGCCGGCTCTACGATTTAGGCGACTTCTGTGGTGCTGTATTGGATAGCGATGCGGCCACCGCTGTTCACGGTGAACTTGTCGAATTGCCTTCAGATGAGGATCTGCTCGAGACACTCGATAGATATGAAGAGATCGATCCTTCACATCCTGCTAACGGTCTGTTTTGGCGTCAGCGAACAACGGTTAGATTACCTGATGGATCAGAAAAAGAAGCTTGGATCTATACGTATAACCGAGCGCCAGGGAACGCGCCTTTGATACTGAGCGGTGATTATATTCGGTACCGTTCGCGGTAGCGGATGGCGCAGCCTCAAGATTGATCAACTTCTTCGTGCACGTGCTTGAGTCCGGGCCATTCGCTACCGCCAACGGTACTGAATGCGCACATCATGAAACTTCACGTCGGTACCAGCGGCTACAGCTACAAAGAATGGAAGGGAAGCTTCTATCCGGAGAAGCTGCCGGCGAAGGACATGCTGCCTTATTACGCGTCGAAACTGTCCGCGGTAGAACTGAACAACACGTTCTATCGGATGCCGCAGCAACCGATGGTGGAGAGTTGGAGGACGCAGGTGCCAGAGGGTTTTCGATTCTCAGTGAAGGCTTCGCAGCGTATTACGCATTTCAAACGATTGAAGGACGTTGAGAGTGAGACGAAATATCTGCTCGAGACTGTGGGAGCGTTGGAAGAGAAGCTGGGAGTAGTGTTGTATCAACTGCCGCCAAACATGAAAAAGGATTTGGAGCGATTGCAGAGTTTTGTGAAAGTGCTACCCGGTGACGTTCGTGCTGCATTCGAGTTTCGGCACCCCACGTGGTTCGACGACGATGTGCTCGAGGTCTTGAAGAGCCAAAACTTCGCGTTGTGCATTTCAGATACTGACGACGTTCCAGTAACGCACATCGATCGCACAGCTGACTGGGGTTATCTCAGATTACGGCGGGTGAGTTATTCGAAGGACGACTTATCAGAGTGGGCTGGTCGTATGAAAGAGCAGAATTGGACTACTACTTTTGTGTTCTTCAAACATGAGGATGAAGGAACAGGACCACGGCTGGCGGCTGAGTTTATCGATATCGCAGCATCACATGAGCAGTAAGCGGGAGTAGGGAACCAGAGGGGAAGAATCATTTGAGAATTATTATTTGATATTTATCATTTGGGATTTAGTTTACCGACTCTTCCACGGAACTGCATCTAATTCTGAAATATCAAATGTCAAATAATAATTCTCAAATGATTTCTTCCCTCTGATTCCCTACTTCTTTAGTTCGTGATTCCGCTGCTGATCAGAAATTGCCGCCGCACTCCGGGTGCCCGCAATCGCAATCGATCTCGATTGTTTTTCCCGCACCTTCACACGATGCACTGCAGTATTTTCCGCCCGGTTGAGGCGGACAAGTGCAAGCAGGATTCTTACACTGCTTCTCCTTATCATTGTCTGCCATAGGAGTCCTCCTGAATATTTGTTTGTCGGCTTTGGAGTTTCAGAGTAGCACAAGTCGCTTGCCGACGCCCGTTGTGGTATTGCCGATTACCGATTTCATTGGGGATTCGGACGGATTGCTGCTTAACGCAATCACCAATGGGCAATAGTTTGTGTCGATGATCGAACTGTCCCACTTGTTGCGAAATACAAGATTCGCCGCGCGTATTCTTCAACCATGAAGAGGCAAAACAAAGCACGCTTATTTCAACTCGCATTGATCGGCCTTCTGTGGATGACGAGTGTCACTGCATTTGGCCAAACGCGTCCACGATCAACGGTCGGCAAGCCCGCAGCGGAGCCTATTGCATCTGACGCCAATCGGGCGGCATCGCCTGTCGTTGCTAGTCCGGCATCGTCACCGAGTGCGACACCTGTAGATCTTTCTGCGCGTCCGACAAGACCTGCTGATGCGATTGCGTCGATAAAAAACGCGAAACTGATCTTCGTCAGATCGCATTCGTTATTGGTGGGCCAATCGGTGATTGAGACAAAACTTCGAAACCGGAAGGAATTTCAACAACTCGGTTTAATGATCACCCGTGACGAAGCCGCCGCGGATTTGATTCTGGAAGTAAAGCATGATGTTTTCACGAAGTATGTTTTTACAGCAATCGATCCGTCGACCCACGTGGTGGTTGCAAGCGGCAAACTTAGCTCACTCGGTGGAACAGTGGCAGGAAAAGTTGCTAAGCGGTTTATGAAGCAAATGGTAAAGGCGCGAACGGGCCCTTAGGCATTACAAGATCACTTTATGATAACGCAGCATCGCACGATGGCCTTTGATTCATTTGCTTCTCAGTCTGCGTCTTGAAATCTTGTAAATCCTGAAATCTGTCTAACTCAACGCCCTTGCGATTTCAGACGCAACACGCGCATTGTTTTCCAGTAAAGCGATATTTGCCCTCAGCGTAGCTCCGCCACTTCGCTCCGACATTTGCGACAAAAGAAATGGTGTAACGTCTCGACCCGTAATCGATAGTCGCTCCGCATCTCTCAATGCCTCGGCTAGAACTCGCTCAGTATCTTCCAGGAGTACTTCAAACTCAGCAGGTACAGGAACCGTGACGAGTAGCGCGCTTTTTAAGTCTAAACTCCGGTGCGCTCGGAAAATTCTAGCTACATCCGCGGCGGACTCAACTCTCACGTCAACGTTCAGTCCTGATCGACGCGAATAAAACGCCGGCATGTCGTCGCATTGATAACCAATCACAGTCACGCCATGCGTTTCGAGCCATTCCCGAGTCGCGGGTAGATCGAGAACGATCTTGGCGCCCGAACAAACCACGACGATGGGTGTTTGCGCCAATTGAGGAAGATCCGCGGAAATGTCCGGCAGTGTTCCTCGGTGAACGCCGCCAATGCCACCCGTTGCGAACACGTTGATGCCAGCTCGATGTGCAATCCAGCACGTCGAAGCTACGGTCGTTGCACCGTTCCATTTCTGCGCCACGGCGATTGATAAATCACGGATGCTGATTTTCTTAATGTCCGAATTCGTAGCGAGCAGTTGGAGCAGATCCTCGTCAATGCCGACGCAAAGTTGGCCCCCGATGATTGCGATGGTCGCGGGAGTCGCGTCCGCTTCGCTGATAGCGGCTTCGAGTTTTCGCGCTGTTTCAAGATTGATCGGCTGAGGCAGACCGTGAGCGATAACCGTCGACTCCAGCGCGACAACTGGCTTCTTGACAGACAGCGCTGACTGCACTGATTCGAGATATTGAAAGGAAGTATCGGGTGACTGACTCATATGACTGGCTCAAAACTGCTCAAGGTACATAACATCAAACGCTCAACATTCATTGCAACAGCTCAAGGTGAATAAGTTGCAGGTGGGGAAGGGTGGCTTGCCCCCGCTCAAGAATCAATTGCACTCAACATGCAATCAACTACTGATTGAGCGGGGGCAAGCCACACCTTCTGCAACTTACTTACCTTGAGTCATATGGCCAAAGCTTGACTGATTAATGTTATGCACCTTGAATCTTTAGTGTAAGTCGGAACTTACTTTACGAACCGACTATCGCATTTCGGTATTGACTGTTTCCCGCTTCAATGTAAAGACAGTCCCACCGCCTTCGCGCAACTGCCAACTGATCTGTGCATCAATCAAGCCCGCACGAGCACGCATGTTCGCGAGGCCGCGACCCTCAGCATTCCCATGGTTCATATCAAACGCGCGACCGTTGTCCTCCAACTGCAATACAAAATCGCCTTCGGCCGGTGAAGTAACAGACATCTTCACCTCAGTCGCTTCCGCATGACGCCAGATATTGTTCACCGCTTCCTGCACGATTCTGTAGATCTGCATCTGCGCACTCGTACTCAACTTGCTGCGCTCCTCAATCGAGTCATCACAATGAAAGTCATAACTAAAGCGCTTCGCCGGAGGAGCGTCCTGCACAGCATGCGCGAGCGCAAACTCCAGGGCCGCCGCGAAGCCAACGTTCTGCAAGACTGACGGACTGAGATCTTCGCAGATGCGCCGAACCTCCTGGGAAATGCTTTCGATCTCACTTCGCAGCGTCGCTGATTGAGTTTGCTTTTCGCCATCACCGTTCGTCTTTAATTGATCCGTGAGTAATGCGAGATGTCGCAGATCGGCAAGCGTTTGATCGTGCAGGTCGCGTGCGATTCTACCTCGTTCTCTTTCCGCTTCATTCGCCAGGTTCAAGCGAGCATCAGCAAGGTCGCGGTTTGCATCGACAAGCGCAGCACTCGTTGCAGCAATTCGCCGGCGCTCCATGATGGCCCAGGCAAGCGCCAGCAACGAGAGAACAAGGAGTATCGCTAGCGCCGTTGATGTCCAGGGAAACGGAGCCTTCGCCACGCTGAATGTGAAACTCAACGGCGCCGAGGCAACGAGATCTTTTGTGTAGCCGCGCGCGGTGACCTTGTATTGACCCGGCTTCAAACCTTCCATCGTGAACTGCGATTCGCGCGACAGTTTCTGTTTGATGACTCGGTTCGAGCTGTCAGTCAATGTAAATGCATACTGAAACTGTTCGGGAAAAGTCCTACTGCTGACGGCGGTCACATCGACGAGCAAACTGTTCTGCGGATACTCGAGTGCCAATCCAGCATCGAGCTCCGAGGGTGCGTGAACCCGTTTGCTGAGAACGCGAGTTACAGACAAGTGCGGCTCAGCAGTGCCTGGCTGATAACGAGCAACACCGCGATTGGTAGCAATCAATAGCTGATCGTTCTGGGGCAATACCGCGAAGACATTCTGCGATGGCAAGCCTTGTTCGACGTCGAGCTGCGAAATGATCGGTCCGAACGTTTGATCCAGACGGACTTTCAACAGTCCACCGCCAGTCGCACACCAGACTTCGATCTGATTTGTGTCTTGATTGGCAGTAACGCTTCTGACGTCGAGTCGACCGGCGACAACTGAGCATTCGCTTCCTTGCTTACAAATGCTTAGACCACGCCCGGTAGCAACCCACAACGTACCGTCGTTGGTGCGCGTCATCGCGCGGACGGGACCCCCTTTCAACTTATCGAAAGCAGGATCAGTTTTAGCTTGAGTACCATCGAAGGCGAACATGCCTTCAGATGCTGTACCAATCAGTAGCCTCTCGTCGCCGTCCGCGGATAAACCAATAACTTTTCGCTGTTCGCCTGCATTCGGCGGCCAAATCAACTGGGGCGAGTTATTGTCGAACCGCTGCACGCCGCGTCCGAAGGTCGCAAAGTAAGCGCTGCCTTTCCATTCGACGACTGATCGAATGCTGCCGACCGCGTCAGCCTCGCCCGAAGCCGCTTCTATGCGACTAAATGGCACCTCTTCGCCGGAACTCTCCTTGACTTCCTGGTCGGTTACGTAGAGTCCGCTGGCAGAGCCCACGAATAAACGGCCGCGCTTGTCCTGGACCATCGAATAGATAACTGAATGGGGAAGGTTGCCGACCGGTCGCCACGATTCATTAGATTGGTTGTAAAGAAACAATCCTCGATTCGTACCGGCGAGTAAAACTCCATTCGATGTCTGGTAGAGAGTGCGGACGAAATTAGTTAAGGGGTTGTCACCGACGTTCTCGCTGCGAGGCGACTGCGGATCGAAGCGACAGACGCCACGATCGGTGCCAAACCAGATCACGCCTTCGCTGTCGGGGAAAATCGAATAGACGTGATCGGAGCGCAATCCTCCGGCAGTTCCGTCAAACGTGAGGCGTTGTACTTTGTCACCATTGACGCGAAACACGCCGCG
>JBKPMX010000028.1:0-25514 GCA_046765655.1 Acidobacteriota bacterium
TAGCGAGCGTGTACGTATCGCAACTTACTCCCTCAACGCACATTTCTTCCGAGGTTACCAACCCGATGCCGGCATCACCCGTGGCGCCCCCCGCCAACGCGCTGCCCTGCCAACTGATCGCTGCTGAATTGAGGTTGATAGATCCGGTTGAAGGGTTCGAGGCATGCGCCGTTGGCTGTGTCAGCAAGGCTGCCGACACGGCGGCCAAAAAGCACAGAACGACCGCGAGCACGCCATAAGAATTCAATGGACGTGACGAGAGCACGCCAGAAGCGATTGAGTTGCGATTTGATTTCCTTTTGGTTGCGGCGCGTTTCATACGGCGATTTCTCCTGTGGTCAGCACACGTGTGGACGGCGACTTCGCTTGGGTTGAGCTAAAAAAGCACGCCTACACTTTATGTATGTCGGTTGAGAAATTCTTGAGGTGGGGGTTGAGGAGCACGGACCTGAAGTAAGTGGTCTCCAGGAAATGCTGCGCATTAGGCAGAAGCGAACCAACCACCGGTGCAAAACGGGATTTCATTCAAAAACATTTGCGGGATCTGAACACCCTCAGATACGCTCAACTCGCTTTTCCACTTCCTAAAACCCGGACGACTCAGATGACGATCACGCGCCGTCTTTTCAATAAATCTCTGTTACTAGCTGGTGCGGCTGCCTGGCTACCGTCTTTTCCTCAAACCCAGCTTCGAGTGAACGGACAGCGATTGAACGCGACTATTAAGGCACTCTCTGAATTCGGCAAAAACCCAGAGGGTGGCGTTAGCCGCGTCGCCTACAGCGAAGCCGATCACAGGGGACGTGAATACGTTGCCGGATTGATGCGACAGGCAAAACTCGAGGTCTCGATTGATCCCGCGGCAAACATCATCGGCCGTCGTGCAGGAAGTCAAAAACTTCCGTCAATTCTTTTCGGATCTCACGTTGACAGTGTTCCGCAGGGTGGAAACTACGACGGCGTCGTTGGCTCACTTGGCGCGATCGAAGTTGCACAAACACTTGCTGACAACAACGTAACGACCCGTCATCCGCTCGAGCTTGTCATCTTTCAAAACGAGGAAGGCGGTTTGATTGGCAGCCGCGCGATGGATGGTGAGTTGACGGACCGAGAACTCGATCTCGTGAGCCGCAGCGGAAAAACAATTCGCGAAGGAATCAGTTATCTAGGCGGCGATCCAACCCAACTCGCCTCTGTTCGACGAAAGCGTGGCGACATTGCCGCCTATCTCGAGTTGCACATCGAGCAAGGCGGAACGCTCGAGGCAGAAAAGATTGACATCGGTGTTGTAGAAGGAATTGTGGGAATCAATTGGTGGGACGTGAGCGTAGAAGGGTTCGCAAACCATGCCGGCACAACTGCTATGAACAACAGGCAGGACGCTTTGCTCGCGGCGGCGAAGTTCATCCAAGCGGTAAACCAGATAGTGACCAGCATTCCTGGAAGACAAGTCGGCACTGTCGGTCGAATTCAAGCGTTACCGGGAGCGCCGAATGTCATTCCGGGAAAAGTGATATTGAGTTTGGAACTGCGAGATCTTGATGCAGCCAAGATCAAGATGCTTTATGACAAGATATATGCGGCTGCTCAGGAGATCGCGACAGCCAGCAAGACTCGATTTTCATTCAATGAGATTAATGTGAACATTCCGGCTCCGACCGATGAACGAATTCGCGCAACGATCGCTGAGTCAGCAAAAGAGCTTGGGTTGAGCACGAAGTCAATGCCGAGCGGCGCCGGTCATGACGCCCAGGATATGGCTCGACTTGGACCAGTCGGAATGATCTTCGTGCCCAGTGTTCGTGGAATTAGTCACTCACCGTTGGAGTTTTCAAAGCCCGAAGACATCGCGAACGGAGCCAATGTCCTGCTACACACGCTAATGAAACTTGACCAGAAACTATAAGGCAGTTTCGCGTATTTCTGTGGTTTCGTGGATCGCATCGGGGCACCTACGATCCACGAATTCACACGAAAAAGACTCGTGAAGACCGAACATATTGTCGCTTGCTAGTTGTTGACACCCTTAGAGCAAACGAGGATATTTAATCCAACCTCGCGGATATTCGGATCGTTCACAAGGAGAAACGATGAAACCTGTCCTCCTTCTGGTCCTGATCGCATTCTCTTCCCTGCTTCAGCAACAAACTGATAACAAAGAACCCGACCTGTCGGTCCTACGGTTCACCTGGGCCAAGGAGCGACAATCTTCAATGATTAAAGGGGCTAAGAATCCAGGAGGAAACATAACGCCTCCACTCACGGACGATCGGGACTTCGGCCAACGCCGAGTGGACATGCGGACGATTGAAAAGAAGGCTCGGTCAGGCGCACTTCCTTCTGGCGACACTTACCATATGCGCCTTGAATTTAAGAACACCGGTCCAAACATCGTCAGAAGTGTGATCTGGGAATTTAAACCGACTGCGGCGGAAGACTACGAACCGAAACAATACTTGTGCGCATTGAAAGTAAAGCCGAACGAGAAAAAGATTCTCGATCTGTGGACTCCGTTTTCACCAGTCAAAGTCGTGAATGTCAACGCGCGGGCAGACGGGCTAAAAGACGGGGAGGTTGTGGTGAACCGGATTGAGTATAACGATGGCGCAGTTTGGAAGAGATCCGATTGGCGGTTCGAGGTCCCGTCTCACTCAGCACAGAAATTAGCGGAAGGCGAATGCTCGGTGTTTTAGAAGAAGAGCCAAAAAGATCAGGGCACGGGTTAACCTCAACCCGTGCTTGTTTCCAACTGACCTTTAACACCTATTTACACTTGCTGTATCCGCAGTCCCGACAGAAATCACAGCCGCTCGCATGCTCGAGTTGACCGTGGCATTCGGGGCAGACGCCAATCATGTTCGACATAATGGCACCCGTAATCTTTGTCGCGGCTGTTCCAGTGTCGTGCTGCTTGCTAACCGCACGTGCGGAGTCCGGGTTTCCGGTGAGGCGACGGTTAGTAATCATGACGCATTCGGCAACTGCCTGTTCAGGTGAAGTCAAAAGACGTTCGTTGAACCAAACAGCGTGCGTGCCCGTCACCTTATTCAAACTGTAAGCGACTTCCGCCGCGTCGAATCCACCACGCAGCATCTTCGAAGCCAGCAGTCCCACGCCACCGCTGATAGGTCCAGTCGCAAACACTTCCTGAATCATTTGGCCATCGTGATTGACGGTGACGTAGAGATTCTGTCCGTCGAAGGGAATCTGCCAGGTTGCGCCGCGCAATTCGCGTGGACGCTCAATGCGAATCGCCGTTTGCGCCGGCGGCGCAATCGCGACTTCCGAATGCTCGCGAGCGATTGCCTCCTGCCGGGCTGATGCGGAGTCGGCAGCTTCGGCTTCAGCAACACTGACTGCTTCTGATATCGGTTCGACAGTCGCTTCAGGATTGCAACCGACTTCTCCCTTTGGTTCTTCCGCCTTCATTGACGTCAACACCTGGTTTTCACGCGAGCCGTCACGATAGTAACTAACAGCTTTGCAACCAAGCTGGCGACCCAGCCGGTACAACGCATCGACAGATTCAACGGTGTCTGTTACGGCGCCGTTACAGGTCTTTGACACGCTGTTGTCCACGTTGCGCTGAGCAGCCGCGAGCACATGAACGTGCTGCTCAGCGCTTATATTCATCGCGGAGATGAAATGTGATGGCAACTCACTTTCATGATCCACGACGTACGCTGCAGCGGCGTCAATCGATTCCTGATCAGACTGATCAACGTCGATTCCAAGCGCTTGTGCTGCGAGCGTGTGGACGTAAGTGCGCGTTCCCAAAGTGTCTTTGCGAACGTAGGCCCAGGAGAAATTCGGTTCAATACCTGAAGAAGTCTCAGCCACGAGTGAAATCGTTCCTGTTGGAGCGATAGTAGTGACTTCGTAGTTTCTTGGTGTTAACGGAACATCTTTTGGAAGTCCGATCTGGTTGTAGAGAAAATCCGAATACGCTTCACGGTTTGGCTCGAATTCAGGGAAAGCGCCCTTCTCCGCGCCCAAACGATTGCTCTCGATCCATGCTTCGCGTCGCACAAAGCCCATCACTTCGTCCATCAGATCAATTGATTCAGCGGAGCCGTAAGTGACGTTCAGATTTAAACAAAGATCTGCGAAACCCATGATGCCCAGACCAACCGGACGCGTCCGATGAACGACGTCGTTGATCTCAGGCAGTGGCCACGCGCACGTATCGATCACGTTGTCGAGAAAACGAGTGCAGAGGTGCGTGACTTCACGTAGACGATCCCAATCGACGCGCTTCTCCGGATCGTAGAACTTTGCGAGATCGATGGAGCCGAGGTTGCAGGAGTTTGAGAAGTGCAGAAACTGTTCACCGCAGGGGTTGCAAGAGTAAATCGGTCCCATCGACTTCATCATGTGATTGTGACGATTCACTTCATCGATGAAAGCGATGCCTGGCTCAGCGTATTTGTGCGCGCTCGCCACGATGCGATTCCAGATATCAGGAGCGAAGACCATTCCAGGCTTTGGCGCTTCTTCAATAGTGCAATTCGAAAGATCCGCCTTCAGGAATGCCTGGCGATCGCAGAAAGTAACAGTCGATCCATCAGGCCGGCGATAGATCACATAATCGCCATCACGTACCGGATCGTAAATCGATTCGGTCCACGACTCTCCGTTGAAGTCGAGTTGAAACCACTCGTTGTTGTCAACGGCCTTGAGGAACTTATCCGTTACGTTGACTGAGATGTTGAAATTGGTGAGCGAGTGCTGATCGTTCTTGGCATGAATAAAGCGCAGCACATCCGGATGGGTCACACGCATCATTCCCATGTTTGCGCCACGTCTGACACCACCTTGCTTCACAACGTCAGTCACTTGATTGACGATGTTCATGAATGACACTGGGCCAGAAGCAACTCCGGTCGCAGAACTTACCATTGCTCCCGACGGTCGCAGGAATTCGTACGTCATTCCTGTTCCCCCACCCGTTTGATGAATAGTGGCGGCAGCTTTTGCGTGGTCCATGATCCCGCTGAGCGAATCCGGCACTTCGAGTACGAAACACGCAGCGAGTTGACCATTGGTTTTACCCGCGTTTACGAGGCACGGTGTGTTTGGCAAAAACTCGCGGTCGAGCATGACCTCGCTCATGGCCGCAAAAAACTGATCGCGTTTTTCGGCATCTCTTTCCGCAGCTGAAACATGTCCGACAACCCGTCGGACGATATCGGCCCACTCCTCAATAGCCCGTCCTTTTGAGTCCTTCAACGAGTATCGCTTGCTAACAACGCGCTTGGCATTTAGGCCAAGTTGTTGAGACTTCTTGCGGGGTGCGACTGAAGGGGCGACGACGCCTTTGGGAGATTTTTTTCCGATAGCTGCGCTCATTGTTTTGCCTTTCTTGCGGGAGACCTGCAAGCCGATATTTCGGGTTTCAAAAACGGTTCGGCGCCGCGAATTAATCGCGTGGCCATTAACTAAGATGTGTGGCGGATACCCCGGTTGGCTCTATTCGAGGCGATTATTTCCTAATGAAACCTTCGCAAGGGGGGCTCGCTCCGGCTTCAATTATCCGCCTCGTCTCAAGCGGAGCAGAATATACTCCTCTAAGATTCGAGTGTCAATATCTTGTGGCTATCTTTTTTTTCAATGCTATAGAGTGTATTTCTTCAGCCTAAACCTGAACAACTAAACTGCTGAAATTGAAGTGGGTTGAGGCGATGCAGCACTAGGACGTAAGGTCCGATAGGTTCCGGTATTCGAGTCGATTGCGATTGGATCAGGAGGGGTTAAGGCTAACGCGCGAGCCGCGGATTGGGGCATCAATCATTCAACTACCAATGCAATTCTTTGTAAGTGTGGTTCCGTGGATCGTTTATCATGTGCGCGAAAATCGACGCTCCACTAAATCATACGAACTATACGAACGAAGTATCCGCAGCGAAGATAAGACGCAAACTAAGGAGTTGTATCCACAATGGTTTGGTCCCGATGTCGGAAGCTTGGTGACGTTGTTCTAATTCTTCTTTGCCTCTCATGCGCTTTTATCTCGAGAGTTAACGCAGCCTCCCGTGGCAGTGTGACTTCACAGGTCAACGGACAAGACCCAACACAATTAACTGTGGCCGATGCGCTCGTCAACGCGGCATTCAAGCTTTACGAGCGCGGACAATTGGAGGAAGCGCTGGCCAACGCGACTAAAGCAAAGAAGCTCAACAAAAACGATTTTCGACCTTACGCGATTGCCGGCTTAGTGCTGCTCGCCGAGCGGAAGCCCGAGAACGCATCCAAAGAATTTGCTTCAGCAGTCCGTTTGGGACCAAAACGAAAGGAACTCCACGCTTTAAAGGCTAAGGCTGATGCGAGTCGGGGAGCGATCAACGAGGCGATCACAAGTGCTCGGAAGGCACTCGAGCTCGATCCGGACTATGGTGAAGCGTATGCGATGGTTGGAGAAGGCCTGGGTAACGATAACAGGTTTCAGGCCGAAGCTATTGAAGCTTATCAATCAGCGCTGAAGATCAACCCGAATCTACTTATGGTCTATGAGCCATTGGGCCAACTATTCGTGGACGCAAAAGACCTAACGAAAGCAGAGGACATCTATAGACAAGGCATGGCTATCGACCCGACGCACATGAGCGGGCGATTTCAACTTGGACGTCTCCTGGTGAAGCAAGCCAGACTGACCGAAGCGCGACAGCTTTGGGAAGGTCGCACGTCAGATGAAGACAAAAGGACGCCATCGTTTTTCACCTTACTGACACGTGCGGAGAACTTGAAACGCGCCGGCGACACCCTCGCCGTGAAGCCCGATGATACTAATGCACTTTTGGAGATGGGATTAGCCGTGATGGACGGAGATTCCTGGGCGATTGATGGCCGTCAGGAACGAGCAATTGTTTATTTCAAGAAAGCCCTGGCGATTCAACCCGGCTTCGTCAAAGCTCAATACAACATTGTGAAAGCCATGGTGCAGTACTTGGCGAAAGACGATAAGAATCTCAATTACGAACTCATGAAGCTGCGACAACTTGACGCGTCTCTGGCGAAAGAGATGGAGGAATATCGGAGGACGTACGAGGGCGCGTCGATAGCTTCGCCTTTGAAACCGAATCAATAGTAATAGAGTGGAGTTACTTCGAGCCCGTTCCGGTGTTAGACAACAGCAATTCGTAATTCCCGATGTCGCGATTGTGGCTGTCGAGCGCAGCGAAGGTATCGGAGGTTTCCTCCAGCATCTGCTTGGTCATCGCAATCGAATCGCTCAGCTGCTCGAAATCGAGAGACGAGACACGTTCAGGGGTCGGTAAGGTAACAACCTGATCGTTTACCAGGCCAAAGAAGTTTTCGATCGACTGCAGTTGTCCTTCTACTAACTTCACTGAACGTTCGATATCGTTAAAAGCAGCTACGCGCCGTTTAAGTATCTCGACGTTGGCCTGCTGAATGCGCCGCTCGCGATCATCTCTCGCTGCTTCGACAGAACGTTCTGCCTGGACCAACTGGTTCTGTACAGCCTGGCGATTTATTGACCGCAAATGATGTTTGCGCCGGCGATAAACGTCCAGCAAATCAACGAAATCTTCCCAGCGTTGATCGAGGCTCTGAATGTTATGAGGAATCTGTTTGGTGCCAGTGAACTTCTTGTAGTTGGAATAGATTTGGTTCTTCATCCAACGCAGGTACTCAACGGCTTCACGCTCGCGCGGATCGAACAACTTGATGAGAGCTTCGCGCTGTTGCTCACGCAACTTCAGCAGCCGCTGTTTTTCGCGGCGGTCGACTAATCGACGATAAACGGTAGTGGCAGGCACAGCGGCTAAATACAAACTCTCAGCTGCTAACGCAGCAACCAACGGTGTCACATCCTGAACATATGCAGCAGCAACGGCAAACCCAGCCATGCCCCAAAAGTTTATCGGCTCCTTGAAAGCCTCCTTGAGGTATTTCAGATCAAACTTTGGGAACTCGGCCATGTCGCTACCGCTGGGTCGTCCTAATCGTCGTTCCTAATCCTTGAACCCTGATAATCAAGTTGGACTATTGGAGCCCGCGCCATTTTGATTAGGGCTGCTGGAAGTCTCACCTTCTGCCGGTAACGCCTGAGGCGATGCAGCCGTTCCAGCACCCAACAATCCCATTTCGCGTTTGTACGTAAGAAGCTTGTCCTGCAGCTGCATATCCATCGCTTCACGTTCTATGTCTTGCATCTGCGTATCGACGTTGGCGGCACCTAACTGCATCTTCGCTTCCGCCGCGGCCGCGCGACGATCAATCTTGTCGCGCATTTCATTGAACGTGGACGCATCGTCGCCAAGCTGGAACGACTCCATTGTTTGCGCGAGTTGTTCCTGAAGCTTCGCCTGCTTCGACTGGTTTATCAACTGCATCGCCTCGGCAGTACGGCGCTGCATCTGCAATACGTAATTGTCGCGAGCCTTGAGTGCTTGTTTCGATGCGTTCGTCGCGTGATCCAGTTGCTGTCCCGTCTTTTGAAGATCTACCTGAGCCTGTTGCAGCTGACCTATATAAGCGGTGGCTATATCATCGCGGCCCATCTTTACTGAGGCTCGAATCTTGGAGTCGAGATCGACTACTTGCGTCTCCAGGCGTTCCTTATTCTTAGCCAGTAGTTTCTCGGTCGCCATTACCTGCGCAACCGAGTTGTTAAGCTCGGGCACGCGGTCACGCATGTCGCGGATGGTTTGCTGAAGTATGAGCTCAGGGTCTTCAGTCTTCTCGATTACCCCTCCAAAAAGGGCGCGCATTGAACGCTTCATTCTGCTCCACAGTCCCATGTCAGCCTTCCTCCGACATCCGAAATGTAAGAACCTTTAATCGTGAAATTAAGCCGTGTTTCCGTCGGATTTCCACCACGTTTTACTGTACGACGTATACGCTCAGGCGGTTTCAAGTGACCGCGCGAATCGGGTTTGTGAGTATAGCAGCAGTATCCTACGTTCCAGAACCCCAGCTAAGTCCTTGGAATACGTTTGCGTGGCGTTTGTTTAAGTAGGAGTTCGACAAGCTGTTCCGACCTCTTGTCTCCGTTGAGCTCCGAAAGCAGGTTTGCAGGAAACATTTCGTACGTCTGCCCCCACCACTTCTTTTGCTTAATATCCCAGATTCGCCAGCCCTTCTTTGCTTCAGCCTTAGCGACGAATCTGTGTTTTGGCTTTCCCATTGGGCCGAAACTGTTAATTCACTGACCCCGTTAATGCACGTCGACCGATATCACGTCTGTATTGCATGCCTTCCCATTCGATCCTATCAAGCGCGTCATAACATCGAGCTAAAGCCGACTTGAGATCTTCAGCCGTTGCGGTGATTCCCAAGACTCGGCCGCCGGTTGCAATGAAACTTCCATCGGTCGATCGGGATGTTCCCGCATGAAAGACCTCGACACCGGTAACCTGATCGAGCCCGCGAATCACAGCCCCCTTCTCGTATGCGCCAGGATATCCACGATTGGCGGCAACCACACAAGCGGACGCGCCGGCCGACCACTCGACACGCAGTCCCGCTAAATTCTGATTTCTGATCGCCTGAAAGATCGAAAGTAGATCTGTCTTTAGACGAATCAGAATTGCCTGCGTCTCCGGATCACCAAAGCGAACGTTATACTCCAATAGCTTTGGACCAGTCGCCGTCAACATCAATCCCAAAAACAAGACACCGCGGAACGGAAATCCTTCCTCTCGAGCGCCTGCGAGTGTCGGTTCAATGACGCTGCTTACGACCTCCTGCATCGTCTCGTGGTCCAGAATCGAACTGTCGGTTATGCTGCCCATCCCGCCGGTGTTTGGTCCAACATCGCCTTCGCCAATTCGCTTATGATCGCGAGCAGGAGGCATCAACACGTAGTCACGCCCATCACTAAACAACAACACGGAAGCCTCAACCCCGAAGAGCGCCTCTTCGATGACAATTCGATCTGCAACGTTTGATCCAGCGACCTTGTCGATCATCAGGTTTCCGACCGCTGTCTCTGCCTCGGATCGGTTTGAAGCAACGATGACCCCTTTTCCCGCAGCCAATCCATCAGCTTTGATCACCACAGGGTGGTCAGGTGATCCAAATTCACCGCTACGCACGAACTCGAGCGCCTGACTGGCTGAGTCTGCCGAACGGTATAACGCAGTCGGAATACTGTGCCGAGCCATAAAGTCCTTCGCAAAAACTTTGCTGCCCTCGAGACGAGCGGCAGCGGCAGTTGGTCCCACAATCGGAAGTCCTTTGCTTTCGAACGCGTCAACGATTCCCGCCGCCAGTGGGGCCTCTGGTCCAACAAATGTCAGATCGATATTCTCCGTTTGAACGAAAGAGATAAGTTCGGCGGAAGCATCCGCAGAGATTGCAACCAATCGTGCCTCCTGCGCGATCCCTCCATTCCCGGGCGCGCAATAGACTTCTACATCGCTGACAGAGGAGTGGCGCAGTGCCCACGCGATTGCGTGTTCTCGACCTCCGGAACCGATAATTAGAATTTTCATTTTCGCGAGATGTTTAATCCTTGACACAATTTCGCCATAGTTATACTTTTCTCGAATCAATAGGCGCGCACTGGCCCAGTCTTCCCGGCAGGAATAAACGAGCTTCCTTCATGAGCAATCAATCTTTTACCTACCGGCATAATCAAGCTGTTACGACCCAGGGAGCAAATCATGGCACAGTCGGAAGCCGCTCAAGAAGCGGTCATCGATACGGAAAGTGAGTATCAGGACCGCACTATCAAGTGCGTGGACTGTAATGAGAATTTCATTTGGACCGGCGGAGAACAAGTCTTCTTCCACGACAAGGGGCTGAAGAATGAACCGAAGCGATGTAAACCTTGCAAGCAGGCAAAGAACGAACGCTTAGCGGCGATTGCGGCAGCCCAATCATCAGGCGTTCGGCAGCGCATCGAGGTATCAGTCCAGTGCGCGCAATGCGGTCAGCAAACAACGGTTCCTTTTTATCCATCACAGGGTCGACCTGTTTATTGTCGTTCGTGTTTTCTCGCCGGACGAACGCCGGATCAACAGCCCGCTCCTGCCTAGTCACACCTCATTATTGATCGCCCCTCAGCCGCCAACGTGCACAATTGGCCGCCGTTCCGGATCCTTCTCCGCCTGACGAAGCACCTCATGAGTTACGGGTGCGGTATCACCCTCGCCAAAAGCGATGTACCGAAGTAAATAAGAAATCGGGTTCCCTTCACTCCATCCAAAATAAACGTGCGGAAGTTTTCCAGTTTCATCGCGGAGGTAGAGAAGAAACGCAGCGATCGCATTAGGAACGGCAGGCGATTCTGTTCGCAGAACGCGAAACCCGTCTACTCGCTCACCGTGAATACTTAGAGTGCCTGCGAATTCAGAAGCGTCGCCGGGAGTCACTTCAAAGAACAAAGTTGCTTCCCCAGGAGGGATGTGATTGTCGGCGCGCTTTTCACGCTCTTTGCTCTCGTATTCTTGAGCATCACCGCGGTCTTTGCGATTCGCGATGATGCGAATAGTTCCACGCCCAGCTTCACGGATGAAGTCGCGTGCAACGTCATCCAAGAGCACCTTATCGACTCGCAATTCCGTTGTGCGCCACACTCGCGAGACCAGTGACGTTACTACAATCGTAATGATGAAGAACGAAGCGATCTTGATTCCTTCCGGCCGCTCCCGAATATTCTGAACAGTCGTGTACGCGAAGACCAGGGAGATGAGCAGGAACGGATACCAGTTCTCACCTTCTCGGTACGCTGCAAGCGTGACAGCAATTGCGGCGGAGCTTATCAACACCAACACGCCCGTCGCGTAGGCACCTCCCTGCGCGTCGACATCGGCTCGGAAGAGGATCGTCACTGAGAACGCGATTACGGTGTAGACCAACACGAGTGGTCGCGTTGCTCTCGCCCATTCCGGTGCCATTCCGTAGCGAGGTAAGTATCGCGGCACGATGTTGAGCAGTCCTGCCATAGCAGAAGCACCGGCAAACCACAAAATCAGGATCGTACTGAGGTCGTAGATACTTCCAAAGTAGTCGCCAAAGAAATGATGGGCCAGGTAACTGAGAGCCCTTCCATTTGCCTGACCACCTTCTGCGAATTCGCGGGCCGGAATAAGCGTGGTGGTGATCACACTGCTCGTGACCAACAACACACTCATGATTACCGCCGCGGTACGCAGCAGCTTCCTGGTGTTCTTGATCCGAGCAGCTAGTACCCGTTGCTCTGCAGGAGAGTCGGAGCGCGCAATTCGAGAGAGGTGTATTTTTCGTAGATCCTCTGCATCCACGTCCTGACCACCGTGAACCAACGGCATGACGGCGACGCCGGTTTCAAAACCAGACAAACCGAGGGCAAGTCTCGGAAAAAGAATTAGTGAAACTCCAACAATCAACCACAAATTGCCGTGGACACTTGGGTGGTTCACCATAGCCGTCCTCCATTCCGGAATATGAAATGGATGGGATACGACTTCATATAGACCAAAAGTAATGACGACGACGTTGAGTGCCAGATATGCGAACACCAGGAGTAGCGCAATTCCAATTGCTTCCTTAAATCCCTTAAGAAAAATCGCGCCGAGGAACGCAATTAACGCCAAAGTAATACCGATACTGTGCTTCAAGAACTCGGGTGTAAACGGATTCTCAATGATGTGAGCGGTAGCGTCTGCTGCGGAAAGCGTTATGGTGATGATGAAGTCAGTCGCGACGAAACCCAGTAATACTAAGACAAACAGTTTTCCTTTCCAGCGCGAAAGCAAACGCTCAAGCATAGCGATTGAACCTTCGCCGTGTGGACTTTCGGCAGCGACGCGACTGTAAATTGGGAGCGCGCCGAACAGTGTTAGTAGGACCAGCACCAAGGTGGCAACGGGTGAGAGCGCCTGTGCCGCGAGAAAGGCGATTCCAGGTTGATAACCGAGTGTCGAAAAGTAATCGACGCCGGTCAAACACATCACCTTCCACCACGGATGCTGCCTATGAGCAGCGGAGTGATCCCGCGTCGAGTGTGTTTGTCGTCCGCCCTTGTAAAGCCAGAGCTTGAACTTTCGCCGTGATCGCTGGAAAAACCCCATGTCATGCGCCCGCTAGCGGCGCAAATCTCCTCGGCTTCTACACGTTGTATGGCTGTTGGATTTTACGCAGTTGCAACTTTACGTCAACAGGAGTTGTTGATTCGGAATTCTTTTATGCAAAAAAAGCGGGCGGGGACCTCCCACAGCCCCCACCCTAAGGCCACGTGTCCTCACCCCACGCGACCACTTCGTTCACCGGGGAGGTGAACGCAGCGGGATTATGCAATAGTCCGTCTAAACTTTCAACCTATCGGTTTTGTAATACAAACAAAAAATCGCGGAGATCACAAGCATCTCCGCGAATGTTTCCTACCGTACCGAAAGCCTTACAAGTTGGACCAACAAACCGAGTTGGACCATGCCTGTTTTCTGCTATTTTTGGGCTCCTGAACCATTCACATGTCCCTTTTTGGTGAAGCTTCCTGGCCCGTTGTTGCGTCAGTGTGGGCCAAGTCGGCAAACGCCACAATCAAGAGGATCACAGCGACCCCTACGGTCGCCAGAGCGTAAAGTATCGCCGTCTTTTCAAATGCGATCAGGAGGACAACTGTCAGTAATAACGCGAATGACCAACCAAAAGTCATTAATCGTCTTCGTCGCCGATCAGCAGCCATACTTCTCTTTGTATTCATAAAATGAGTTAACTCCATCCAGAACAATACCGCTCATGTTTGGCTACGGAACGCATAACGAATGAGCGGTATTCAGGTTAATACTAATAAATCACGCGGTTCGGTAAGCCTGTGCCAAGGGTTGTCAAGCTACCAGTCAAAACCCCCAGTAATGTGCCACTGAGGCGGCTCCCACTGAACGGGCTAGCCTCAGGCACCTCAATAACGTCGTACGGTTTCAGGAAGATATCAGGTTGCTGACTCTTTTTAATTGCGGCGTAATCTACTCTGATTATCTCCTGTTCTGTCGTGCCGGGCTTCTGTCGATAGATGCGAACGTCCGACAACTTTGCTTCTTTTCTCGGACCACCGACCATTGCCAGAGCTAAACCCAGCGTGAGCTTGTCGCGCAAATAGATACCGGTTGGTGAATTGACGCTACCGGTGATGTATACAGGTTCGGCTTCGGTCACCAACACATAATCGCCCGGACGAACCACTGGATTCGCCTCCGCTTTCCCTGATCGCAAATCGGCAATCTGGACCACTTGAAACGGTAGATTCGTGCCATCGATTGGAACCGCTTCGGCCTGTTCACCCGGCTCAGGACACATGAGTGGCTCAGTGTGCAAAATCTGAATCGTGCCTGCAGCTCGTTCCGTGAAACCACCAGCCAAAGCCATCAACTCGTTCAAACGAATTCGCCGCTGCATTTGTGCTCGCGCGGGCGTTCGCACTGCACCAAAAACCGTTGCCGGTTGCCGACTGTTTCGTTCGGCAATGCGAACACTGATTTGCGGTTTATTGATCAGCTTTGAATACGCCGCAATAATGTCTTGTTGGATTTCTCTTTCCGTCCTGCACTTTGCGGGAATTGGCTTCTCCAAAAAAGGGAGCGAGCTGATGTTACCGTCGCTATCTACGGAGGCGGTTGTGTTCAACTCAGACTGTCCAAAGAATCGAACGTCAACTACGTCACCGGGTCCCAACAAATACTTTCGAATACCCGCCGAATCGAGTGGTGACGACGATGATGAAGAGGGGGCGCTGGACGGTGCCTGTGATTGTTGCTCCTGGGCACAGAGTGACCCAGCCAGTAGTACTACAGCAACAACTGGTGAAAACAGCTTCGAAACTTTCATGACACCTCTCACTACTTCAAGTTTTATTGATTGAATGACCACCGCATCAATGTTCGACGGCCAAGCAAAATCAGGCTTCACGCCGTTTTTGTCGGTGCTTTCTGCGGCGATGGCTCTTGAACTTACCAGGCAGAACAAAGCCTGTAAAAAGCAAGTTGCAATGATCGCATAAAAGGTGGTAGATGCCAACCAACCGTAACGGCAGAGGCGTGCGCTTGTAGCCTCTTCTAAGTCGTGAACTTCCACACTTCGGACACTTTTGAAAGGTCATGACGCGCCTCCGCGAGTCTCTCCCTTCGTTCCTTCGTCTGCCGTGTTTTTTGCTCTCAAACTCTCCCGCAACCTGGCGATCTCGCGCTCGATCCGTTCAGTTCCGGCAGCTTTCGCCTCGGGCTTTACTGCTTCGTCGTTCAGATAGAACAATGCATCTTTGTATCTATCGACTGCCCTCCGGTATTGACCTTTAAATGCAGACCGTTCTGCCAACTCCACCCAATGAGCCACTCGAACTGAAGCAATGAACTCCGCGATAGCAGTCTTCGATTCATTTAATTCGAGCTCCTGCGGATACATTGCGAGCGCAGATTCTATACACTCAAGCGCTTTGTTTGCGGTTTCGATTTTATCTGATGTTCGGGCTTTGTGCTGCGCCTCGTGAGTCAGCGCGCGCGATTGATCTCTCGCCCAGATGAGCAGATGGTGTTTATGCAAAGCTCGAACCCGCTCTTGTCCTGCCTTGAGTGCAATTCCCTTCTCACTACCGAAATTCCCCGAGCGCAACACCTCGTCCGTGCTCGCCAGAAAATCCTGGCAAAGAAATGCGACGTCAAGGTGCGCATCCGGTGTAGAGCCGGGCACATCTGCTGCCGTTGATTGCTTTTGAATAGCCCGCAACGCCGCCGAATGAAGTGAGACCGAAAAGGTCTTCCTTTGCGTGCCGCGGTGAGAAGAACGGCTACTTGAGTGTGGCTTGATACCATTTTCAAGGAGGTAGCGAGTCCAGGCCCGTCTCATTAACACTTCGCGCGCTGACAAAGCGACGACGAGAAAAACAACCGTGATGAGCGCTGCCGGCAGCCATGGAGCCTCCTCACCACCGCTAACCAGCACCCACCATAACAATAGGAACAACAAAACAGCAGAGACGATAGCTATAACCAGATATCCCGTGCTTGAAGGCATCTTCGCCTTCGAAGAGCGATGCGGGGCTCCAGGCATAGAGCTAGATTGCGTTCGGGAGCTTCTCGGGAAGAATTGATCTGCGGAGCTGTTACCCAACGCTTACCTCTTGTCGGGGGAACTAATAATATTCGCGTGTTGTATCGTTAGGCCTGAAGCAACACAATAGTCGGCTTTTTGGGATCGCGCTGTCAATATATCATCTGGGCGCCGTTGAATATCACTACCAAGACCGATCTCGAACAGCTACTACCTACCGTGAAAGGAAAAAGACAATGGACGGACGACAGTTCTCAGGCAAAGCTGTACTGGTAACAGGGGCCACGTCAGGTATCGGCAAAGCATGCGCAATGGCTTTCGCAAAACAGGGGGCACGGGTCGCATGCGTTGGGAGAAGGCAAAGCGCACTCGCGACCGTTTTAGAGGACATCAAGAGCAACGGTGGTGACGCATTGCCGATAAAAGCTGATCTATCTGTTATTGACGAAGCTGACGGCGCTATAAGACAAACCGTGGATGCATTCGGCGGCCTCGATGTTTTAGTAAATGCTGCGGGACATATCAGCAGCGGCACGATCGAAAACACGTCGGATGAAGCCTGGGACGACATGATGAACGTCAATGTACGGGCCACGTTTCGCTTAATGAGACAAGCGATGCCCCATCTGATTGAGCGAAAAGGAAACGTTGTCAATGTATCTAGTGTGACTGGGCTCAGATCTTTTCCCGGTGTCCTGGCATATTGCGTCTCAAAGGCTGCGGTCGATCAACTAACACGCTGTAGTGCACTCGACGTTGCGGCGAAGGGTGTGCGGATCAATGCGGTGAATCCAGGTGTCGTAGTGACGGACATACATAAACGAGGCGGTATGAACAACGAAGCTTACGAAGCGTTCCTCGAACATTCAAAATCAACGCACCCGCTCGGGAGGGTGGGCCAACCAGATGAAATAGCGACACTCGTGACCTTCCTCGCCTCCGACGACGCGCGCTGGATTACCGGTGCGACTTATTCGATTGATGGTGGACGACACCTGACGTGCGCCCGATAATGACACCAATGATGAGTCAACCAAATCCCTACGCACCAACGATTGTTATCAGGCCTACGCGGCAAACCAGCGGCATCAGGATCGCGCTCGCTGTTATCGCATTGTTAATAGCGATCGGCCTTGGTTTACTCGTGCTGTTAGTGATCGGCGTGGAGACTGGGCCAGGTCCTTTCATCCTCGGCTTTATCACTGCCACGATCCCTGTTCCGATTTATCTCGCACTCGTCCTGTGGATCGATCGATACGAATCGGAACCAGCATGGATGTTGGCGACGGCTTTCTTATGGGGTGTGCTCGTCGCTCCGTTCTTTGCTTTTCTCTTCAACACAAGTGCAGGAATCATTGTTGGCGCAGCAACAGGGGACATGAAGGCGGGCGAAGTTTTCTCTGTCGTGTTCTCCGCACCTGTCGTCGAAGAGACTGGTAAAGCGGTCATCCTGTTTATCTTTTTTATCTGGTGCCGCGATGAGTTCGACGGGGTGATCGACGGCATTGTCTACGCGTCATTAGCGGCGCTTGGCTTCGCGATGACTGAGAACGTGCTCTACTACGGCAAGGCTGTGGTGGAAAACGGGGGCGCGGGGCTCACCTCGACATTCATTCTTCGCGGCGCGCTCGCTCCCTTTTCTCATCCTTTATTCACGAGCCTGACAGGGATCGGTTTAGGACTTGCGCGACAAACGAGAAACGGCTTTGCGAAAGTCGTCTTGCCGTTTCTCGGGTTGTTGCTGGCGATATTCATGCATTTCATTTGGAATGGCTCCGCTGCTTTTGGCGGCGGCGGTGCGTTTGTTCTCACGTATGTGATTGTGATGGTTCCCGCGTTTGTCATCATGATTGTGATTATCATCCTGGGCTTGCGTCGTGAAGGTCAGGTGATCAAAGAGTATTTGCTACGCGACCTGGAAGGCGGTCTTTTCACCCGTGAAGAATACGATCAACTCGGCAGTATCAGGGGACGCATGGGATCTTCTTACAATGCTTTTTCTCGGGGCGGTGTTTCACACTGGCGGAAAAGAATGCGCCTGAATCAACTTGCGAGCGAATTAGCATTCCATCGCAGTCGCGTTGCCAGGGGCATACAGTCGTCGAAGCATGATGTACACGAATTGGAGAATGCATATTTGCAAACACTGCATTCGCTGCTTCAAGAAACGCGCAGGTCGGGTGTACCCCGTTAGTCTGACTTACCTGGCCCAAACAATTAAAGTTAACGGGTTCCCTCATTCTGACTTATACTGGACGGCAGCCACCCGGCACGTTCATTTGAGCTAACCCCCGTGAGAATCCAACTCTTACCTAGCACATTCGACGCCGACGGGCATGCAACCCTCGAACAGCGTCTTACGTGTTTCCTCATCGATTCGCGCGTGGCCATCGATGCCGGCAGCATCGCGATGGCTCTCACCGAACAGCAACGGAATGACGTGCGCGACATCATCGTCACTCATCCACACATGGACCACATCGCAAGCCTCCCTATCTTCATAGACGATTTGTTTGCGACGTTGGAGGAGCCGATGCGCGTTTACGCAACTCCGGAGGTTATTGAGCTTTTGGAAAAGGATGTCTTCAACTGGAATGTATACCCGCGGTTTTCTGAGTTGGAAAACGATTTTGGTCCGGTGATGCAGTACATACCTATCCCGGTTGGACAGCCGTTTACAGTTGCGCACCTGACAGTAAAAGCGATCCCAGTGAACCACATTGTGCCGACCATTGGGTTAATCGTTTCAGACAAGCAAACGAGCGTCGCCTTCAGTTCCGACACAGCGGAGACCGATGAGTTCTGGACGGCAGTAAACAATACGAAGCACCTCGACGCGCTGCTTATCGAAGCTTCGTTTCCGAATGAGATGTCGCGGCTTGCGGAAGTCTCGCGCCACTTCACGCCCGCATCTCTCGGCGAGGAGCTGAAGAAGCTAAGTCACAATGGAATGGACATCCTTGCGGTCCACCTCAAGCCCACCTATCGCGAAAAGATTCTTGAGCAGCTAAACGATTTGAATATTCCAAAGTTGTCGGTGATGGAACCGGGTAGGACTTACAGCTGGTAACACGTCACACAGATCAGGAGCAGAAGCAGCAAGCAAGAGCCGGTGATGTAGTTTGAGTCCTGCTTGTGCCTGCTGCTCCTGCCACTGGTTATTGGACACGCTCAAACTCTTTCTCTGCGTGTTCTCCGTCAACGCCATGAAGCAACACACGCCCGCTTGGCAGTAACTCTTTAACGCGAAATGTTCTGTCGTCGCTTTCCCTTCCCGGCATCAATTCCGCACGAAACGTCACCTGCATTCCGGGCCGCGCCCAAACGTTCGGTCCTTTTTTTGGTCGTTTGGTTCGCACGTTCTTCTTCTTTAAAAAAGCGCCCGCGACGCCTAACGCTCCGGCCGCGAGCGCGAAACCGCCCACTAAACGCTTTGTGCGTTTCTTCATTCAGCTTTCATTATTCGCAGAGCGAATCGAGACGCGCGGTGATCGTTGGTAACCCGCTTAGCGCTCGGTCGGCGTTTATCTGCGTGAAACTTGCCCAATCAGGTGGAACGCTACCCTCAGGGAAGATTGCTTCAACCGGACACTCCGGAACACATGCGTCACAATCGATGCACGTCTCAGGGTTGATCACAAGCATATCGTCGTCGAGGTGAAAAGCTTCGACGGGACAAACGAGCGCACAATCCGTGTAACGACAATTCACGCAGGGTTCAGCAACGACATACGTCATTCAGATTAAGCCTCCGGGTATCGGGCCAGATCGTTTCTGGCAAGGATGAATTGCAAAGCGGTCTCTATATTAAACACGAACAGCAAACTTTTGGAAGATGGCAGCTATCGCTTAGTGAGTCGTACAAGCGCAGTCGGCCCTGGTCTTGTATGCCTCGGGTCTCGCGGGAGTAGGCCGTTTGTTTTGCTCGAAGCAATATTTTGTGAGTCCTTCTGATCCGACTGGCACACTGTCGCTGTACACTCGTTGAAAAGAACAGTGGATTGTTCCTTCGGGAGTAACTTCAACCAGAAGGTAGCCATACTTGATCTCCGGTCGATATTGTTCCGCACCTGCTGTGCCGATGATCCACCCTTGTAATCCATGACCGCCATTTTCCGGAGTATCATAAATATACTCTTCAAAGTAATGTGAATGGCTGGCCAAGACGTAGACCTTCTTACCTTTCGACTGCGTCACTCTCAACCGATCGTAGGCTCTTTTGCCGTTGCAAAACGAAGCACAGTTTCTATCCATAGCGTGATCTCTGGCGACGCTTTCCGGCAGTGCGGCGTGCATTCCTACGATGATCGTCTTGACCTGCGAATCAGCCTCGTCTCGTTTCAGTACCAGATCCAGCCAGGCGAGTTCTCCTTCGGAGAAGCCAGGATCCTGATTAGCAGGATCCTGATCAGCATAGATGTTTGCGTTATCCATGTAGATGATATCCACTCCCTTCCAGAGGAAATGGAAGTACGTATCACCATCGTTTGAAGTAATTCCCTTCTTGCGATCAGATGTGCGTTGTCGTTGCAGCGTCGGTTTCGTAAGCCACTCCTTGAATTGTTGCCGAAATTCATCGTGAGTCTTGGGCGCGATTAGTTCGTGATTTCCGATGCCGAGGTAAAACGGCAGACCCCGTGTTTCAAATGGCTTTATCTGATGATTTATGAAGTCAGACCAAGCCGCGGAAAGATATTCACTCCTGACAGTCTGATCTTCGTCCCTCAAGAATTTCGGAGGACACTTGAAAGACGGATCTTTTGTCATTGCCATGTCGCAGTCGAGGCGGAAGATCGCACGCAAGTCACCCAGGTGCCAATAGAACTCGACAGGAGCGTTCTTCCGATTATCGGCAATTGCCTGTGCGATCTTCGGCATGATCAAGTCGCCACAGTCGCGCGAGTCACCGGAGACGGCAAAGTACCAGTTAGTATTTTTAGGTGTGGGGCGGGACCAACCGACCGCGACAGTAAGCACAAGCAGGGCGGCCAGAAGTATAGTTTTTTTTGGAATCGCGAAGTTCACGGGTCTGCTCCATAGGAAACGCTGAGTGGGAGGCTCACGTTTGCTGTTCCGGATGAGATGGCGTTGCGGCCGAAAATCGTAAAGGTGACGATCTCCACGGTCGAATGGCGGGCTGCACAGTCCTCGAATGAAAGACCAGTTCGCCTTCGCACATTTATAACTAATCGGACTTGGCAGAGTGCCAGCGGTGAACAGGCGCACCCGCATCAAACCCGTAGAAGCGAAGGTCACTAGCCGTCAGCATTTTGGTCAGCATGATGATCTGTCCGGTGTGCATCGAGAAGTGTTCCGTCACGTGGAAGATCGCGTAGAGCACATCAACATCGTTTCCTTGAATCTTACGCGTCTCTAAGAGTATTGATTCGTCAATACCCGTGAGTGTTTGCGCGACGTCATTCACGGTCGATCGCAGCATATCGAGGAGTTTTTCGCGCTCAATTACGTCCCGTTGCGCAAACTCAGCATCGCGATATCTATGATCCGGTTCACCTCCGAGTCCGGAGATAATCCACTGCCGCGCATTGCCGCACAAGTGAAGTATCAGATTGCCGATACTGTTTGACTCCGGATTAGCCCGCCACCAGATCTGTTCATCCTTCAATTGCTCGAGGCAGTGTTCGATCTTCGGAAGGTATTCCGTAACGAGAAAGTCCGACGCCTGTTGGATGAAGGCGCGGCCGAGTGTTGAGCTGTCGTTCATTGGCTATTAGAGCTTGGTGCTTCGTGCTTTGTGCTTGAACTTTTCGCACTCATCAACACAAACGCAACTAGTCTTCGTCTTGGTCCGTCGAAGGTCTTGTTTTGTGCTTGGCTTTGCGACCCGCAGGTCGTGCTACCTCGTCCGGCTTAGCGCGCGACAAGGGATGACCCGGCGGAGCGGTAGGTTTTCGTATGGTGTCGAAGATCGGGCGTGCTGTTTGCTTGTCGTTCTTTTGAGTAGACGTCTTCCTGTTCATGATGCTTCGGACGAGAGTATGTATTTTTGGACGAGAGGATGCTATCGCCGCGCCGTTTGGGTGTCAACGATTTCTCCCAAGGCACACGCCGGCACGAAGCAAAGCCTGAACTCAGCTGAAATCTCGTCTAGCTGTTAACTGGGAGTGAGGTTTAGGCTTCGCTTCCGCGTGGGGTTTTCGAAAGAATTCGCAATGCAACAGTCGTTTCGTTGCGACGTCTCTGCTGAAACTCGTTAACCCAATTCGTCACCGTGCCGACCATATCGCGCGCCGTTTCTCGCGCCGAGTTGGACTTCACTTTGACAGCGGGAATTTTCTTCTCGCCCTTTTTCACTATTCGAACTTGTTTCTTCTCTGACATGGCTAGTTTTCTTAATCTGTCCTGATCTACTTGTATCCAACGAATTTTTCGTCGGCCGGTTCCCGTTTTTCTTGGATTAGGAACGTCAGGTGTCACTAAGTCTTGCAAGGCGAAGGCCAGAAACCTGACTCTATCTATATACGCGTAAAATACGAGCGATTTGGTTCATCGGATTTATTAGGTGAGGCCTAACGTCGACAGGGTTGGTCGCAAACGGTACACACCTACCATCCAAATGGTGTTTAGTCAGACAGGACTGCCCGTTTATTGTTCATATCCAGCTGCCAAATCAGCTTATGAGCACGGTAAACGACGAGCGCCAGGCCTATTGCGCCACCGATGTTCACATACTTCAGGCTCGTCGCCATGGGTCGCGTTCCGTATTGGACAAGCAGAGCATTAATGATGATCAGCGCCAGACGGAATTCAGTCGGCCCGAATTTCAGGTAACTAATCTTCAATTTGTCAGTCGCGGCGAAAGCGAGGAAAGTGCTCACTTCGAACCCGACGAAGATCGCCAAAGTGAAGAGTATTTGATAGCGAGATCGTTCAGGAAGAACGAATGCATAACCGATTATGACCGAACATAGAAACAGGTAGTCGAGCAGGTGATCCATGTAATAGCCCCACCGAACGAGACCCGTGTTTCGATACTTGCCCACCTTTCCGTCGTAATGATCGGTTACGTATTGCAGAAAAATGCATAAAGAAACGAGCCATAACCAACGCAAGTCGTTCCGCGCGTTATAGGAAAAAACGAGGATCATCGCTGACCACAGTAAAGTCAGTAGGGTCAGATGGTACGTCTCGATCCAGGCGGGAATGCGCGGCAGAACCATAGGCGCCAATCGCCGTTCAAGCGGCGTCAAGAACGAGTTGTTAGATTTGTAGGCTCCTGCGAATTCTTGAGTTTCAGTCATGATATCAATCGGTATCTCGCCCGGATGGATTATCGTGCAACAGTTCCGAATCTGGGCCGACGTATCCAGAATTGCAACCGGCGAGCCATCTACCTTTTCAGTTTTGCCGAGCGATTTTGAAGTTTGTTGATGGGCGCGAGCTTCAGGTGTGGCGTTTTTCTGACAAATGTCGGTTTGTTTGCACGCGATTCAAATGAAGACGACGGACTGAGAACTCGGGATCTCGAAACGTTTTCGGCAGCGCATGTTGCGGCAGACCAGCATGTCGTCGATGCGCACCATGTAATCGCGCGAGTTGCGGAAGCGCGCCTTGTCCTGTTCGCTTGCGCCTTTAGGAGGTTGAGGTTTGCGAGTACGTTTCATCCACCGCACATCGTAATCCGCACGCTCACGACAGTACGGACAACTGTAGTTTGCCTTCTTAGTTTCTTCTCTCTCGTTGAAAATGTCGCGTTCGTTCATATTTAAGAGTGTCGTCGTGTTGGTCAACTCAGTGGTGAACAGTCAGTACCGACACGCGGTAGCGTCGGGTACTTTTACGATTAAGATCGGCTTATTCGCAGGCGGACCCGACGCTACCGCGTGTCGGTACTGACTGTTTACCACTGAGTTGGAACCTGTTCATCTATTCTGTCAGAACACGTTACTCTATCTTATCGGTGCGAATCTGAGGATTCGCTTCACACAAATCTCGTAAATACCTGAAACTATAAATCCCCGTCTCGTGACCATCGCTCCAGCGGAAGTTTAGCGCATACCTTCCCACAATGCTGAGGTCGGAAATCTGCAGTTCATCATCGATGTTTTCCGGTTTCAGAACACGCTCGCCAGTCCACTCATTGACACACTGTGCGCACGGACAAGCGCGCCGCAGGTCGGCAGCCCGGTAAAGACATTGCCGACCGTCTGCCCACGTAATCCGCAGAGTGAAGTCGTCTTCATGTTTGACCTCGCGCGGTTCAACTGCGGACCGAAAACTGTCTGACATTATCCATTCGCTTCCAGCGCCCTGGTCACTGCCTGCGCTTTCACTTCGTAGTGGGAGGCATTCCAAACAGCTCTGCCATTTCGGAAGACAATTACCTGTGGCGACTCATGTCTGATCCCCGACCGCTCAGCAAGTTCACGCGAAACCTGGCGGGCGTTCTGCACCTCGACAAGTACAACTTCGTTCTCAAGCTTCTGCATCTCGCGGTACGCCATCGCGCTAATCGGACACGCAAGACTGTGTTTGAAAACAACCACCGGCCGGTTGTTTGAATTATCGAGCAAACTGTCGAGCGCGCCTGCGTCAGCTATTGTCTGAAATGCCATTCTCGCCTTCTCTCATTCAATATTAACATTGAAGATTGTAGATTTTAGATTTTAGCTTGCTGATTGTGTCCAAAGTTCAACGGTCCAATGTCCGAAGTCCAACGTCCAACGTCCAACGTCCAAAACCCAGTAGCCTATGTTAACCGCGAGTTCGTCGAAGTTGTTCACATTAGACTTTGGATTTTCGACTTCGGACACAATCTAAAATCTAAAATCAAAAATGAATTATTTTCTATTGACGAATCTGATCTATCGGCTTATTCTGCCGCGACCTGAGAAAGCTTTTTGGCTGTCCTCTGAGCCGGGCGACTTACTGAATAGCCTCACGAATCTCCTACCAGGATTCTTACTTTCTCAATCGTAGCTACCACTACGCATAAAACCTCAGTAAGGAGAAAGTCTATGTTTCCTCAACCTAATACTCGTGTGCGAAGACGAACGCTACTCAACATCAGCTGCCTTCTCTTGCTGTTATGTGGCGCCAGTTCTACGTATGCAAATGAGATCACTATTTGGAATTTCAACGATTCCGATCTGCTGGCTGACTTTGGAGCCGGCACACTCACGAGCGACTTTAACGTGGCAAATATTCTTTTTGCCGCGGGAACCACGAATAACGCACGTCTTGGTGCGCCAGCAGGACAAGCGCTATCACTGCAAGGCGGAACTGGAACGGCAAATAATGGCCGGAACATCACGTTCGGTGTCAGCACTGCAGGCTTCGCGAACATCATCATCAGCTTCGCTATACAGGGCACGAGCACCGGCTTCAACAGTAATCAATTCCAATACACCCTGGATGGGTTGAGTTGGATTAACTTCGGCAGTCCGTTTAGTCCTCCAACTGCATTCGGATCGACGCCAGTTGTTTTCAATCTATCAGGGATACCGGGACTCAACGACAATCCAGACGCAGCGTTTCGGATCGTTTTCAACGGCAGCACTACG
>JBKPMX010000029.1:0-22248 GCA_046765655.1 Acidobacteriota bacterium
TCGTCATAACCACTCAAGTCGCTGCGCAAACTCTGCGTGCTCTGCGTCTCGGCGGTTATATTCTCAACGTCATTCCCGCTCAACATGAACAGGAAAGAGGCTCGCTTCGATTAGTTGCGTCGAGTTGTAAGTCGAAGAATAACCGCAGAGACGCAGTGGACGCAGAGGGTGCGCAGAGACTTGAGAGCTAATCACGATTCACTATTCACGATTCACTATTCACTATTCACGATTTACGCTCCACGATATAGCGACGATATTCTTCTACGTCCTTCCTGGCGCGTTCGTCTCCCCATCCAAGAAAGCGCTTAGCCACGGCCGCAGCTTTCTCAATCTCGCCAATTGCCAGGTCCGCATTAAAGCTGCTCATCGTTCGTCGTGCAAAGCAGTCGGTTAGCGTAGTTGCCATTTCCTCTTTAAACGCGAACACAATCTCGCCCGCAAGTACATCGCTCGAATCGGCGAGCGGCTGAAGAAGTGCAACATGCCTTTCGCAAACCTTGAGAAGTTGCTCCGTCCGCCCTCCGTAAATCCGTAGCAATCGTTCATGAACACGACTATTAAAGCGCGTATCAGCTCTAAACCACGTGGCCAGAAGGTCGTAATGTCGTGCCCCTGGGAGCTCAACGTCTGCTGTAGAACATTTAGGTCTGGGTACACTCAACTGATCGAAGACCAGGTCCACACATTCTTCGGCCAGTTGACGGTAAGTAGTTAACTTCCCTCCCACCAACGAGCAAAAATTCTGTAGATTACGATGTTGACGAAGGAAGTGACGACGAGTGATTCGCTGCTCGTCTTTTTCGTTTGTAAACGGCAGTGGTCGAACACCACAATACGTAAACAACACGTCCGCGCGCGTGAGGTTCGCTTTGGGCAATACGCGATTGGTTTCCATTAGCAAATAGTTGGCTTCAGAATCGGTGCAACGCACCTCGCCGGGATCGCCCGAGAAATGGATGTCGGTCGTGCCAATTAAGTAGTTGCCGTTCCACGGAATGATAAAAATGGGACGACCATCGCTCTTCGCCTCCACGTACACTGCAGTCGATGTGAAGGCGCCGCGAAATGGTCCAACGACGATGTGGCTTCCCTTCGTGCCACCAATCAGACGAGTCGTGTTTCCCGTGGTTTGTAAAAGGTCATCAACCCACGGCCCCGCGGCGTTAACCACGAATCGCGCCCGCAACTTTCTGGTTTTACCTTTCGAAACGAACTCAACTCCAGTAACCTGCCGGTTCCCGCTCTCCAGACGTTTGACGGACGCATACGTTAAGACTTCACAGCCGTGGGCTCGCGCATCAAGAATGTTCTCCAGTACGAGTCGTTCAGCAAACTCAACCTGCGCGTCGTAATAGATCGCCGAGCCGGTTATTTCATCGGAGTTAAGACCCTCGGCGAATTTAACCGTTTCATCATGCGACAACATGCGGTGCCGCCGAAGACTCTTGTCGTACGACAGCAAGTCGTACAGCAGCATTCCAGCTCGTAACTGCAAACCGCCACGCCGTGCGTCTTTGTAGATTGGGATGAGGATTGGAAGCGGTTTCACAAGGTGAGGCGCAATCTTTAGTAAAGTCTCTCGCTCTCGCAGCGACTCACGAACGAGGCCAAACTCTCCGTGTTCCAAATACCGGAGTCCGCCGTGTATGAGACGAGTCGATGCGCTGCTTGTACCACTGCCGATGTCGGCTTTATCTAACACGCAGACCTTCAACCCGCGCATCGCTGCGTCGCGAGCGACGCCAGCGCCGTTGATACCAGCTCCAATAACGATCAGGTCGAAGTCGTCAGTCATGCGATTCGGAAAGATTGATGTTAGCTATAGGTCTCATAGAAGCACAGCCGTCAGTATTCAACTCCTCCGAACGCGCAGACAGAAGGAAGGGGCAAGCGGCACTAGGTTCAACTCACTCGAAGCGCACAGTAAGGAAGGGGGCAAGCGGGCGCTGTGTGATCAAGTTACTGAGGTGTCAATGAGCGCGCCCCCGCTCCAACTCTCAATTTCTTCAAGCGCCAAGGAAGTGTGAGTCCTAGCAGGGGCGCGCTGGTTGACCGTTTCGCACGTTGAATCCACTGCCCGCTTGCCCCCTTCCCAACTGCGCGCTTCGAGTGAGTTGAATCCATTACCGCTTGCCCCCTTCCTTAGTGCGCGCTTCGGGTGAGTTGACTCCATTGAGCGCTTGCCTCAACTGCACGACCGCGCGTTGATGTCAATAACCCCTGCCTGAGTACGCGCTTCGAGGATGTTGAGTGTATTACCAGGCCGAATGAGATACGAAATCGTGTTCCAAATGCACGTAATCCGACGCGTCTCCAACTGACCGTCTGCTCACAAGCTGCCGAATCTAAATGCGGCGTTCTCAAGTTTTACTCAAACGCATTTCAGTCTTCGCCGCTGCTTCTCAATCCGCGTTTGAGAAGTCTCAAATTCACTTCTAACAGTCTCCATAACTCATTTGCGGGCATGCCCTTTGCTCCTGTGGAGAGTCAAGGTCCAAACCACACAAACTAAAACACTCCACCGGTTTGGCTCCGATGCCAGCGCGCGGTTCTTTTCGTTTGAGTCATGACGCGCTGACACCAAAAACAAAGTCCGTAATAGAAGGAGCACTACAATGCGTACCCGACAGGTCTCCCCGATTCTTCTGGGCCTCTTTATCACTTTCCTTTGTACCGCAATACCTGCTCGTGCATTCGACGACGAACCTGACGAGTATGACGAGCAAGCCCGCGTCGTGCGTATTAGCATGATAAGCGGCGAAGTTAGCCTCAAGCGCGTCGGCAATAGCGATTGGGAACGCGCGCGGCTGAATTTTCCGCTAGTCGAAGGCGACACGATTGCAACTGACGCCGATAGCCGTTTGGAGATACAGGTCGACGGACGGAACTTCGTGCGTATCGGTCCGAACTCGGGATTGCGCATTCTGACGTTACGCGATGAAGGCGTCGCCTTGGGTATTTTCGCGGGTACCGCGCAACTTAGGCTCGCCCGGTTCGATCGCAACCAAGAGTATTTCGAGATAGACGCGCCTCATTCAACGCTAGCCGCGGAAAAGGTTGGAACCTATCGCGTCGATGTGCCACAGAAGGGACGCGTGCGCTTTACAGTACGTGACGGTGGCAGTGCGCGCATCTATTCGGATACGTCCGGATTCGCCTTGCGCGATGGAAGATCGGCAGAGCTGATTGACGAAGGCGATAATGCAGGTGACTGGGAATTCTTTGCAGCAGCAACTGGGGACCTCTTTGACAACTGGGTGAATGATCGCGAGCGCTATCTCGCACAACGGCTGCGGTACAACGTTCAGTATTACGATGAGTATCTTTGGGGGGCGGAAGATCTGGATGCCTATGGCGATTGGTCTTACGCAGCTGAATTTGGTTGGGTTTGGCTGCCACGCAGTTCCGCCATAGGCATCTACGATGACTGGGTTCCATATCGTTACGGCCATTGGACGTGGTGCCCACCATATGGCTGGACGTGGGTTGGTTACGAACCTTGGGGTTGGGCGCCGTATCACTTCGGACGGTGGGTCTATTACAACAATCGATGGGCGTGGTGTCCACGCAGTCGGTACTACAGAAATCGAAGTTGGTGGCGACCTGCACTCGTCGCGTTCCATATCTCGTTTGGCAACGATTATTGCTGGTATCCGCTTCACTACTACCAGCGGGATCCACACTCTCGTTACTATCGTCACGCCACTCCTGAGCGATTGACCGCATTGCGCTCCTACGAGTTGGCCCAACTGCAACGCGTTAATCCGGCGTACCTGCGTGCTGTCACCAGAATTCCCGCAAGATCCATAGGCGACGATGCAGTGCGACCGGAACGTGCCGATGAAACTCTCGCGCGGCGCGCTTACACTGCTGAGCCTATCAGGGGAGGATTACCTGCGCGGCCGGACCGATCTATTGCAACGCAGCGACCTGATCGTCCAGTAGCTCATCCACCAAGGAACTTTCCAACAGCAACTCTTCCGGACACGGGTGCCGCGAACCGAACTCCAAACGCTCCACTCGATGAGGAATTACGTCGCTCGCGAATCTTCAATGGACGGGAACCTCGTGGCGCATCTCCGCCCAATACGTCTGCGGGAGGTGGTCCCGAGAATAGACCGACCGGTGCAGTGTCACGGCCACCGCGGATCGTGGGAGGCGATTCCGGAAATCCAGGCGTCACAGAACCAACGGGTGAGCCGTCGAAGCCAATGCGATCGAGAGTTTCGATTCCTGCGGCGCCAACGACCCCCGACACCGATCGACCAGAGCGACGAGCGCCCGCATCGCCTCCGACTCCGTCGACCGACACAACGCCATCAATTCGTCGGCCGGAAACAAACGAGAATCCGCCGGCACGAGTCGTTCGTCCTGTGCAGCGGAATGCCGACAGTGAGAAGTCTTCGCGTGATCGTCAGCGTGTAGAGAATTCGCGTCCGCCTGACAATACCCCTAACAATGGATCGCCGCGCTACGAAGCGCCACGTTCCGAGCCTTCGGATCCTCCGGCAAGACCAGCGAGACCCGATCGTGTTGAACCGACGGAAAGATCTGAACCGCGTTCGTCGCCACGTTCCGAACCCCGTTCAGAGCCAGCCCCGCGCTACGAAGCACCGCCGCAGCGTTCCGAGCCGCCGCAGCGTTCCGAGCCGCCGCAGCGTTCCGAGCCGCGATACGAGCCACCGCCTCGTAATGATCCACCACCGCGTTCAGATCCGCCCCCGCAACGTTCTGAGCCGCGGTATGAGCCACCGCCTCGTAATGATCCACCACCGCGTTCAGATCCGCCCCCGCAACGTTCTGAGCCGCGGTATGAGCCTCCTCCACGCAATGATCCCCCACCGCGATCGGATCCACCGCCACGTTCGGATCCACCGCCTAGATCAGATCCGCCACCGCGATCGGATCCACCGCCATCGCCGCGGAAACCCGACAATCCGCTTCGCTAAGTGCGTGATCTGAACTAAGCCGCGCCCCGGATTCACTCTCCGGGGCAGCGGCGCTTAAACGCCAGGATATTAGTCATGAAAACGGTACGTCTAGTTATTCTGTTGTTAGTTTTTATCCTTGCAGTAATCATTGGCGCGTTTGTGTCAGCCGTTGTTAGTAGCGCGCAAGTGATCGATCCTGATCTTCGCCCTGATTTGAGAAGGGCATTGCGATCACGCCAACCACTCCTCTCGTCGCGTTCACGAGTTAACGGTTCTCCGGAAATACCGGTGAAGCAACGACCGAAGAGTCCGGATGTCACAGCAGCAAATCAAGTCGCTGCGCGTCTGGCGACCAGCAGTCAGAACATTCCTGCAACTGTGCCAATTCCACCGGGCACTTCTCTCAATCGAGTTCTGCACACCTCGCAATTGAGTCTTACTTCAACGGCTGGTACTGACGAGCAGTTTGTCGATCGGAATCTGGATCTGGCGGCGGACGAACGCACTACATTTGATTCGGCCGGCGGCTCTTTCGATATCGCTGTCGGGCGCTCAGGTTCGCGCTATGAAGTTTATTCAGCGACTCTCCAGAATCGATTGGTAGGTGTACTTGTAGTCGCACTCGATACGAATGGCGATTTCGTAGTCAATCAGTCAGCGACCTATGACCTGCAGCGCGACTTCGGTTTGCCTTCAGCGGCAGCGGTGGTTGCGGGAACAGCTCTGGATGGACGCGAATTCGTCGTTGTCTCATCAAGTGGTTACTACAACTCAGAGAATCCTAACGACCCTAACAATGAACCATCGCCTGGAGTCGTAATCCTCGTTCGTAATCCTTTGACTGGTGGATTCGATAACTCACGTTCTCGAACGCTCGTAAGCGTCGGTGACAATCGTCTGTTCAACGCGAACGGATTGGCTTTACTTCCCAACAACGACGTATTGATTGCTGATTTTGCTTCCTACGAATTGAGAATCATTCGCGACACTAACCAGGATGGCTACCCTGACACGCTCGATAACGTACCTTACTACTCCTACCAGTTCTCCGATGATGCACCGCTAGATGTGGCGGCGAATTCACGTGGTGTCGTGTTCTCGCATTCGGTCGGCAACGACTCACTGATGCTGGCCGTTTACGATGACAACGGTGACGGCCGCGCGGATCATGACGAAGTCGTCGTCGAAGGACTGTCAATAGACAACAACCTGTTTCTGCACGGCTTGACCGTGGATCAAAAAGGGAACATCTACGTGATCGAGGATGCCTCATCGTCATTTGATGGTTCTGAAGGCAATGGTGGGATCGCACGCATCGACGCCTTTCCTGATCCGAATCAAGATGGCACGTTGCGAGACGGAACCGTATTTTCCACCTCGGATTTTGACGATCATGCGGTATCGGGATTGGCCTTTGGTCCATCAACACAGGGACGCAAGATGGTGCGAAGGACCGTCCGCACGACGGGAGGTGCCGATGAATCTGGCAATCGGTCAGTTGTGGAGCTACCGGTAGTTGATCCGTCGAGAGCTAACGAAATCCTGATACTGAACTTACCGTCGGTTGTTCATTCTGATTCTGATAATGAAAAGCAGCGATGTGAGGAATCAGAAACTAAAGAAGCGGAGGCAAGACCGAAATCGCAAAAGAAGAAGAGTGATAAACCGAAGTGTTCAGACCAGATTTGATCGGACGAATCAAACACGAATGCACGTGACTCCAAGTAGATCTGACTTGTTGAAGCAGAGTTTCGAAGAGATGTTACTCTGAACCCGGTTCGATCGTCATTCGCGGCAGGATTCTCGGCTGACCATCTATTTCGCTCACGACGTCACCGGTGCGAGTTGCTCCCATTCGTTCGTAGAACCCGGCAGCGTTCGGATCGGCTGTAATATCGACGTTGCGAACATTCATCCCCGTTGAACGATCCATCGCATCAAGAAATAGTTCTTTGCCTACGCCGCTGCCAATATAAGCCGGTGCAACCCACATGTGCTCGAGCTCAGCTCGTGTGCCGCTGACGCACAAAGCATAGAAACCACAAATCTCCTGATCGCGCTCGTAAACGTAGACGTGATTGTTTCGAATGAAGTCTTCGGAGATCGTAAGGTCAGCTTCCCAACGCTTTATCCAATGCTCGGGATAACCCCAATACTGCTTTGCGCCCAAAGCAATGGCGCTGAGCGTGGCAGCCTCGTCAGGCGATGATTTTCTGATGGTCATAGAAGGAGAAGTTAGCGAACAACCGACTGTGTTCCGTCAGCATATCTCACAGCGACGATAACTACATGTTCCGCCAGCCCGTTGCGTTCGTTCTTATCAAGGGAATAAACGCTGATACGTTGAGTCGGTGGCCTTGACAGAGTCAGCATTAAATCTTTCGTCTTACCGGGTCCAACGTTGGTATCACTCGTGAATTCATGACGACCTAACTCCTCGCCCGTTGTTCCGTCGGTAAAGACGTAATCCCAATCAATAGACGCAATCGGCACTGACCCATTGTTCTTAATCTTGGCCCTATAGACAAAGACGTATCGCGGCGGACCTTTTTCTCTCTTTTGTTCGACGTTGGCCTCGTCAGCCTTTGCTTCGCGCTTGATGTGGTCGGCGCCGTTGCCGCCGCCGCGCTTCGCGTCGTCGATCCGCTTTTCATTTCTTACACGCGCGCGCATCTCGTCGAAGTTTTCCAGTGGACCACCGAACGGATCCCTTTCCCAGTTCAGCCGTTCTTTGCTCCAACTGAATTTTATGACTTCAACGCTCGGTGATTGTTGAGCGAGTGTTTGCGAGATGAAACTATAGAACGTGGATAGGACAATCGAAGCAGCAACGCTAAGGATTACTGGGCAGGTGTCCATTGCTGTTTCAGCATAGCACTCGCCGTGCACGGCCGAGAAGCGGAAACAAAGTTGATGATGCGTCAGGTGATTTGAGGGCGGTCTTTGGAGTGGGGCGGTCGACGCCGCCTTCATATCGGTCTGCAACGCAGTAGCAAAGGGTGTCGGGCCACCGCACTCGAAAGACCACCCTACAAAAAGCTGTACCTATGTTGATGGTGGGGCGAACAGAAGTTCAGCCCCACCATAATGAGTGGTTTAGAAAACGTAACGAAGACCGACGATGACACGACGGCTTCCTCCGTCCGTTCCCCACTGGTTAAGGAAGTTAGCTGATGTAACTCGCGACTCCGGAATGCCAAAGTCGCGAGTGTTGGTGAAATTGAAGAAATCAGCCCTGAGCTGAAGCCGCTGAGTTTCTGCAATCCTAATGTTCTTCAAGATACCGACATCGATGTTGTTTACACCGTCGGATCGCAAAGTGTTTCTACCGACATTTCCAACACGTTCAGCAGCGGTGATTGTTCTAAACAGCGAACGACCGCCGGCCTGCAGAATCTCTTCCACGCTCATGCCCGAAAGATCGAGTGTGGTGTTGAGGTTCGGACGAATCGCGTTACCCACCAGCGCGGAGATGCTTGCTAGTGCTCCGGCCGGATCCGATCCGTTCAGCGGGGTAAACGGCGAACCGCTTTGGAGTGCGAACAAAGTGTTGAACTGCCAGCCACCGAGCAGGTGACCGGTCAACCCTCTTTGATCTTGATGCCAGGGCAACTCATACACGAAGTTGCCGGCGAGACGGTGCGGTCGATCAAAACTCGATCGCGCACGATCCGCACGACGATTATATGAATTCTGCGCGACCGCAATTTCTCCGGACGAGACGTTGAAGATCTCTGACATCGTGTCGATGAAGGTGCTATAGGTGTAGTGCAGTCCGAAACTGAAACCTCGACTGAGGCGCTTCTCAAGGCTTGTCTGTAATGAGTGATAAATCGACATGCCTGAGTTTGTTCGCAGGCGAGTTGGTCCCTGATTCGGAATGCTCCGGCAGAAATTATTTGCGGCAGTCGCTACCAGACACCCGACCAATGTGGGGTTGGCGTCGACTGATTCAAATAAGCCGGTTCCCTTCGTTCCGACATAGCCGACGCGCAGGACGAGGTCACGCGTAAACTCACGTTGTACTTCGAGACTAACGGAGTCGTATTGCGGCATGTGGAAATCGCCGTCCACGATGGTGCGATTGACCGTGTTCGGATCGAATGGAGGATTCTGTAACGCGGTAAACGCATTCGGTATCAAGCCTCCAACAGTTGGGAAGGATGAAACCGCTGCGACGAACGGGAACGAACTCCAGATGTTGAGAGCGATGTTGGTGTAAGCGTAATCGTGAGTGCGGGTGTAACCGCCACGCAACACCAGCTTGTCGCCACCAGTGATCCAACCCATAACACCGCCGGGGTCGGTTCGCGGATTCCAGTTGAAACCGAAGCGCGGCTGGATGTTGTTACCGTCGCGACCAGGAACGGGCGTCAATATGAATCGAGGATCACCACCAGCGGCAGCTAAGACAGGTTGATTGAAATCAACCAAATCCTGAATTGGCTGGCCCGCGTTTTCATAACGAAGACCGAGGGTGAAAGTTAGATTCGGCCTGACCTTCCACTCATCCTGGCCGTAGAAGAAGAAATCGTGCCAGTCGTTGTGAAGGACGCGCGCAGTGCCAGGCAGATCCTTGTTGATATTTGCTCGCGTAGCACGATCCTGCACGAGCCGGTCGAGCGAAGCGTATTCAAGCAACCCACGAGTGGTTGGTTTGAAAAGCTGGTGCAACTGGTTGCGACGAATGTCTGCGCCAAACTTCCACCCATGATTTCCGTTTGTGAACGAGACATTGTCCTGCACTTGGAAAGTGTTTCGAACCTGGGATTGCGGCAGGTTTACACCGAGTCCGATCGCTGTTCGGGTTGGACCAGCGTTAAATCCACTCAAGCCGAGTTCAACAATTTCGATAGAAGGAATCAACTGAGAACGTGGATCGAGCGGCAACGTCGCATTCGCGCTTCGCAGGAATGCTCCCCGAAGTTCGTTAATCCATCGCGGGCTAAGAACACTCGTCAATTGCAGGTTCACACCTTGAGTTCGCGCGGGGACGATCGATGAGAATCCCGGCGGAGTGATTTGCGAAGCTGCTACACCCGGAATGCTTCCCAACGCTCCGGCGTCCTGGTAGAGATACCGACCATTTAGCGTGTGCTTCTCGTTCAACCGATGGTCAATGCGAATTGATGTTTGCCAATCATCGTAGGTCGACGATTGAGAACCCGTCAAAGAACCAAGTGGAACCACAAACGTTTGGCCGTTACGAGTGAAGCTGGCAGTGCTGCCGGGAATAGGAGTTGTTCCGGCTGGCAGAAAGTCGAGCAGAGCTCTCACCTGCGGCAGATCGCCTGCTGCCGATTCGATAATCTGTTTTCCGGCGGCTGTCGGTGCGCCATTCAGGGTTTGGCCTACACCGAGTTGACGATCCCACCACCTTTGAATTGAGAAGAAGAAGAAGGTGCGATCGCGGCCACTAATGTAGCGTGGTCCACCTTCGCCGAAACGCGGCAGATGCAATGGACCGCCCAGAGTGCCACCGACTTGATTCTCGATACGAAAGGGAGCGCCTTGGCGCGACGGATCGGTAGCGTTCGGATTACAAAAGCCGCCCGCCTTTTGCGTATTGCTGCACGCGTTCAGCGCGTTGTCGTTGTGAAACCAGAAACCCGATCCGTGCCATTGGTTCGAACCGCTGCGTGTGATGGCGTTGAAAACGGCGCTGGAGTTGCGGCCATATTCGGCGCTGAACTGGTTCGTCACCAGTCGCACTTCCTGGATCAAATCAGGATTGTTCAAGGGAATCGTCGAACCGGCGACACCAAAGTTATTGTTATCCTGACCGTCAATCATGAAGTTATTCGAACGCACGCGACCGCCGTTCGAAGAAAAGTTTGTGCCGCCGGCGAATGCTGATTGCCCGGAGTTGAGCTGGCTTACACCTGCTGCCGAAAGCGCGACGTTGTAAACGTTGCGCGTCGTGGCCAGCGGAAGTTCTGACAGTCGTCGTTCGTCGAACCGCGTTGCCACCTCGGCATTCGTTGTGTTCAATACCGATGCGTTTTCTACTACGTTCACAACTTCCTGAACGCCGCCGGCTTTCATCGTGACATCAACGACTGCGTTCTGATTCAACGCGAGCGTGATTCCCGACTGTTGATACTTAGCGAAACCGCTAGCTTCAACAGTCACTTCGTAGTCACCCACTATCATGCTGGGGAACTGATAACGACCGCCGCTGTCAGTTTGGGTAGTGCGGCTCTCGTTGGTCGATATATTGCGAACAGTAACCGTCGCACCCTGGATCACCGCCTGCTTCTCGTCCTTCACCTCGCCCGCAATTGATCCGGAGGTTTGGGCGAATACTTGACAGACCATGCAGGTAACCAGGACTGTCGCAAATATCAAGAGTCTCATTGCCTTGATCATAGACCTCTCCTTTGTAAACATCGGGTAGTTGTAGGTAGCCAACGCAGTCGGGGAGAACTGAGGCATCGCTTGATCTAACCGATCGAACTTTTCGAACTAACGGGGCAAAACGATGGACGTGCCGTTAGGTGGCGACAATCACTATGCAATGATTATTCCATCCGGCTGTCTTAATCGACTGATCGGCTGAAGTCCGTTTATCTGCACACTTATGTTCTGCGCGCCACATTCATACAGGCGTGAACGGTTGGCCAAATATGCAAAGCCGATTCAAATCTATGGATTTATTTCGTTGCATGGATCAACGAGACCCACAAAACTGAAGGCCAGACACGAACAACTTTCATCCTCCCATGTCTAATCGAAGCATAGAGCACATAGTTTTTCTGGAAAGGAACACATTCAATGTTCCGTTCCGCAAACCAGAATTTCCGCACACATGGGTGGACCATGGGGAAACCGCACCGTCGCAGATCATCGAACGACTCCAGAACGCAACGATCGTCATTTGTAACAAGCTTCCGTTGCGCAGCGATGTATTGGTCCAACTTCCAAGGCTGCGGCTGATTGCCGTAGCCGCGACTGGTGTGGACAACATTGATATGGAGTTTTGTAAGTCACACAATATTGCCGTGTGTAACGGCCGGAACTACGCGACGACGTCGTTGCCGGAGCATGTGTTGACGCTCGTATTCATGCTGCGACGAAGCCTGATCGCATATCGTGAGGACGTCCTTAATGGAAGGTGGCAACAGGCGAAGCAGTTTTGTTTGTTGGACCACGGGATAAATGATGTTCGCGGCTCAACAATGGGAATCATAGGTTATGGCGCGCTGGGAAAAGCGACGGCAAAGCTGGCGGAAGCTGTGGGAATGAAAGTCATGGTTGCTGAGCAGAAGCATGACGCAATCGTTCGTGATGGCCGTGTTTCGTTCAATGATGTTCTGCGTTCGAGTGATGTGTTGTCGTTGCATTGTCCGCTAACAAATGCCACGCGGAACTTGATTGGCGCTGAAGAATTAAAGTTGATGAAGCCAACGGCGATTCTCATCAACACAGCTCGAGGAGCCTTGGTCGATGAAGTCGCGTTAATTGACGCGCTCAGCAATGGAATAATCGCAGCGGCGGGGATCGATGTGCTGCGTGTTGAGCCACCAGTGGATTCGAATCCGCTCTTGGAAGCAAAACTACCGAACCTGATTGTGACGCCGCACATCGCATGGGCAAGCCATGAAGCAATGCAGACCCTTGCCGATCAGGTAATCGATAATCTGGAAGCTTTTGTCAGGGATGAGCCGAGGAATTTGGTTGGTTGACGGGGCAGTTCATTCCAAAAGCCACAGACCAAAGGCCAAAGACTTATGCGGCGGTGCTTTCACCAGTAGCTTCGTCGTGATGCTCAGTTGTGTAAAGTCGGAGGATGTCTTGACCCTGTCGTGAGCGCGGATCAATTGTGCGAAGGTGCTTTCGTCCTTGCATCTCCCAAATTGCCGTGACCACTCCATCCTTTTCAACTGCATGATACGTAATTTCTTCGGTGCTCGCTGCGGGTTCGGTGGCTGTGGCCTCCGCCGCGGCACCACTCAATGCTGCTTCATTCTCAGACATAGAACGTCTCGAACTCTCCTTCCTACTCTCTTCGCATACTGTTTTTGGATGCAGGCGATTGTGTCACACGGTCGCTAAAGGTGTCCAGCGAGGTCTCGGCGCGACCTCGGCGTGCTCTGTGTCTCTTGCCGGTATCCTACGACTCACGACCTGACGCAACCAAATCGAAGCGAGCCTCTTTCCGCCGAGGGTGCGCTGAGAAAAGAAACTAAACTAAGAAGATTGGGTGCGACGAATGGCTTCTGCGATCGCAACTGCCTTGCGTGGCGCTACGACTCCCCATCCTTGTCGGTCCACTTCTACGCCAGGGACGCGCTCAGCTGTGTCGATCAAGATCTTCTTAACTTGCTGAGGTGTCAACGAAGGATTGGCTTGCAGCATGCACGCAATTATCGACGACACGATTGGCGCAGCGAAGGAAGTGCCGTCGACGAACTTGTAGTGCTGGTTGATAACGTTGCCTTCGTGAAGCTTGATAGTAATCAACTGCCGCAACATCGGAACGGGAAGTTCGCACGCTTCGTCAAGAGCCTGGTCCACACCTTTGCGCTGCTGGATGATTTCTCGCAGCGACTCGTCTGGCGCAGAATCAAGGTCCGCGTATAACTCCGCCTGATCTGCGGTCGGTGTGTGAGGTAGAATCGGTGCCGCCACCCAGATGCCCGGGGCGATCAACTCGGGCTTTTGCAGACCATCGATAGTTGGGCCGTAAGACGATCGGTACATTCCGCGCCGCGCTCGATCGAGCGAGTTCTGATCATCCAATCCCCCCACAGAAATCGCTGAAGGAGCACTTGCCGGTGGCAGCACTGGATGTCCTGGCGCAAGTCCTGCGTTACCGACCGCGCAAACTACTATCACTCCAAACGCCGCCGCTTCTTCAACCATCTGGCACAAAGAGTTTTTGAGATACGCCTGCTCGAAGTCGCCGCCAGCAGAGATATTGACCACGCGAATGTTGAACCTGCTGCGATTCCGCAGCACCCATTCAAGTCCTGCTTCGATGTTCTTTTCCGGGATGCGCCCGCTCTTGCCAATCTTGATTAGCACCAGATCTGCTTCCGGTGCGATGCCGCGATAGAGCCCATTAGACAAGAAACCGTTACCAGCCGCGACCACGGAAGTCATCATGCCGTGCCAACTGGCGACGTCGGGAGTTTGTAAGAGTGTCGGATCGTCTTCTGCAGAGAAGATGCTGTGATAAGCAAGAATGCGATTGACCGGTTTAAGTAGATCACTGTGCGCATAGAAACCTGAATCGAGAAACGCGATGGTTACATCACGGCCGGTGTACCGTTCATCGGCATCCATGCGCAGCGGAGTTGGTAAGGCTTGATCGAGTTGGCTTGCGGAAGACTTTGCGTCTTGTTGCTCAACTGCTTCAGGTGGTTCGGTGGTAATCACTTCGGACATCGGACTTTAAGATGATCGATTCGCCGAGTTGTGTCAACAGTATTGCCGGTTCGAAACTCTAGATTGCAAGGCTTTGGATCCTCAGGCAATTCAGTACCGTTTGCGGCAGCGGATGGCCAAGACTCAACACAAGGTGGTCACGAATACTGGGGCTTGAGTGTTGGCCATCCGCTACCGCGAACGGTACTGAATTGCGCTAACTCAATCAGAGCTTCCTTTACCTTGTCGTGACGCGCTGAGCGGTCACGATGTGAGTTGCCGTTGCACCTGCATGATTCACGACAAGCTGAAGAGGCTCTGATCAAGTCGGATTCAGTAGAATCGACTATTCAGTACCATGCGCGGTAGCGGATGGCCACCACTCAACCTCGCGACATCAGATCTTTCTTAGTTGAGTTATGGCCATCCGCTACCGCGCATGGTACTGAATAGCCTCTCTCGTAACCTATTCAGAGCGTCCTGAAGCATAGCGGACATTCGTTGACCCGTTCCGGATGCATTGAATCGGGCGGATCTCCGACAAACTGGATCATCGGCAATCGGCAATGTTCGGTCGCTTGCGAGTGGAAACTCAGGCTGCTACTCTTTGCCTTCCACTTTTTCCCTGCCTGAAAGGAGATGTATGAAGAAGCGACTTGCACTGATCTTGCCGGCGGCTCTATTGCTCTCGGCTTTTGTGATTGCTGGAAGTGGACGAAATAGCGACAACGATATTCCAGCGCCTCCGGCCATTGGAGCCACTATCGAAGATTTCACGCTTCCCGATCTTGATGGCACAAACCGAACACTTGCCTCTCTGAAAGGCAAGAATGGATCGGTCCTTATATTCATCGCCGTGCAGTGTCCTGTCTCCAACGCTTACAACGAGCGCATGGAGCAACTCGCGCAGGATTTCAAAGCCAAAGGTATCAACGTTATCGGCATCAACTCTAATTCGACTGAAGATGCCGCCGCGGTGAAAGATCACGCAGCGCAGCACAAATTCACTTTTGTGATCCTGAAAGATGCAGGCAACAAGATCGCGGATCGGCTGGGAGCGACGAAGACTCCTGAGGCCTATTTCATGGATGCGAACAACAAGCTGCTCTATCACGGCCGGATCGATAACAGCAAAGATCCTGCGGGCGTGAACTCAAGCGAGTTACGTGACGCGTTGAACCTGTCTCTTTCCGGCAAACCGGTTGAGAAGACAACTGCGGTGGCTTTCGGTTGCACTATCAAGCGCGGCTAATGATGCGTCTGACTCGACTAATCTTACTCACCATCTTTAGCTTGAGCGTTTTACTTTCGAGCTTCGCGGCGCCGGCACAAAAAACTAAGAACCGCACCGCGAAGCCGAAAGTGCCAGCTGTTCCCGCGCCCGTCGTTACCGCAATCGATACCGAAAAGCTCGTCACCCTACTCAAAAGACAATCAGACAAACCTCTGCTCGTTAATTTCTGGGCCACTTGGTGCGATCCCTGCCGCGACGAATTTCCGGAGCTCGTAAAGATCGATGCTGACTACAGAAAGCAAGGTATAGACTTCTTCACTGTTTCGCTCGACGACATCAGTGACATCAAAACGCAGGTGCCCGACTTTTTGCAGAAGATGAACGCGACGATGCCTGCGTATCTTTTGAATGTGTCTGATCCTGAGCCCGCGATCAAAGCAGTCGATCCGCAGTGGCAAGGTGATTTGCCGGCGACTGTTCTCTACACGACGAACGGAGAAGTTGCGTACAAACATTTCGGCCGCGTGAATACGGGCGAACTACGGCAGGCGATTGATAAGGTAATCACAGCTCGTAATTAGTAGTTTGCACTTTGTGCTTAGTGCTTCGTACTTGGTATTTGTGTTACCGGGTCTGAGACAATGGACTCTAATCTAAAGTTTAGCTCGTAGATAAAAGACAGAAATCAAAGCACAAAGTACAAAGCACAAAGTACACAACAGCGACGAATGATCACTCCAGACGTAATCTCCGCTCACAATCTCACTCACGAAGAATATCAACGAATAAACGAATTGCTTGGTCGAGAGCCGACACTGGTCGAGCTTGGAATCTTCTCCGTCATGTGGTCGGAGCATTGTTCCTACAAATCGTCACGCGTTCATTTGAAGCGTCTGCCGACCACGGGTGAACGAGTGATCGTGCCGCCGGGCGAGAATGCCGGAATCATCGATCTGGGCGACGGTTGGTGTGCGGCATTCAAAATCGAATCTCATAATCATCCGTCATTCATTGAACCATTCCAGGGAGCAGCGACCGGTGTCGGCGGCATCTTGCGCGATATCTTCACCATGGGCGCGCGTCCAGTCGCGGCAATGAACAGTTTGCGTTTTGGCTCACTTGAAAACGTTCAGAACGGTAGGCGCAATCGATCGTTGCTCGCTGGTGTTGTCGCGGGCATCGCGCATTACGGAAATGCGTTCGGTGTACCAACCGTCGGTGGTGAGGTGGCGTTCGATGACGCATACGCTCTGAACCCGCTAGTCAACGCTTTTGCACTCGGCCTTGTGCGTCATGATCAGATCTTCTTCGGCAAAGCGACCGGCATCGGTAATCCCGTTCTGTACGTCGGAGCGAAAACGGGACGTGACGGTATTCACGGCGCCACGATGGCGTCAGCCGAGTTTGATGAAGAAGCTCTCGAGAAGAGACCGACGGTTCAAGTCGGCGATCCCTTCCTGGAAAAGCTTCTGTTGGAAGCGTGCCTGGAGGCGATGCGCAGTGGCGCTGTAGCTGGCATCCAGGACATGGGTGCGGCTGGTCTAACTTCGTCGTCATGTGAAATGGCCGCACGTGCCGGAACTGGGATCGAACTCGATCTCACTTTAGTTCCACAGCGCGAAGTGGGAATGACCGCGTACGAAATGCTGCTCTCTGAATCGCAGGAGCGCATGCTGATCGTGGCGCACGCGGGACGAGAGCGAGAGGTGATGGACATCTTTCGCAAGTGGGATCTTGATGCCGTGGTCATTGGGCGTGTGCGCGACACAGGCCGGATGCAGGTTCTTCATAACGGCGAGCAGGTTGCTGACATTCCAGTCTCTGCATTAACTGATGAGGCGCCGAAATACGAACGACCCATGCGAGCGGCGGAAAGTCCAAGCTCCAAAGTCCAAGGCCCAAAGCCCGCAGACCAAATAGATCACACCGCCGCTCTATTGAAACTTCTCGCCAGCGGAAACATCTGTTCGAAGCATTGGGTGTATAGACAGTACGACCACATGGTACGGACCAACACGGCGATCCTGCCCGGCGCGGATGCTGCTGTCATCCGGATAAAAGAAACAAGACGCGCTTTAGCGATGACCCTCGACGGCAATGGTCGTTATTGCGCGGCGAATCCACGCGAGGGAGCAAAACTGGTTGTTGCCGAGGCGGCGAGAAACGTTGTGTGCGTCGGGGCAAAACCGGTCGCGATTACGAATTGCTTGAACTTCGCGTCGCCGGAAAAACCAGAAGTGATGTGGTCGTTCTCGGAAGTAATTGACGGAATGGCCGAAGCGTGTCGTGCGTTCGGGACGCCGGTGGTTTCCGGCAACGTGTCGTTCTACAACGAGACTGAGGGTCGTGGCATTCTACCAACACCAGTGATCGGCATGGTCGGTTTGATCGAAGACGTGCGTCGTGTCGTTCAGCCAGGATTCAAGAAAGAAGGTGACATCGTCGTTCTCCTTGGCACGACGGAAGATGACCTCTCGCTCAGTGAGTACGCTTCGGTGTGTTCTGAAGGTAACGGCGGAGTTGGCGCTGTTCCGAAACTCGATCTTGATCGTGAATTGAGTGTGCAGAGAACATGTCTTGAAGCTGCGGAAGCAGGACTTTTGCAATCGGCCCATGATTGCGCCGACGGCGGACTGGGCGTGGCGCTCGTTGAGAATTGCTTCTCTACGCTTGGGCGAATTTCAATTGGGGCACAGATTGAATTGGCGAGTTCCTTACCGGCGGCCGTCACACTTTTCAGTGAATCACCCTCGCGAATCATCGTCAGCTTGGATTCGAATAATCTCGCGGATCTCGAGCGCATCGCTGGGCAGAACAGCACGCCATTCGCAGTGATCGGTCGCGTCAGTGGAACAGCATTGAATATTTGTCTAAACGGTGATGAACTGATCGCGCTCGAGGTTTCTGAGTTGGAAACCGTCTGGCGCTCCGCGCTGTCGCATAAGCTTGAAGCGGAAGCGATGGCGGCGGGCAATTAGTTTTGAGTTTAGAGTTTCAAGTTTCGAGTTATGCCTGCTCTCGAAACTCTAAACTCGAAACTAATCGGCGATGCATCCGGTCATCTACCTCAACCGAACGATGGTCGAAGCGACGAAAGCGCGGGTTGCGCCCGTCTCGTCTGCAATGCTTTACGGCCGCGGAGTCTTCACCACGGTTGCCGTCTACAACTCGCAGCCTTTCCTCTGGTCGAAACATTGGGAACGTCTCTCCGAGCACGCTGACAAACTCGCCGTCGATCTCACCGGTTGTACGGAAAAGAATGTCGGTGATGCACTTCACAAATTGATCTCTGTTAATCAAGTCGATAATGGCCGCGCGTATGTGATTCTGCTGGCGCGCAGCCGACGCGACTTTTGGAAGACTAAGACGACGAGTTCGAAGAGCACCGATCTGATAATCATGACCGGTGACGCTCAGAAGAAGCCCCGCAGTGGATTATCCCTGGCGGTGTCTCCTTATCGAGTTAGCACATTCTCACCAACGTCGGGAATTAAGAGTCTTAACTACCTTGACCATGTGTTGTCGTGGGAAGAAGCGCAGGCGCGTGAGTTTGATGAAGCAGTAATGCTGAACGAACGCGGTGAAATTGTTTCCGGAACGCTCTCGAACATTTTCTGGGTGACGAACGGAACGATTCATACGCCAGCACTCAGCACCGGCGCGATCGCCGGCATCACTCGTGAGTGTTTGATCGATATCGCTAACAAACACTTCATTCCGCTCGTGGAGGGAGCTTATGAAATGCCGGCCCTGACCGAAGCGGACGAGATTTTTCTCACATCATCGAGTTTGGGTGTGGCGCAAGTAACGACTTTTGATTTCCGTCGCTACAACGTAGAAGCGGGGACGCTGGTCGGAACACTCACTAGCGCGTTCTCAAAATTGACTAGCTGAGCAGATCCACCGAAAATCGGTGGATCTCCTTCCTGTTAGCTTTGGCAACAGAAGTTCGATTCAGAGGAACTCGGCATGGACTTCTCGGGTGAGATCGCTTCGCGCGTATTCTTGTCTTCGATCTCTTTAATTTTGATCCTCAACCACTCCTTAACTTTCTCTTCCAGCTTGTGCTGATTCTCAGACATTTCGAGATCAGCAATGGTGTCGCCTTGTGCATTCAACGGAATGTGGTGGCACGGGATCTCTGTCGCGCGATCTTCTTTCGCAACGTAGTCGATCAAGTGACATTCATTACACGGATGCGCTCGATAGGGGTAGCCGTAATTGATGCACGACAACGAGTCTTGAAACGTCGATGTCGGCTTCCATGGTGTGCGAACTGATCGTCCGTAACCGCCTTTTTCAATGAAGGAGAGCTCCTCTTTTAGCAGCTCGAGAAGATCGCGATCGTCTTTTGCCATTGGCTTGTCCTCCATTCCTTTAACTGGTTTCAAGATCTGTTGTGGCCCATGCCTGACGGGTATCACGAATAGCAACCGACATGCCTTACCGCGATCGCACGCGTCCCCGCGAGCAAATGGGTGCGGAACGCGAATAGGTTGAGTTTCAGTGGGGGATCTTTCCCAGACGTGAGAGAAACCCCGCAGCCGGTTGAGAGCTTGGTTCGGGAAATCGGGGAAATGATGAGTGGTATCTATTTTGCCGACGGATTACGCGTTACTTCTAGGGGGACAAGAGTCCTACTGACGAAATTAACTCGGGACCAAAAACAAGTGGATTCCATAACCAAGATCACCGACAACCAATTTGAAGAAATCCGATTGGAGTGGCAACAGATTGCCCGATCTGAAGTGTCGCGACAGCAGCGCAAATTAGGTTTCACTGCCCAACAGCAGCGTGAAGTTGAATCCGCGCTTGTTGCAGTTACGGATGGTTTGTTTGAACGGCTTCTAGGAAACGTCTCATCCGCCGCTCAACGGACTTGTCTCAAGATCTGGCGGCGCGACGAGTTGGTTGTTTCTTAAAACTGCTGCAGTCGATAAGTCTCGCCTAACGCTTTTAATTGAAGTCCCACATTTTTGCCAATTCGGCTTTGCCGTTCGATATGAGGCGGCGGCTTGGCCCCGCCTTTACCGCGACTGTTCGCGATGGGCTAAGCCCCTCGCTCGGCCTCCGGCCCAGCCGATTTGGGCACAGCCCGCACCAAGGGCACAGCCTGAGGTGATGTTGGCTCGTGTTGCCGGGGCGGAGCCACCGCCTCACATCGAGCGGCAAAGCCGTGGTGCAAAAGGTCTCGATTAAAAACCGCGTCACAACCGTGACAGTCGCTTACGCAGCCCACCCGTGATCTCATCGATCGGATCCGCTGCCACGCACGCAGGCCGACAAAACTACTCGCGCCGGTGATGGCTACTACAGTCAAGATTGTTTGCCAGTCGAACATCAGCTGAACCCCAGCAATTTTCCGCCTTGAAACGTCACAAGCGATCCAACATAGGCCACCACAAGCATGTAACTCACCATAAACAACGGCCAGCGCCAGGAATTTGTCTCGCGCCTCACGACTGCAAGTGTCGACATGCATTGGCACGCCAACACAAAGAAGACCATTAGCGACAGGCCGACAAGCGGCGTCCACATCGGCGTGCCATCAGATCGCTTCGCATTTGTCATCGCTTTCACGAGCGAACCCGACTGCTCCGCGTCGCCGACGTTGTAAACAACACCTAAAGTCGAAACGATCGTCTCTCGCGCGGCGAACGAAGAGATCAGTCCAATTCCGATTTGCCAATCAAAGCCGAGCGGTTTGATGACCGGCTCCATTAGTCGTCCCGCTCTTCCCGCGTAGCTATTGGAAACTTGCTCGGTTGCGGAAGTTCCTGTCGTTCGCGGGAACGCCGCAAGCGCCCACAACACGATCGATGCTGCGAGGATCACAGTACTTGCTCGCTTCAAAAATAATCCTGCTCGCGAAACCAAGGTGTGAAAGACATTTGAGACGCTCGGGATTCGATAGATCGGTAACTCCATCACGAACGGGGTCGATGCGGCTTTCAGAATCGAATGTTTGAGTAGCCACGCGACGACGACTGCTGTTCCGATACCAAGCAAATACATCGCGAGGATTATCACCGCGCCGGTCGAGATGAAACCCAACGTTTTCTGGTTCGCGAAACACGTCGCGATCATGAGCGTGTAAACGGGCAAGCGTGCCGAACAACTCATGAACGGAGCAATCATGATCGTGGTAACTCGATCCTTGGTGGTTTGAATTGTTCGTGTTGCCATGATTGCGGGAACGGCACAGGCAAAGCTCATCACCAGCGGAAGGAACGCTTTTCCATCAAGGCCGATACTTCGCATCAAACGGTCCATTAGAAATGCCGCGCGGGCCATGTAGCCACTTTCTTCCAATAACGCGATAAATAGAAACAGCAACAGAATCTGCGGTAAGAACACCAGGACGCCGCCAACGCCCGCGATTACGCCGTCGGCCAGTAGATCGGTAAAAACTCCGGGAGGAAGAGTTGCGCGTACGAGATGGCTCAACCAGGAGAAGGCGCCATCGATCAGGTTCATCGGCAGGTTGGCCCATGAAAAGATCATCTGAAAAACAAACAAGATGACAGCCAACAGAATGAGTGGACCAAAAATTCGGTGAGTTAGTACTGCATCGATGCGCTCTGTTCGGCAGAGGCCTTCACTCTTCTTACGAGTCAAGACACGGGAAAGCAAGCTATCGATTCGCTGATACCTGTTCAGTAATTGGTCCTTCCGGATCATTGAGGTGTCGATTGTTTTCCGAGGCACATC
>JBKPMX010000030.1:0-18214 GCA_046765655.1 Acidobacteriota bacterium
GGATAGATCGAGGCAGAGCCCGAACCAGGGGCGTAGCCCATTCGATAAGAGCACTCCGGCGAGGGGGAGCCTCGCCTCGCATCGGACGGCAAAGCCGATCTTCCTCTTGCTACCAATCCAGCTAATGTGATTGGATTCTCCACAATCCAGTTAGATCGTCACTTCAGGAGAACAAACTAATGCCTACCTCTCTCAAACGGAAGCCCGTTCTTACGCGTATCTTTGTCTGCCTGGCGCTGATGGCAATCGCAACGCTGACTCTGTTTCTTATTTCGTCAGCGCAGGCGAAAACAACTAACACTACGCAGGCCGCCTTCACACTCGAGCAGATCAAAAGTTATCCATTTCCAAACGAACTGACCACGTCCGCGACTGGCTCCCGTATCGCCTGGGCGTTCAACGAGAGGGGCTCACGTAACGTTTGGGTCGCCGAAGGTCCGGATTTTCGCGCACGCAAATTAACCAGTTACGAAATTGATGACGGTCAGGAACTTACAAGCCTTTCGATATCGGAAGACGGTAAGTACGTCGTTTATGTTCGTGGCGGTGATCACGGTGCAAACTTTGAAAATTCTGTCGGCGTCAATCCGGCACTCATGCCCGTGCAAACGCGCGTGCAGGTTTGGACCGTACCTTTCGCTGGCGGCACGCCGAAGGCTCTTGGCGAAGGTGATGAGCCCGTGCTCTCACCGAAGAGCGACCGCGTTGTGTTTTCAAGAGAGCGCGGATTGTGGTGGGCGCCAATTGATGGGTCTGCTCCGGCGAAGCGACTTTTCTTCGCACGCGGCGAACCGGGTTCACCCCAATTCTCACCAGACGGATCGCAATTGGCATTTGTTTCGAATCGCGGTGATCATTCATTCATTGGCATTTATACCAGTGATTCAACGCCCGTTTTGTATCTCGCCCCATCGACCTCGCGTGATTCGAACCCGCAATGGTCTCCCGACGGCAAACGAATCGTCTTCGTTCGCCGACCAGGTAACGGCGGAGCACCGGAACCAATCCTCGAACAACGACCACAGGCCTGGGCTCTTTGGACGGCGGACACCACAACTGGTGAGGGCCGCCAACTATGGAAGAGCCCTTTCACTCTCCGTGGCTCACCTTCGTCAACAGAAGGCGGCATGAACCTGCACTGGGCCGCTGCTGGACGGATCGTTTTTCTTACTTACCTGGATGGTTGGCCGCACCTTTATTCAATCAGCGAGAGTGGTGGCGAGCCGATGTTGTTAACGCCCGGTAATTACATGGCGGAATACATTTCGATCACTCCAGATCGAAAGTACATGCTGTTCGCGGGGAACGCGGGCAGTGACGCGGACGATATTGATCGCCGTCATATCGTGAAGGTGCCGGTGGACAAAGCTGAGCCGACCGTCTTGACGCCCGGCAAAGGTCTCGAGTGGACACCCTTTATGACTGGTGACGGACAGCACATCGCGTTTATTAGCGCCACTGCTCAACGGCCACCGCTACCCTCAGTCATGCCGACGAGTGGAGGTACAGCAAAACTAGTAGCAGAGGATCGACTGCCGTCCGACTATCCGACTGCACAGCTCGTTACACCAACGAAAGTCGTTTACAAAGCGCCTGACGGAGTAGTAGTCCATGGGCAGCTGTTCGAAAGCAAAGGTGGACCAGCGAAGAAGCCGGCGATCATCTATGTTCACGGTGGTCCACCGCGTCAGATGCTACTCGGTTGGCACTACTCCGATTACTACACCAACGCATATTCACAGAATCAGTACCTTGCCAGTCGCGGCTACATCGTGCTGTCGGTCAACTATCGACTTGGAATCGGGTACGGTCACGATTTTCATCGACCGCCGAACGCCGGCGTTCAGGGCGCATCGGAATACCTTGACGTCAAAGCGGGCGCCGAATACTTGCAACGACTGCCTCAAGTTGATCCCAGACGCATTGGGATTTACGGAGGATCGTACGGTGGATACTTGACGGCACTTGCCCTGGCTCGCGATTCACAACTTTTCGCTGCGGGTGTCGATATTCACGGCGTTCACAACTGGACAGCAGAACGCGCCGCGCCACTACTTGAGACCCGTTACGAGAAGGCACCAGACGCGCAGAAAGCGCTGGATGTCGCGTGGCAATCGTCTCCAGTTTCATCTATCGACAAGTGGAAATCACCTGTTCTGCTAATTCACGGGGACGATGATCGCAACGTTAGATTTAGTCAGACTACCGATCTGGTACGTAGGCTGGACAAAGCAGGCGTATCGTACGAGGAATTGATTATTCCTGATGACACTCATCACTTCATGCGTTTCGCGAATCAGGTACGGGTAAACGCCGCTGTCGTGAGTTTCTTTGATAGAGTTTTTGGAATGAACCGCCAGACCGTGCGGGAATAGGCCGTGTATTCAGTACCATTCGCGGTAGCGGATCACCAAGACTCAAGGACCAGTACGGCAATCGATACTGAGACCATCGCCCCTTGAGTCTTGGCCATCCGCTACCGCGAACGGCACTGAATAACTTCTTGACTGAGAAGGGAAACCGCCAATGGTCCACAATCGTCGTGAATTCCTGGTTGGTTCAGCTAGTCTGGCGGTGAGCTTCGGTTTGTTCGGCTCCGGCGTCTTAAGTCAGGAGCGGAAAAAGACGCGGTTGATTCTACTGGGAACGAAGGGTGGCCCACGCGTCGGAGAATCCGGGCGAAGTAATCCGGCAACGTTGCTTCTTATAAACGACGTTCCTTATCTCGTCGATTGTGGTTATGGCACCACTAAGCAATTGTTGCTTGCCGGAGTTGCCGTCAATCGGGTGCGTTACCTCTTTATCACCCATCACCATTCGGATCACAATCTTGAGTACGGCGCGTTGTTCTACAATGCTTGGTCCGCAGGTCAGTCATTTAAGATTGACGCGTATGGTCCACCAGGACTCAAGAAGATGGCTGAAGATTATTTCAGTTACCAAAAGTTTGACATCGACACGCGGATCGTTGATGAAGGTCGACCAGATCCACGGCCGATGCTGACGTCGCGCGAGTTTGATAAACCAGGAGTGATTCTTGAGAACGATGATGTGAAGGTCAGCACGTGCAAAGTCCGTCACCCGCCGATCGAACAGGCTTACGCTTATCGATTCGACGCACGTGATCGATCCATCGTCATCTCGGGCGATACGGCTTATTCACCCGAGCTCGCGCAGTTTGCCAAAGGAGCTGACGTCCTCGTCCATGAGGTTATGTATTTACCGGGGATCGAGGCGCTCGTTAGACGGATACCAGACGCGAAGAGACTCCGGGAGCACTTGCTGGCTGCGCACACCGTGTGCGCTGATGTCGGAAAGATTGCGGCACAAGCCGGAGTAAAGACTTTGGTGCTTTCTCACTTCGTTCCGGGTGACGATGCATCAATCACAGATGAACAGTGGTCGGCGGATGTGCGCAAAGAATTCAAGGGTCAGATTATTGTCGGGCGTGACCTGATGGAGATTTGAGTTCGGAGCGCCACCTCTGTGGCGAAACAGTCAGTAGATACATGAATAAAGGGCGGCCCGCCGGCCGCCCTTTGTTAGTTTCAACGAAGCCGCGGTGTTAAGGCCTCGTCTTGTCCTGAGCGACATTCGAGTAAGCAGAGTTGCCGCCCCCGTTGAACGCGCGGACTCGGAATCGATACCTGGTATTCGGTGCCAGTCCCGTGCTGGGGTATGCCGTAACGTTCGCACCAACCTGATCTATCTGTGCGAAGTTCTGACAACCATTGCCCGTGCAGCGCTCAATGCTGAACCCAGCCTCGTTATTCGAGTTGTCTGTCCACGACAGATTGATCTGAGTTGACGAAACAGGATTCGTCGTCAGATTACTTGGAGCAGCGGGCGCAGGTGTCGGAGTTGGTGTAGGTGTTGGCGTAGGAGTCGGTGTTGGTGTCGGCGTTGGCGTAGGTGTCGGCGTTGGTGTTGGTGTTGGCGTTGGCTGTGAACCGCACTGCCCGAACCTGAACGAACCAATCCGTGTACGCCAATTGAATTGCGTAGCCCCCGCCGGGTAATACTCACTCGTGAACCAGAAAGTACAGTCATCTACCGGATCTACCGTTAAGGAGCTGTAGTCACCCCACCGACTTGAGGTTCCAGCCTGACTACCCAATCCAGCAAACAGAGTGGCTTCTGGTCCCAGCGTGTTCACAGGATCGCCCGCCAAACGGCCGGCGTAACGCAGGCTCGGAAATACCGAGGTGCTCGACGCGCTGTATCCAATCGCTATGTTGCCGTCGCGATCCATTGCAGCAGCGCCTAGCCAACGCCATGTCGAATCTGGCTGGTATGTACTCTCCTGAAAAGTTGTAACTGGACCATTTATTGTGTTGCGCAACTCGAACCAACGAATCCCAGCAACACTATTAGAGCTAACGGTGAAATTGCCCACGACCGAATCGTATGTTCCAAAATTGCGGTACGACAATCGGAACATGAGTCGATCAGCAATGGCATCGAGTCTCGAAGTTGTGCTTGGCTGCGGCACACACGACCGCGTTGTCGCGCAAAGTACAGTGAAGCCGGCTGCTGGCGAAGATGCGGCAAGCGTGAAGGTGGAGTTCGCCGGTGTGGCGAAATCAACATGGAAACGAAACACTCTGTAACTTCCGCCACCAGGCCACTCCACAAATACGCCCGGCGCCCCAGCAGGTGGTAACGTTCCTCCTTCCAAATCCGCGGGAAGATAGACCTCTTCCAACGGGCCCCCGGTAATCCCAGTGGTGATGAAGGTACCAGGAAGACCCGCAAGCATTTTGGATCTGTCGAATGCGAAAGGCTGCGGGCCGAGGAAGGAAGTTCCAGAGGAGTTGAATACGTTCATGCTCATGTAGTAAGCATCGGGCCATACTCCAAGATGGGGATAGTCGAAGAAGTTGGAGCCAAGGTGATATGCATAACGGTGATAAGAACCGGTAGCATCCCCAGTGGTCGATACAGCGATACACTCGTCTGTGGGTACTGATGCCCCAGCAAATTGTGTGATCACCCAGCGGTCAGCAAGTTGATCGTATAGGACCACTGGGTCGCCATGACCACTCGTTTCGCACACTCCCCCGAATCCTTGCCATAGCGTCTCAATGCCTGACGGGCCGAGGAGCGATGCTCCAGTCGTCTTGTCAAACACCTGAAAGCCCTCGTTTACTATCTGGACGTACTGTGTAGAACCAACCTCGCCATTAGTATCGGGTGGAGCACAGTTGCAAGCGACTCCTGGGAATGAAATGCCATCGAAGTTCTGGTCAGCTGCAGCAGATGTTGAGCCACTGCCGGTGACCGCACTCTGCACGACGGGGTCCGGCATGTCCTTGTGGGAATGGGGGACCTTCGGGTTCTTCGCTGCCTCACGTTTCTCGTGGCCGCCCATTGGCAGTTGTTTCATCTCGCGTATAGGGATAGATGTATCGTTACGGTCAGAGCTACCCACGACGACATCTGATCGTTTGTTTTGTACGATATTTAACGGGATGCCGACAGCGCCTGAATAATTGTTATTGGCAGACGGTTTGGAGCGCTTGGCTTCAATAATCTGCGGTAAGGTTGTGAGTGCTGTGAGAGCAATTAGTAGTCCGATTAGGACCAGGAACTTGAGCCGATCGTTCATTTTTCCTCCCAATTACGGTACGGGCGTTGGTAGTATCAAGGCGTAAACCTTGTTTATATGAAAGACTCAACGGACGAATTTTTTTCGTTTACGGCGGTGAAAAACCACCGGTTGGGACGAAAACGCTAACACACTCTGCAGAACTGCCGCAAGGAATCCAAGATTTCGGACGCTGGTGGCCCTAAGTATTCTCTCTACCCCCACGCCGCCCCGCACCCGGAACGTACCGAGGGTACGTTTAATACCTGGGAATCAGTTAATATTTGCCGCCACATTGCCCTTTCACACTGATCGGAGTCGGTTTCATTCATCACGTTTCGCTCGTGCGACTGGATGCTGATTCCCAATACACTTAAACACGTTAGGAGCACTCTATGGAGAAGCCAGGAGAGAAGCGCGAGGAGAAGCCGGGCGTCACATTTTATCGCTGGGAAGACATACCAAAAGAGACACTGTCTGAATCGCTCGACCGGCGATTGATCACGGGAGACCGCGTTATGCTGGCGCACGTCTACTTGAAAAAAGGATCGATCGTGCCCCGCCACTCGCACGAGAACGAGCAGGTGACTTATATCCTGGAAGGCGGGCTACGGTTTTGGATCGGTGCCGATGAGTCGGAAGTGATCGATGTTCGCGCAGGTGAAGTGCTCCATATTCCCTCGTTCGTGCAACACAAAGCGGAGGCGCTCGAAGATACGCTTGACGTCGATATCTTTAGTCCACCTCGCGAAGACTGGCTGAACAAGACTGACGATTATCTTCGCGGAGGAAAGTAACGAGCCACCCCAACAATTACGAATCGATGGATCTCGGTATTAAAGACAAAGTTGCGTTGGTTGCGGCCGGCAGCACAGGACTTGGGCGGGCTGTTGCCGAGGAGCTCGCCAGTGAAGGCGCGTCGCTGATCATTTGTGCTCGCAACGAAGAGAGATTGAGGGTCACGGCTGAAGAGATCCAACAAAATACCGGCGCTCAAGTCCTTCCACTGCGAGCGGACGTCACCAATCCTGATGACATCAATAAACTCGTCGACGCCGGTATCGACAGGTTTGGACGTATCGACATCCTCGTCACAAACGCTGGTGGGCCACCAGCGGGTAGCTTCGAACAGTTGTCGGCGGAACAGTGGGAACAAGCAGCGCGATTAACACTGTTCAGCGCGATTGAGTTAGCCCGCGCCGTTTTACCCGGGATGAAGACGCGACGATGGGGTCGCATTCTCAACATCACGTCGATCGCAGTGAAACAGCCGGTAGACAACTTGATCCTGTCAAACAGTTTGCGAGCCGCTGTCACCGGTTTCGCCCGCACACTCGCGAATGAAGTAGCAAGCAAAGGAATCACAGTTAACAACATTCTTCCCGGATACACGCGAACAGAGCGTGTCGAAGAGTTGGCCCAACAGATGGCGCAGAGGCTGGGAATCAAACCGGATGAATTTAAGAACAAGTGGGAACAGGAGATTCCGATGCGCCGTTTGGGAGAGCCGCGCGAATTCGCCGCGCTAGCTGCGTTCCTCGTATCGGAGCGCGCCGCGTACATCACCGGTACGTCGATCCAGGTCGATGGCGGGTGGATTAGATCACTGTTGTGAGGGTGAAAGTAATCAATCTCATTCACTAGGGGCGTCACCCTGGGATGAATAAGAAGGTATTCTTGGATGTCATCTTCGACAGTTAGAACAGCCACAGAAGCTGATGCAACGAAGATCGCTGACGTGATTAATCGTGCGTTCAGCGTTGTCGAGCAATTCTTTGTCGATGGAGACCGGATCACAGAAGTGGAAGTCCGAGACGATCTCCGTAAGGGAACATTCTTGTTATCAGAAGCAGACGGCCAGATCGACGGTTGCGTTTACGTCGAGCCAAACCTTAACCGAGCATACCTTGGGTTGTTGTCGGTCGACCCTGGCCTTCAACAAAAAGGACTCGGCTCAATGCTCCTTAACGCAGCTGAAGACTACTGCCGCAAACTCGGCTGCGACTCCATGGACATCAAAGTCGTGAATCTCCGCAGTGACCTACCGGGTTTTTATAACAAGCGCGGCTACGTCGAGACAGGCACTTCCCCTTTCCCTCCTGAAGTTGAAACGAAACTGCCATGTCACTTCATCGACATGACTAAGAGGCTGTGATTCACTCTGCAATCGGGAGGGGACCATGTCTCCAGATATTCGGCCGCTGGTGGAAGGGAAAACGTAACGTGCGCATCATGAGGCCACTCGCTACCGTTCTTTTAGCTGTCACTGCTCTCTCGTTAGCATCCTGCAACAAGTCGTCTTCCAATCCGATTCCGCCGACTCCAAGCCCACCAATCGCGCAAGTCTCACCAACACCGGCTCTCTTCACTCGTGGCGAGGCCGAAGCATTACTGGAACAAAGGCTCTCTTCGATCTGTGAGCGCGCGCAAGGTGTGGTTGCGGTTGCGGTAATCCACGTTGAAAAAAGTCGCATTGCCTCCATCAACGGCAAAGCCCCGTTGCCTCTCTACAGCGTTTTCAAACTGCCTCTCGCTATCACTGTCCTTAAACAAGTTGAAGCAAATCGTCTGAAAGTTGATCAACTTGTTCACATCACACCAGACGAACTTGTTCCGGGTACGCCAGAGAATTCCGCGCTCTATCGGAATCCGGTTGATTTCACCATTTCGCAACTGATCGAATTCTCAATATCTCGCAGCGACAACACCTCGACAGATAAACTGCTGCAATTGATTGGTGGCCCGGCACGCGTATCGGAACAAATGCGCGCTTTCGGCCTTAATACTCTTGATATCCATTCGACGGTGAGTGATTACGTGAAAAACCCAAAACTTGTGAATACCGGTTCCGCTGAAGACATCGCAACGCTACTCACTCAACTTCAGCAGGCGAAATCTCTGCAACCAGCGCAATCGGAGTTGCTCATCAAGTATATGCGCGGAGCGACGACGGGTTTAAAGAGACTGCGGAGCAACTTGCCGGCAGGGACCATGGTCGCCGACAAGACAGGATCCGGAGAGAGAGATGCTCAGACAAATGCACCGAAGGCGACCAATGATGTCGGTCTGATTACGCTGCCTAACGGGAAAGGCACACTGGCGGTGGCTGTGTTGGTGACGGGATCTAAGTTGGTTGCTGAGGAACAGGAGAAGTTAATCGCGGAGTTGGCGCGCGCCGCATACGACGAATACGTTAATCAGTGAGGTCCTTCTCTGTGCAACCTCTGTGGTTAGCCTTTCCCCAGAGAGAACCAGCACCAGGAGACACAGAGATCTACAGAGGTTGCACAGAGAAATTAAAATTATCTGTTCCCTCCGACAAACTGCGCGAAAACCTGATTCAGATCTGCAAAGCCGCCGGCGTCAGCAAATGAGTTAAACGTTCCGGACGCGTTGATCTCTTGCGCAGCTCGCATGAAGGCACCCCACGCAGCACGCGACAGTGCCGACCCAACAGACACACGACGGACACCAAGGTCAGCTAGTTGTGGCACCGTCAGACCAGGGCTACCGACAAGAACGTTTACAGGCTTCGGCGCCACGGCTTGTACGATCGCCTCAATCTGCTCCGGTTGGCGGACGCCAGGCGCATAGAGACAATCAGCTCCCGCATCGGCAAACGCAACAAGCCGATCCATGGCCACTGTGAAAGCCAAAGGATGCCCAGTGAGAAACGCTTCACATCTGGCCGTCAGCACAACCGGAAGCTTCGAATCGTCGATTACTTTTCGCGCGGCTCTGACGCGTTCGACTGCGAGCCGATCATCATAAAGCGGTGACTCACGACGTCCAGTTGAGTCTTCAATCGACAACCCTGCGACACCACACTCGATACAACGCTTAACGTTTGCTGCGACGTTTTCAGGTTCGTCAGCATAGCCGTTCTGAAAATCTGCATTGACAGGTAGCGACGTCGACTCACAGATGTCTCGCACATGGTCTAATACTTCATCGACAGGCATCGCTGTCACACTGTCAGGCAGACCACGAGAGAACGCGAAACCGGCGGACGTCGTGGCGAGTGCCTTGAATCCGATGTGCGATAGATAACGTGCAGTTCCACGGTCCCAGGGATTCGGCAGAACGAAACAACCGGATTCATGGAGCTGGCGAAACGCTGCGATGGCGGATGATTGATTTGAAGTCATGCGCTTGGGTTTTGTACTTTGTTTTTTGTACTTTGTACTTGGTGCTTTGAGCTTGGTGCTTCGTGTTGTTACTTACGACTAACGCTGAATGGTAAGAAGTTCAACTACTAAGTACAAAGCACAAAGTACCAACCGCAACCCATGATACGCTACGAGTTCTTAAACAACACACCCGTCGCCACTCTTCACAAGGCCTTCGTTGCCGCGTTTGCCGATTATCAAGTCGACATGCAAATGTCGCTGGACGAGTTCGCCTTTCGCTTGCGCCGCGACGGTGTCGACACCGAAATATCAGCAGGCGCATTTGATGACGATCGGCTCGTTGGATTTTGCTTAAACGGCTCCGGAATTTGGCACGGTGAAGCCACAGTCTACGACGCAGGCACGGGCTTCTTACCTCAGTACCGCGGTCGCGGAATGGCTTCCGAGATGTTTCACTTCATGAACCCGCAACTCAAACAACGTGGATTCAATCAGTATCTTCTCGAAGTTCTAACTTCTAATGGACCTGCTGTGAATCTGTATCGACGGCTCGGCTTTACTGAGACTCGTCGATTTGCAGTCTTTCGAACACCGACCCTGCTACATTCCAGCAAAACTTCTCACGACAAGATTCGCCCCGTAGAAGTTCCAAACTGGGACCTCTATCAAACCTTCTGGAGCGGCTATCCCTCCTGGCAACACTCAATCGAAGCCGCGCAACGAATCGCCGACAGCACGGCGATCGTTGAATGTCAGGACGGTCAACGTTGCATGGGTTACGGCATAGTAACAAAATCGTCTGGTCTACTAATCCAGCTGGCAGTGGACGAAACCTATCGGCGGCGTGGAGTTGGCCGATTGCTTCTCAATGCGCTTCAGGATTGTGTTACGACGTCGGAGTCGGTCAAGGTCAATAACGTTGATGAGAATTTAAAAGAAACGACGGCTTTCTTCGAAGCCGTCGGTTTTAAGTTAGTGTTGGAGCAGTATGAGATGGTACTGAATATCTGAAACCTCACCGATTCAACGCAGCGAGCAGCGTCTTCATGTTCATTTTAGGTTTCTTTTCCTGATAGACTGCGCGACGTCAGCTCGCGCTGGTCTCTCAGCAATGGCGCTGCCTTTTAAAGCACAGGTAATAATCCCCGTCTTTCAGGAATTACGACAGGCGATGGATCAGGATTACGCTTCGAAGAAGAAAACGCCGGAATGCAAAATACTGCGGGAGCAACTCGTCCAGTGCATTTCCCGATCGTAAAAGCGATTGCTTACGGAGTTGTCATCTGGGTGGTTGGTTTCATCTGGGGCAGCATCGTTTTCATGACGCCCTCGCTTAAGAAGACTCAGCCTATTCCGTACGTCTCGTCCAATCCGGCAATTAGTTTTCCGATCATTGCCCTTTGGATTCCGTTGGCTTATCTGTTGGCCCGACAGTTCTTGAAGAAATCCAGGACGCCAGACGCTCATGGAATGAAACTGGGTCTCGCGTTTTCTGAAGTCAACTTCGTTCTTGACGTCATTGTTCTTGTTGTTCTGCTCAAAGCAGGGATCACATATTTCGCGGCCGCATCGATATGGTTAGCCTACGCCATGCTGTTTGTGATTCCATGGCTAACCGGCCGATCATTGGCGAAAGCCGTCATAGATTAATCTTCCACTGGAGGCGTATTAACGATGCTCCGCATACCACCCGCGACAAGCGTGTTCATCGCATCGATAATAACGATCGCGTCTGTGCTTCTCCCCCCAATCAACTCTCAAACAGACCAGAAGAAATCCACGTTACACCTAAAACCGGGGCGATCGGTGGTTCGTGCGCAACATGGCATGGTCGCTTCCAGTCAACCGCTCGCGTCCGAGGTAGGTCTCGATGTGTTGAAACGCGGAGGCAATGCAGTCGATGCGGCTATTGCGATGGCCGCGATGCTTAATGTCACTGAGCCGATGATGACAGGTGTCGGCGGTGACGCATTCGCGATCGTTTACTGGTCCAAGACAAAGGAACTGAAGGGACTGAATGCGAGCGGCCGCGCGCCGCGGGCCCTCACGCGCGAGTACTTCGCTAAAAAGAACCTGAAGTCGATCCCGAATACGGGCATGGATGCGGTCACCGTGCCAGGAGCTTTTGATGGTTGGGTTACGTTACTAGACAAATACGGCTCGATGAAGCTGGCTGATCTTCTAACACCCGCCATCACGTATGCAGAGAACGGTTTTCCAGTGATGGAAAAGACCGCTGAAGACTGGCAAGCAGAAGTACGAAAGCTGAAGCGCAATCCGGCCGCGGTATCGAACTACTTGATCGATGGTGGTCGTGCGCCGCGCGCTGGTGAGGTCTTTCGTCAGCCAAATCTTGCACGCACACTTCGCACGCTCGCCAACGGCGGACGAGATGCTTTTTATAAAGGAGAGATTGCGCGTGCGATCGTCGACTACTGCCAGAAGAATGGCGGCTTTATAACTATGGAAGATTTAGCCGCGACCAAGTCGGATTGGGTAGAACCGATCTCCACCAACTATCGCGGATACACAGTCTACGAGATTCCTCCGAACGGTCAGGGTCTTACGGCATTGCTCGCACTGAACATTCTCGAGGGTTTTGATCTTTCTTCGCTAAGTACACAGCCGGCGCGCTACTATCACACGATGATCGAAGCGATGAAGCTTGCTTTCGCAGATCGCAATCGCTACATCGCTGACCCGGGCTTTGCAAAAGTTCCTGTGACAGAACTTCTCTCGAAGAGCTACGCAGCGAAGCGCCGCACTCTAATCAATCCAGATAAGGCGTCGGATTCACCGCCTCCGGGAGACATCAATCTCGGAAGCGACACAACTTATCTGAGTGTCATCGACAAAGATGGTAATGCGGTCTCGTTCATCAACAGTCTGTTCGATGCTTTTGGCTCAGGCGTTGTCGCCGGTGACACAGGAATCGTGCTGCAAAACCGCGGAACCGGGTTCTCTTTGGAAGCCGATCATCCCAATCGTCTCGAGCCAGGCAAGCGACCCTTCCACACGATCATCCCGGCGATGGTTTTTAAGGATGGTCAGTTGTGGATGTCGTTCGGCGTGATGGGCGGAGCGATTCAACCTCAGGGACACGTGCAAGTGCTGGTGAATCTGATCGACCTCGGAATGGATCTGCAAGAGGCGATCGACGCTCCGCGTTTCAGGTTCATGACTGGCAAGAGTGTTTTGTTCGAGGACGAGTTAACTGCACCGGTTATCGAGAAGCTGATTGCGATGGGGCACGTGCGCGCCACTCCGACCGGGGTGTTGAGATCGTCAATGGGCGGCGGCCAGGCGATCATGATCGATCCGGCAACCAAAACCTTGATGGGCGCGTCTGACCCTCGAAAAGACGGCATGGCCTTAGGCTATTGAACCCTTTAGATTGTAGATTGATGACCGGTCAGTTGAGCTATAATCTCGACATCAAGCAACAATCCAAAATCTACAAATCACCAATCTACAATCAACTAACAATCGAACTTGGGAGATCTTTAATGCGTCGTCGACGCCGGGCGCTTCTTTTGCAGAGATGGAGCGCGTGGCTGTGCTCTCCGGAAATGCGCCTCTCGGACCAGTAGTCAAGAGGTTCCTTCCGGTCGCTGGTCACTACATCCAGACGGCTATTACGTGCGTTACATTCCGAGCGGTTACAGCTCCACGCGCGTAGAGATTTGGGTGCCGCAAGGAAGTCCGGCAGTGGGTAAAGAATACGATCCGGCAACACACATTGCGGTGCCCGGCAACACCGCCAGACAGAGATTGATTCAATCCGGCCGGCCACAACAGGTACAGTAGCTCGCAATGGCAAACATACGGCGTGGAACAGTCCTCGACAGACGATCGATCGAGGACGTGTACGCCATCGTTGCTGGAACTTCCCTGTCCCTAAGTGACGATGAGTGGCACCATTGGCTTGATGTCGATGGAATCGTTATCGCCGAAGTCGACGATCGAGTGATCGGCTTCGGTGGTATTGATACTACTGCGAGGGAACATCTTCGTTGGTTGTACCTTCTTCCAGAGTACCAACGGAGTGGAGTCGGATCTACAATACTGAGCGAGCTTGAACATGTAGCGTGGACGAGTGGGTTGCAATCGATTCGACTTCACGCCACTCCCCACGCCGTTCAGTTTTATTCAAAACGAGGCTATACCCCCGTCCCCCATAATCAACAACTTGTTCATGACCACGAAGGCGTGGAAATGATGAAGGTGCGGTAAGGACGATCATGGGACATCTCAAATCAAATCGCGTTGCGCTTCTGATATTCGCAATCGTTGTTTGTGCGCCAACAGTTCTCACACAGAACGACGCGCAACAAAAAGATCTGCCCAATTTCCACCAGGTAAGCGAAAAGCTATACCGAGGCGGCCAGCCAACGGACGCCGGGCTAAAGCGGCTGGTCCAGCAAGGTGTCAAGACAATCGTGAACCTGCGCGATGATGACGATCACGCGCGTGTAGAAGGGACGACGGTGGTCGCAGCAGGACTTCGTTATTTCAATCTTCCGCTTTCTAATTTTCATAAACCCAGCGATGAGCAGATCGCGCAGGTGCTTTCGCTAATCAACGCGCCGGAGAACCAACCTGTCTTCGTGCACTGCAAGCGCGGTTCAGATCGTACGGGCACAATCATCGCGGTCTATCGAATGGAACACGATGGCTGGACAGCTGACCAGGCCAAACAAGAAGCCGAGCATTTCGGACTTGGTTTTTGGCAGGTCCGTATGAAGGATTACATCTCGGATTACTACCGTCACAAATTAGCGAAATCTGAAAAGAGCGCGCCAGAGTCACAACCTAAACACCGATGACGAAAGTTTCATCAACTGCGAGTCCACTGCCCTTCGCATTTGTAGTAGATGAGCTGTCGCCTTTACGTCCTACCATCCGACGGGTGTTTGGGTTCACGTATCTGTACGTCGGTGAGCTTCTCTTATGCGCACTACGCGACAGCGTGAATAAACCCGCCTCGAATGGAATGTGGTTGTTCACGACGCGAGATCATGTGGACCAGCTCGGCGCGGAGTTTCCGGAGTTACCAAAAAGATATCGGTGGCGGTCCAAAGAGAACGCGTGGGTTATACTCCCGTCAAAACTCGAGGAGTTTGAAAACTACGCGTTCAAAGCGTGCGAGATGATCATCAACGGTGATCGACGCATAGGCAGACTGTCGCGTAAGGTCGGTCGCGATCAGACAGATGTTTGTAGGGGGCGGCCCTCCGTGGCCGCCCGTTCATGATTCTGAACCGGCGTGACTACGGCATCAACTGGACTCATCAGACGTCACCAAATTTTGTTGGCGACAACATCGATGTGGAGATCGACTTGATCACCCGAGCGATCGAAATCAAATAGAGGGTAAAGATGAAACGAGAGTACTTCGTACTTGTCCTCACCACGATACTCTTCTGTTCTATTGTGATGGGCGGTCAGAAAAAGGCCAGGGACCGCTCATGGAACATGGACTTCACTGCAACGCCCGATGAATTGGCCACCACCGGGCGCAATCGCTATTTCATTCTTGAACCCGGTTATGAGCTAGTGCTTGAAGATGGAAACGAACAGCTTGTCGTTGCTGTGACGGACCAAACAAAGCGAATCGGTGACTTTGACACGCGTGTTGTCGAAGAGCGAGAGAGCCGCGGCTACAAGCTGACTGAAATCTCCCGAAACTTCTTTGCTATCAGCAAACGGACAAGCGACGTCTATTACTTTGGCGAAGAGGTCGATATCTACAAAAATGGAAAGGTCGTAGCTCACGAAGGCGCCTGGCTCGCCGGACAAAACGGGGCACGATTTGGACTGATGATGCCGGGCGAACCCACATTGAATGCCAGGTATTATCAGGAGATTGCACCACGTGTTGCCATGGACCGCGCCGAAATCGTCAGCCTCACCGACCAACGAAGAACTCCCGCCGGCAACTTTACCAACGTACTCAAGATTGCTGAGACAAATCCGCTCGAGGATCACTCTCTGGAATACAAATACTACGCGCCTGACATCGGACTGTTACAAGACGGCCAGCTGAAGTTGGTAAAGTACGGACGAAAGTAAGATCAAGGATGAGGGATGAAAGCAGCTTCGGACTGGTATTCCTATTCATCCTTCATCCCTTTCAAGGAGGCGTGTATGCGTTGGGTAGGTCGTCGTCAGAGTGAAAACATTGAGGACCGTCGCGGGTTCGGAGGGAGAGGTGTTGCAATAGGTGGTGGACTCGGTGGCTTAGTCGTTCTGATAATCGCCCTACTTCTCGGCGCCGATCCACGACAGCTGCTGGAGCAGGCGCCGAATAATCCGGGGACCTCGGTGCCGGCATCACGGTCGACGAATCCCGAGGAAGAAGAACTCAAGCAGTTTGTTGCCGTCGTGCTCGCAGAAACGGAAGACGTTTGGACCACCATCTTTCGCCAGGCTAACAGAGAATATCGCAAGCCAACGCTGGTGCTGTTTCGCGACGTCGTCAACTCTGGATGCGGTCAAGCGGGTGCGGCAGTCGGTCCGTTTTACTGTCCTGCCGATGAGAAGCTCTACATTGATTTGGCTTTCTTTCGTGAACTGAAGACGCGCTTTCGCGCACCGGGCGATTTTGCTATCGCATATGTCGTTGCTCACGAAGTCGGACATCACGTTCAGAACCTCATGGGGACGATGGATCGCGTGAATGGTGCGCGCGGTCAAACAAGTGACGAAGGAGCAAACTCTCTTTCGGTTCGCTTAGAATTACAAGCTGACTTCTTTGCCGGCGTGTGGGCACACTATGCTGCGAAGCGCGGCATCGTTGAACCTGGCGATATTGATGAGGCACTAAACGCGGCTAGCGCGGTTGGCGATGATCGACTTCAACGCCAATCTCAGGGGTACGTCGTACCCGATTCATTCACGCACGGAACTTCCGAGCAGAGGTCGGAATGGTTTCGGAGAGGCTTTGACACCGGAGACGTTAACCAGGGGAATACGTTTAGGTAAGCGTGGTAAATCTCAATTCTGATTGTACATTTTAGATTTTAAGAAGCTCTGAATAAATTATGACAGAGACTATTCAGTACCATGCGCGGTAGCGGATCGCCACCGCTCAACTAAAAGAAATCTGATGTTGCGAGATTGAGTGGTGACCATCCGCTACCGCGCATGGTACTGAATAGTCGATGCCGCGACTCAATCAGTTGATCAGAACTTCCTAGATCTAAAATCTAAAATCCTCAATTACCGGAGGCCATCAATGTCGGCACCAAATTTATTCCGAGTCATCCTTCAGGTTGGAGATCTCGACAAAGCCGAAGCCTTCTACGGGAAACTGTTAGACGACAGCGGACGAAGGATTCCCCGTGCAACCAGGCATTACTTCGACTGCGGCGCGGTGATTCTCGCGCTCGTCGATCCATCCATGGAGCACTCACCTCAGCCTTTGCCCGATTACATCTACTTTGCAGTGCCAGATCTCGAAGCAGTGCATGCGCGCGCACGTGAGTTGAACTGTCTGTCGACTGACGACGTACACGGTGAGAGTGCCGGTGAGATAGTCGTTCGACCCTGGCGAGAACGTTCGTTTTACGTAAATGATCCGTGGGGAAATGGATTGTGCTTCGTCGATGACAAGACTTTATTCACCGGGAAGTAAAACATTTTAGATTTTTGATTTTCAACTGCTGCTTGACTCCGGATGGGCCGTTGGATCGGTCCGTACGAACAATCAAAAATCAACAATCTAAAATCTTCAATACCCATGAACCACGAAGAAGTTGGACGTTACTGGAACGACGCTGCCGAGGTATGGACCCTTCTCGCTCGTAAGGGATACGACATCTACCGGGATCATTTGAATACACCGGCGTTTTTCGCAATGCTGCCGGATGTCAGCGGATGTCGCGGTCTCGATATCGGCTGCGGCGAAGGTCACAACACGCGCTTGCTGGCAAACTGTGGCGCCATTATGAGCGCTATCGATATCTCGGAAGTTTTCCTCCAGTACGCCAAACAGCATGAACAAGAACAGCCGCTCGGTATCGCGTATCAACTCGCGAGTGCAGTGGCGCTGCCGTTTCCAGATGATTCATTCGATTTCGCCACCGCGTTAATGAGTTTGATGGATGTTCCCGAAACGGATCGCGTTTTGGCTGAGGCGTATCGGATTCTGAAGCCGGGAGGTTTCCTCCAATTTTCGATTACTCATCCATGCTTCATGACACCTCACCGGAGAAACCTGCGCGATGAAAATCGACGCACGTATGCGATTGAAGTTGGCGAGTATTTTCGCGAACTAAATGGCGAGTTCGACGAGTGGCTGTTCACTGGAGCGCCCATCGAAGAAAAGCGAGGTCTGCGCAAATTCAAAATCCCTCGCTTCACAAGAATTCTCAGCCATTGGCTCAATCTGCTCATTGCCACCGGCTTTCGGTTGGAGCATTTTGAAGAACCGCGACCAAGCGATGAAACCGTCGCCGTCTGTCCGAGACTGCAAGATGCTCAGGTGGTCTCATAC
>JBKPMX010000031.1:0-9834 GCA_046765655.1 Acidobacteriota bacterium
GTAATGAACCGATTCCTACTTTCTCCAAAGACGTTGCGCCCATCTTTTATAAGAGCTGCACAGGCTGTCACCGACCCGGTGAAATTGCACCGATGTCGCTCTTAACATACAAGGATGCACGACCCTGGGCCAAATCGATTCGCGAGAAGGTTGCCAACCGAGAAATGCCCCCCTGGCACGCGGATCCGAAGCATGGCGAGTGGCGCAATGATCGGCGTATTACTCAGGAGGCGATCAATACGATCCTCGCTTGGGTGAATAATGGTGCTCAGGAAGGCGATCCTAAGGATCTGCCACCGTTGCCGGAGTACACGCCTGGTTGGCGCATCGGTAAACCTGATGAGACGTTCTCGGTTCCCGAACAATCCGTGCCGGCTGAGGGAGTTGTTGCTTATCAATATCTGACAGTGCCAACTAACTTCAAAGAAGATCGCTATATCACATCGGCGGAGATTCGCAGTAGCGCGCACGCAGTTGTTCATCACGTGATCGTATTTGTGCAGGAGCCCGGCACTACATCTCGGCTGCAGGGCAAGTTGCTGGTAGGTTTTGCGCCAGGCGAGGATCCGGCCGTTTTCCGACCGGGATTCGGGAGGAAAATACCGGCGGGATCGAATCTTGTCTTTCAGATCCATTACACGCCGAATGGCACGCCGGCAAAGGACGTCACAACTGTCGGACTGATTTATGCAAAAGCGCCCGTTCAAAACACTGTGGTAACGAGACCGGTTTTACAGACCGCTTTTGAGATTCCGCCCGGTGATGCGAATTACGAAGTGAAGTCGAGCTTTACGTTCAACGAATCAGCGCAGCTCTACAGCTTCATGCCTCATATGCATCTTCGTGGAAAAGACTTTGAATACAAAGCCGTCTTTCCCGATGGCACTTCTAAGATCTTACTCTCCGTGCCTCATTACGATTTCAGTTGGCAAACGTATTACGTACTCAAAGATCCGATTGCGGTTCCCAAGGGAACCAGGATCGAGTGTGTCGCCCATTTCGACAATTCCACTAACAATAAGTACAACCCCGATCCAACCAAAGCAGTGAAGTGGGGCGACCAAACGTGGGAAGAGATGATGATTGGTTGGATAAGCTTCGTTTACGATAGTCCGCCGGCGGCGACCAAAGCTACCGAGACGAAAACCGGGCAGTAGTCGGTCGGTCTGTGCCGCGATGGTTTCCCGCAAAGGCGCAAAGACGCAAAGCAATGTTTGTTTTCCTTTGCGTCTTTGCGCCTTTGCGGGAAAAGCTTCAAGTGAAAAGACCTTCTAGAGAAATCCTTGGCCCCCTCCCGTTGCTGCTGGTCTCAGTTTTCCTGTTGCTCGGGTCTCACCCCACCAGCTCTCACGAACCGGTTACCACCAAGATTCGTTTCAACAAAGAAATCGTACGCATCTTTCAGAGTCACTGTCTCTCCTGCCATGGGCCAGGCGGCAACAGCAAAATCTTTCTCAACGACTATGCCGGCGCACGTCCGTGGGCCAAGGCGATTAAGGAAGAGGTCCTCGAACGTCGAATGCCACCCTCTCAAGCAGTCAAAGGTTTTGGTCGGTTTGAGAACGACTATGGCTTAACTCAGTACGAAGTCGATCAAATCGTTGCCTGGGTTGACGGCGGCACACCTAAAGGCGACGACAAAGACTTGCCGCTCGATCTACTCGAAACAGCAACCAAGACTAACAATGGCAACTCACCGAGAGCATTGAAAACTGTGGTAGTGCGTGCTACTGAAAAGACTTCAGATCGAGTCGAGAGCTTTGTCAGGATATCGGCGGACGCTGAGGCAGTTGCTATTCGCCCGCTCTTGTTTCCGTTTGCGCAATCGCTTGAAGTTGTGGCGTACCGACCTGATGGAACGAACGAAGTGTTGGTGTGGGCGGAGGGCTATCGCTACGACTGGCAGCCAACGTATTACTTCAAACACCCAGTTCTGCTACCCAGGGGGACGCGGGTGAGAGCTGTTGCTTACATAAACAAAGCAAGCAGCAATCCCATTCCTTTGCCGTCTCCGCTGTGCGAATTGTCCTATGCACTTCGGGGAAGCAGCAGCCACAAACGAAACGTAAAGACGACGACCGCAGTTGTAGACCGTCCGACAGCGGAGCAGGTCTACGCTTGTGCGATGCATCCGGAGGTTATGACCGATGATCCGGGTAAGTGTCCAAAGTGCGGTATGACGCTGATTAAAACGCCGCGTCCCGAAGCCACGGATTTTGATCTTTGGATTAGAACGACACCTTCGGTGATTATTCCCGGAAAGACTTTCAAGCTGGCTTTCGATATCCATCACCCAAGATCCGGCGCGATGGTGAAAGACTTTCACATCGTGCACGCTATGCCTTTTCATCTTTTTATCGTCAGCCAGGATCTGAACTATTTCGCGCACATTCACCCGCGACAACAAGTGGACGGCAGCTTTGCGATCGAAACTTCTGTTCCAAAGTCAGGAGCATACTTTGTTTACTCCGACATCTTTCCGGTAGGTGGTGTTCCGCAAGTGGCACACGCGAATTTGATGACGGCTGGTTACGACGGTGATCTGTTCTCGTCGCGGCCAACAATCGAACCGGATCACGTATTGACGCGAGAGCTGGAGAGTACGCGCTTCGCGTTGACACTTGATCCACGCGAGCCGGTGGCCGGAAAGAAGCTAACGCTTAAGTACGAAATCACAGATCTGAAAACAGGTGAAGTGGTCCGCGATCTCGAACCATATCTCGATGCCTGGGGACATACGCTGATTCTTTCTGAAGACGCGAGAGACTACGTTCATTCGCATCCTGTGCAATTGATTCCTGACGGTGCCGATCGCTCTGCGATGCGTGGCGGTCCCGAAATTTCGTTTGAAGCTTTTCTGCCACGGTCTGGACGTTATCGAATCTGGTCGCAGTTTCAGCGGAACGGGAAAGTAATAACAGTCCCGTTCACGATTGAAGTTAAGCCGTATTGAGAAATGACGAAACTCGCGCCATTCAGTACCGTTTGCAGTGGCGAATTGGCCTATTCAGTACCGTTTGCGGTAGCGAATGGCGTATTCAGTACCGTTTGCAGTGGCGAATTGGCCTATTCAGTACCGTTTGCGGTAGCGAATGGTCAGGACTCAACGACCGATATTGGGGACTCCTTTTCTCCTGGCGTTGAGTTGTGGCCATTCGCTACCGCAAATGGTACTGAATAAGCCAGCCATCGCGAATAAGCCAGCCATCGCGAATAAGCCAGCCATCGCGAATAAGCCAGCCATCGCGAATAAGCCAGCCATCGCGAATAAGCCTGCCACCGCGAATAAGTCTGCTACCGCGAATAGGCCTCCGACCGCGAACGGTACTGATGAAATAGTCGTCACCGCATCTAATGGTCTCGTAACTTCACGACAAACTTTAAGTGTTCGCTATGCGCACTCGTCAACTCCTGATTTTCGCGTGGCTGTTCTTAATTCTGACGCTTGCACTGAATGTCTACGGTCAACAAACAGGTCTTGATCCCGCTGCGTGGGGCGGCAACCACGTTGGTAAACCAATCCCCGAATACGTACACGGCGATGAATGCTTGTTTTGTCATCGCAATTCGATTGGTGTTACGTGGCAAAAAAATGCGCATGGCGTGGCTGTTCGGCAAGGCGAGGATGCACCTGAATTGCAGACATTAGCTGCGAAGCTTCCGGAGCTCTCAACTGTGGTAAACGAAATTGGATACTTTATGGGAAGCCGCCATCGAGTGCGTTTTCTGAAGAAGAGTGGCTACGGGAAATTCTCGATCTTGAATCTTCAGGCACTAATTGGTCCAAACGTCATTGATAAAGCGAGCGGAGATTCACCATCGTGGGACAAAGAGAAATTTGGTACCCGGTGCGCCGGCTGTCACGCGACAGGGGTGGATGCAAAAACAAACGCCTTCGCCGCATTTGGCATTGATTGTTATGCTTGCCATGGCTACGCGACCGTGGAGCACTCGAACAACACTTCTTTAATGTGGCTCTCGAAAAAAAGGCGTGACGATGCGCGAGCGATCACTTCGATCTGCGCGCAGTGTCACCTTCGTTCTGGAAAGTCGCGCTCTACCGGGCTGCCTTACGCAAACAATTTCATAGCAGGCGACAATTTGTTTCAGGATTTCTCAGTTGATTTTTCTAAGGTAGACGACGAGACATTGAATCCGGCTGATCGGCACGTGATACGAAACGTTCGCGATGTGGCGGTCCGCGGAGATCTGTCGACCTTCTGTTTGACCTGTCACGACGTTCACGTCAGCTCAACCTCGCGCCACAGTCAGGCACGACGTGGAGCGATCTGTGCCGATTGCCATGGGAAGACATTCGCGCCCCAGGTTAAGCCTTACGAGGCACACAGTAGTTTGTGTGAATATTAAGAAATGGCTTGAGGTCGGTTGTTTGAGCTTCGAACTTTGTACTTTGTCCTTTGTTCCTGGCCCGCTCGTGCTTTGAGATTGGAGATTTGAGATTCAGGAGTTAAGAGGCCGGCGGAGTCGATTACGATAGCTAATACATTTCTCGAGTACGCGCCGATACTCGCGAACATCAACATCGCGCTCGCAACAGAGCAGCATTAAGTTTCCGTCGTCGCGGAAATTGTTATCCCACTCGATCGTCTTTTCGTCATCCCAGGCAGGATCGTACTGCTGGATCTTTTCATCTGACATGTTGTCGAAATAAGCGCGGAGATTGATGCCCGTTTCGTCCAACGGCTCATCGTCCGGTTCTTGTTCGAAGTTCCAAATAGGAAGGCTCATCGCAGGTTTAGCAGGCTTGACGCACTTAAGGCTGAGTGCTACGTTACCGACCGTTCGGTAGCCACATTCTACTTCGATTCTTTTCAACGCTTCAATTCACCATCTCGAGGAGGTTTGTCATGAACCGTTGTTTGTTTCTGATTCTATTCGCGCTGTCGTTCTCAATGCCCGTCCTGGGCCAGGGCGGCGCCGCGGGCACCTGGGACGTAACGTTGAATTCGCCTCAAGGCACGTTCAATTTGCAATTCATTCTGAAGCAAGACGGCGAGAAATTAAGCGGTGCAGTTAAAAGTCAACGCGGTGAAGTCCCCCTCGAAGGAACACTCAAGGGCAAAGACGTTGTTCTCAAGTGGACCACCAAATTCCAGGACAACGATCTCCCAATTACACTGACTGGAGCTGTCGACGGAAGCGCAATGAAAGGAACTGCCGATTACGGTGGCTTTGCCCAAGGCGATTTTAGTGCGAAGAAAGCCGGCGATGCTGCCGCTCCGGCGCCGAGCTCACCTGCAGCTGCCGCTCCCGCTGATAAATCAGACATCACCGGCGCATGGGCCTTTGCCGTTGAGACTCAAGCCGGCTCCGGCAGTCCGACTTTCACTTTTAAACAGGAAGGCGAAAAACTTACGGGCCAATACAAGGGCCAGTTTGGAGAAGCTCCACTCACAGGTTCTGTCAAAGGAAACAAGATCGACTTCAGCATTAAAGTTCAAGCTCAAGGCCAGGAGGGAACTATTAAATACACTGGCACGGTCGAGAAAGACGGAACCATGAAGGGAACTGTCGACTTCGGAGAATTAGGTGCAGGCACCTGGACCGCGAAACGGCAGTAGTGGGGAGGGAAACATGTCGCGAATACTAATCACCACGTTGTCTTTCAGCGTCTTAGTTTCAATGCTGGTCGTTGGCAGCGCGCAGAACCAAGCGTCACCTCCAAAGAACGACTACAGCAAAGCGGAGACCTGGTTATGCCGTCCGGGTCGGCATGATGCTTGTGATGTTGATCTCACTACGACAGTTATTTCTGCCAGCGGTAAGTTAACGCGCGAACCATGGACCGCGAATCCGAAAGCCCCGATTGATTGCTTCTACGTGTACCCCACGGTCTCGTTGGATCCCACACCGAACAGCGACATGATTGCTGGAGATGAAGAATTGAATGTTGTGCGAGTACAGGCGGCGCGCTTCGGTTCTCAGTGTCGTGTTTATGCTCCGCTTTACAGGCAAGTAACCTTGTCAGCATTGCGAGCGTTTCTGGCAGGCCGAACTGCCGCAGTTGATCGAAACCTTGGTTACAACGACGTGGTCGATGCCTGGAATTATTATTTGCAACACGACAATCAAGGACGCGGCGTAGTTCTTATCGGGCACTCTCAGGGTTCGATGGTGTTGACCGAACTAATCAAGAAAGAGATCGATGGCAAGCCAGTCCAGAAACAACTGATTTCGGCGTTGTTGCTCGGAACGAGTTTGCCTGTTCCGCGCGACAAAGACGTGGGCGGTGCCTTTCAGCAAGTGCCGCTCTGTCGAAACTCAAAGCAAACTGGCTGCGTCATCACTTACGCCTCTTTCCGTTCCGAAGTGCCACCACCGACGAATTCGCGATTTGGGAAGGTAGCGGGCGAGAACCAGATGGCGGCTTGCACTAATCCGGCCTCACTAAAGGGTGGTAGTGGGGAATTGCACGCCTACCTTTCGACTCGTGGCAGCGGAATGTCAGCCGCTGCGCCGAAACCCTGGGTCACTAATGGTCCGGCGATCGACACTCCTTTTGTGAGTGTTCCTGGGATGCTAACTGCTGAATGCGTTGCAAACGACAAGGGATCGTATTTGGCTGTGACGGTTCACGGTGATCCTGCCGATCCTCGCACTGACGAAATCACCGGGGATGTTATTAATGCGGGAAAGGTACTGCCCGAGTGGGGACTGCACTTGATCGATGTCAATCTGGGAATCGGCAACCTTGTAGATATCGTTCGCGATCAGTCAAAGGCTTATGGCGCGGCCAACAAAGCCATTAGCCGAAGCACACAGTGACTCTTTTCCCACGGCTAAGCCGCTCGATGTGAGGTGATGGCTGTGCCTCGCCGTATGCCGCCGCTCTCATTTTGGGCTACGCCCTGGTTCGGTCTTTTGACTTCCGGCGCATCAGATTCTCAGTTCAGCTTTAAAGGGCACAGCCCGAACCAAGGGCGTAGACCGAATCGAAAGAAGCGCGTTACGGCGAGGCACAGCCAGCGCCTCACATCAGGCGGCAAAGCCGGATCGATGCTGTTCGTTTGGTTGGGGCTGTGTTCCTTTGTGTCTGTGGTTCAACTAGGAATATTCCCGCGGACGCTGCACTGAGAGTTACTTCCCATCAACTGTAAACGCCAACAGCAAATTACCCGGCTGGCCCACGATACGGCCATAACCCGAGTTTGTGTAAAGCACCCCATTCGCGATTGTTGGCCCACCACCATCCAAAGCGCCGCCGCTCGTTAGACCACCATTGACAGTCGCAATCGGTAAGGCCGTGTCGACATCCCAGATGATCGTTCCGTCTTTGGTGGCGTACGCGCGCAAGTGACCATCGACGGTACCTGAGAAAATAACACCTGGAATCAACGTCGCTGCAGCCGATTGAGAGTTGTTGCAACGTACCTGTCCCCAACTGCAGTTCGCCGGTGGCGCAGGGACCTGCCACAGTTGCTTGCCAGTCAAAATCTGCAAAGCGGTGAGACCAGGTTTGCGCTCTGGACCTGTCGTGTCAGCAACTGGGACGTACACGTTTCTTTCGTCAGCAGCAAATCCCCACTCGATACCGCCGAGTGCGCCACCACCACCGAGTCGAGCTTGCCAGAGAACCTTGCCGTTTTTGTCTGGATCAAGCGCGTAGATGACTGCTGACTTCTGTCCCGCGAGAAGTATCTGTTTGCCATTCGGCAACGTGCGCAAGATCGGCGAACTGCCAAAGTCGTGATCAGGTCCGGCTTCTTCAGGGCAATTGCCAACACCCGGTTGCCGACAATTGACAAGAAAATTGTCTTTGGGCGTGACTTGGTTCGTCCATTTGAGACTTCCGGTTTCGAGATCAAACGCCATGATCGCGTCAGAGTGGCCCGTTGGTACATCCGTGTATGAATTGCCAGTCGCGACGTAGACGAGTTTGCGTTTGGGATCAATTGTGGGCGCCGACCAAATCGCACCTCCTGCTGGTCCATACATTTGCGTGCCGGCGGAATTCTTCTTGAATGGCTTTGGTTCTTCCTGAACAGTAAAACTCTTCCAAAGCACCTTGCCAGAGTGCGCATCGAGTGCAAGCAGGCTGCCTCGGAACTTGCAGCACTCATACTTTGAGTCTCGTCCGGCCACCTCCTCTATCGACGAAACAGGGACGTAGAGGCGATCGCGGTAAAGCACTGGCGATCCTGTGACGCGTGACAGTGCGTGATCCTCAACCCTTGTTTTCCAAATAAGATCACCAGTCTCGGCGTTAACGGAGTACATAGTCGCCCTGAGATCGCCGAAGTAAAGCGCGAATTTCGCTTGTGCACCTACAGGCAACGAACCAACTGTGATTGCTGAGCGCAATCCTCCTCCCGGTTTGATCGACCAATACGTACAACCTGTCTGCGCGTTCAAACTAAACAGTTGGCCCACTTCAGTAGTGACAAACAATCGGTCTCCGATGATGGTCGGTTGACCCGTGGCCATCGGACCAGGGTGACGCCAGGCCCACTTCACCTTCAGCCTTGGCACATCTGCCGGTGTCATACCCGGTTTTGGCTGGTAGCGGGAGTTATCGAGATCTCTTCCCCAACCATTCCATTGCAGTTCGTTAAGCTTGAGCGGCGGCGCTGGCTCTTTGCAAAGATTGTCGCTAGTAGACGAAGAAGCTGACGAGGGCGAGGCCGCTGGCTTGCCGGTGAGATAAACCGAGACGGCGGTGATTTGCGCAGGCGTGAAGCCTCCCGCCCATTGCTTCATCGTACCAGTCGTCAGTGTCTGCACGACCTCTTCAGTTGATCGTTTTTCAATCTGAGCCTTTGGCGGTATGCGAGCTGTTGGTTTGTCGTGGCACGTCGCGCAGCGCAATTGATAGATCTCTGCACCGGTTGCATTGGGAGGAACAATCGTATCAAGCGGATCCTGATAAAAGCTGAACGCGGCACCAGTAAAGGCTGTTAGGAGTATCCAGAGAAACATCGCGAAAGTTTTAGTCTTCACCTTGTTCACTTCCAGCTGCGTTTTGTTTTTCAAGAACACGCGCGTTGAGCCTTCGCATACCGGCAAGCCATCGATCGTAATCGTCAGCCTTGCGACGAAAGTATTCCGCAACCTCGGGATGCGGCAGTATGAGAAAGCGTTCTTCTTCAAGCCCACGAACTACTGCGTCGGCTACCGCCTCTGGTTCAATTGCACCTTCTCTAAGAAAACTAACGCGCTTACCGTCCGGGCCAAGCAGCATTCGAGTGAGAACTCCTTGTGGACAGAGACAGGAAACTTTCAAACCGGCAGCCCCATGCGTAATCGACAACCATTCCGCAAAAGCGACAACAGCGTGTTTTGTCATTGCGTAGGGAGCGCCACCGATCTGCGACAAGAGTCCGGCAGCTGAGGCCGTATGCAACATGTAGCCATTGCCGCGTTCGAGCATAGCGGGCAACACAGCGCGTGCCGCGTAGACGTGCGACATCACGTTCACATTCCAGATGTGTTGCCACGATTCGTTTGAAACTTCCACACCGCCCGCGTCACCGGTGATGCCAGCGTTCGCACAAAAGAGATCGATTTTTCCAAAGGCCTTTGTTGCTGTGGCTACCAGGTTAAGGTTGTCTTCTTCTTTGGACACATCGGCTCTCACCGCAATCGCACCGATTGAATCCGCAACCGTTCGCGCGCCGTCAGCATCGATGTCGGCAACCACGACACCGCATGCACCCTCATCTGCAAAGCGACGACAGAGTGCGCGGCCGATTCCGTTGGCGCCCCCAGTTACGATTACAACTTTATCTTTAACGTCCATCTTTGGAGTGCGCTTACCTGTCACCGCTTTGCAGTTGCGAGTTTAGGATCCAAGGGTTAAAGCGGTGACAGGTCACC
>JBKPMX010000032.1:0-5403 GCA_046765655.1 Acidobacteriota bacterium
TCGACTGACATTGGCCCTGTGCCCGTGGAGATCAATCGATTGGATAATCAAGCGCTGGTTCGATACTACGAAGGCGAATGGCGGCGATTCGAATAGATAGAAGCACGAGCAGCAGGCAGGAGCAGAAAGAAAAGAAGTCCCGAATGATAATTGACCAATGATTTCGTTTCTTCCTGCTCCTACCACCTGCTTCTTCTCCTTACCCGTGTGAAATGACAACCTTCAATCGTAGAGAGATTCTCATCTCGTTCCTCGGCATGTCAGCAGCGACGGCGGCATGCCGAAGTAATAAAGTACCGCCATTACCTCAAGGGGAAATTGTTGGTGCGTCAGATGTGTTTGGTCACCGCGTACGTGACGGAGTGCAGATCTCGATTGCGTCCGACGCTTGGACCGATGTTTCAGTCGTCATCGTTGGCGGTGGTGTCGCTGGTCTTTCAGCTGCAAGACGCTTAAGTCAATCAAACTTTCAGGACTTCGTTCTCATTGAGCTTGAGAAAGCGCCTGGCGGCACTTCGCGCTCCGGCTCGAATCAAACCACTTCGTTTCCCTGGGGAGCTCATTACATTCCTGCGCCGATGAAGGAGAATCGCGAACTCGTCGTGTTGCTGAATGAAATGGGAGTGCTCGAGGGAACAGATAAGGACGGCGAACCGGTTGTTCGGGAGGAGTTTCTTTGTCGAGACCCGGAAGAGCGAGTCTTTTACAAAGGTCGTTGGTATGAAGGACTGTATTTACATGCAGGAGAATCTGCCGAGGAACGCGCGCAGTTTCAGAAGTTCAATGCGGAGATGAGTCGCTGGGTCGCATGGCGTGACGGCAAAGGCCGGCGCGCATTTACACTCCCGGTATCTGCCTGTTCCGATGATCCAGAGGTAACTACACTCGATCAGATTTCAATGGGCCAATGGCTGAACGAGCGTGGATTCAATTCTGCTCGTCTTCATTGGTGGGTTGATTATGCCTGCCGCGACGATTACGGCATGACGCTCGATCAAACGAGTGCCTGGGCCGGTCTCTTCTACTTCTGCTCCAGAGTAAACAAACCCGATTTTGAATCGCAGCCTTTGATCACATGGCCGGAAGGTAACGGACATCTGGCCAACCATCTGTATGACAGTGCAAAAACAAAGGTGCAGCTCGGCCGCGCCGCGATCGAAGTTATTCCGGTGGAGAAAGACGGGAGAGGCCGCCTCGACGTAATCACGCTCGATCAAGACGGACGCAACCCGCATGGTTTTAGGGCCCAGAAAGTTATATTCGCCGCACCGAAATTTATTGGTCGTCACGTAATCCGTCCGTATCGCGAGAATCCGCCTTCGCACCTCTCGGAGTTTCAGTTTGGCGCGTGGATGGTAGCTAATCTGACTTTGCGCGATCGTCCCAAACAAACATTGCAGAGAGACTTTCCCCTCGCATGGGATAACGTGCTCTATGAAAGTCCATCACTTGGTTACGTAGTCGCAACGCATCAACGTGGCCGGGACTATGGCCCGACCGTGTTCACCTACTACTATCCGCTCTGCGATGAGGACGCACGGCTGGGTCGCACTCGTCTTTTGCAGATGGACTGGCAGGCATGGGTGGAGGTGACGCTTTCAGATCTTTCGCGCGCACATCCGGATATTCGAGAGCTCGTCGAGCGACTCGACGTGATGCGTTGGGGTCATGCCATGATTCGGCCACGCACCGGCTTTATGTGGGGTAGTGCGCGACGTGAAGGCTCAAAGCCGTTTAGATCAATCCATTTCGCCCATTCGGAACTCAGTGGGGTGGCGTTGTTTGAAGAGGCTTTCGATGTAGGAATTAGAGCTGCGGATGAAGTTCTTCAGGAGTTACGAGCATAGATTCTAAGACAGTTAGTTTGTGTGGTTTCGTGGATCGTTGTTATGTCTAGCGATCCAAGAACTCAAGCGAACTAACTAACAAGGGCACAAGCTAGAGACCTCCCCTTCTCTAAACCGCATTGGCCGAATAAACTGTGTCGAGAGGTCTTAATAATGCAGACGTCCGCTCAACATTCGACATCTGAATTCACCGCGATCGCAGAACGTCTTGTGGCGACCGCAAAGGCACTGCACTCGCGAGGGTGGTTACTCGGCACGAGTGGAAATCTGAGTGCGGTGGTCCAACGTGAACCGTTATTGATTGCAATGAGCCCGAGTGGTGTCGATAAAGGCGAACTAGCCGCGGAACAGATCCTTTTGGTCGATGAACAGGGGCGCGTCGTCGACGGATCCAATGGTAAACCGTCCGACGAAACTCTGCTTCACCTCGAGATAGTGAAGCAGCGACGAGCTGGAGCTGTGCTGCACACGCATTCAGTTTGGAATACGATTCTTTCTGATCTGTTTGCGACTGCCGGCGGGGTGGCGATTGAAGGCTACGAGATGTTGAAGGGTTTAGCGGGCGTCAAGACGCACGAGCATCGAGAGTGGCTTCCGATCGTTCAAAACTCGCAGGAGATGGGTGCTCTGAGCGGCACCTTTCGAACGATCTTAACGGAACAGCCACATTTTCATGGCATTCTCATAAACAAACACGGGCTCTATTCATGGGGAAAAGATTTACGCGAGGCTAAAAGGCATATCGAGATCTTGGAATTCTTGATCGAAACGGTAGGTCGAACAGTCAGTACCTTAACGCGGTAGCGTCGGGTCCGTTACGATGCAAGAGACTCAGATTGGAAGACGACCCGACGCTATCCCGACGCGTCGGGATACTGACTGTTTGCCACTACATTGAAGAGCAGCAATACATGGCCGTACTTACCATCTGCAACCAGAATCGCACACTAACTGATGAACGCGAGATTCGCGACTACCTCAGCATGCTCGGCATCGATTACGAACGTTGGCTGACAACTGACCGTGTCGCTGCGGGCGCACCTCCGGAAACGATTCTAGATGCTTACGCAGACGAAATTGAGAAGTTGAAAGCAGCCGGCGGATATGTGACTGCTGATGTTATAGACGTGAGCCCGGAGACGCCAGGCCTCGACGAGATGCTTGCCAGATTCGATAAAGAACATTGGCATGACGAAGATGAGGTTCGATTCGTCATATCTGGTAGTGGTCTATTTCATATTCATGCCCGTGATCATGAAGTAGTGGCAATCGAGGTAAGCGCCGGTGATCTCATCCGAGTTCCACGCGGTACGCTTCATTGGTTCAACCTATGTGGTGAACGACGAATTCGCGCAATTCGACTATTTCAGGACAAATCAGGCTGGACGCCTCACTATACGGACAGTCACGTCGATCGAGATTACGCACCGATTTGTTTTGGTCCGCCGCCAATGCCACAGCCATGACCGCCATCACTGCGAAGACGAGGGCGGTGCTACTCGATATTGAAGGCACGGTCACTCCGATCTCTTTCGTTCACGAGGTGTTGTTTCCTTTCGCACGCAATCACGTAAGAGAGTTTTTGGTCCAACACTTGAAACGACCTGAAGTGCAGACGGATGTCACGGCACTTGTTCGCGAACACGACGCAGAGCGATCTGAACAACCACGCCCAATAGATGCCGAATCCATTGATTCGATCATCGACTACGTCAATTGGTTGATCGAACGTGATCGCAAATCGCCGGCGCTCAAGTCGCTGCAAGGAAAGATCTGGGAAGAGGGCTATCGTGATGGCAGTTTAAAAGCGCCGTTATTCGATGATGTCGTTCCGAATCTCCAGCGACTACGTGCAAACAACTTTCAAGTCGCCATCTTCTCTTCCGGAAGCATTCTCGCTCAGAAGCTTTTGTTCGCACACACAGAGACTGGTGATCATACTGATCTCATTGATGCCTACTTCGATACGGGCGTCGGCAGCAAAATGGAGGCCGGGAGTTATAGCCGCATCGCTCAACAGCTTGACCTTGAGGTTGACGCGATTGTTTTTGTTTCGGATGTGGTGAATGAGTTGAAGGCAGCACGCGAAGCTGGCATGAAGACTATCCTGTGCGTCCGACCCGGTAATCCGGTTCAGCCTCAAAGCGAAAAGTTCCAGCGAATCCATAGCTTTTCAGACGTGCTCACAATTAGCTGATCGAAGGCTCACAATCGTTAAAGAAATCGGGTTGTCTCTGGGTCCAACCTCAGTGTTCTCTGTGTTTCGATGGTGAAGCTGTTTGCCGCGATAAATACCATCACCGAGACACAGAGAAAACCGGGGTTGCACAAAGAAGAATTCAGGTTTAGGACACTACAAATGAAATAGATCGCCGCAAATTTTCACATATCATGTAGGCAACTGTGGTCCAACTCTAATTCTGAGGTGACTGAGATGAATCCCCCAACACCAGTTCCGCTCGATAATGAGTTCATCATCTCGTTTTTCCGACTCCGACAAGCACTTGGCTACATCGGTTTCCTAATGCCCCTAGTTGTAAAGGGCGGGGCGAAATACATCGATCGCTTGCCTTTGCTCAATTCAATTAGCGCCTCTTACCACACCCGTATGAGAGACATTTTCGTTGGCACGCTTGTGTCAGTCGGCGTGTTTTTATTCTGCTACCGGGGACCAGACAAACAAGATAATTGGCTTACGAATATCGCTGGACTATGCGCTTTAGGTATTGCGTTGATTGCGACGTATCCAGCGGGCAAGGCACTATGTCCATTCATCGCTGAAGTGCTTCCACATCACGGTGTCTATCACTTCGTCTTCGCAGCTGTGTTCTTTCTAATCATCAGCTATCTGGCGATCTTTCGGTTTACGAAACCAAGTCGGGTATACATCACTAAGGAAAAGGAAATACGAAATAAGGTTTATGTAATTTGCGGCATCATTATGCTGTTGAGTCTGGTAGCCATAGCGTTAATAAACTTGTATGACAAGCTGTATCACGCAGACACGTCGATAGCGCTACCCGAAACAATCGCGATCATGACGTTTGGAGTTGCATGGTTAACAAAAGGTCAAGCGCTCCTCGCAGACAAAGACACAACTGCAACGGCTACTGCGTAGCTTCACAGCCCTCGCAACTTTTGCTAGAAGAAATGGCACCCGTTAGATGGGTGCCATTCCTCACAACCACACGACGTACTCTTGTACGAGAACTGTAACTCAGCACGAAGAATGTTCGACGCGGTTAGTTTAAGTTTGAAAGGAAACTCACTGTGGCTGAAGCAAAATCGGCATCTCCGTTACAACCTGTAGTTCGAGCAAGGAGTAAAGACGTCGATCGATCTGAAAAAACACCGCGGCCTTTCTTGGCGGTATTACTTTCTCAACAATCGGAATGTATCGCTGTCGGGTTTGGGCGATCTCAACCAAAAGCTGCCCCCACCGCTTCATAAACGCAGTAGACTCAGCATCAGTTAGTGTTTTTTGTTTCGCGACGAAGGCCTTAACCGAACCATAAAACTCATCATACGGCTTGGTGATGTCGGCTATGTACTGGTC
>JBKPMX010000033.1:0-41916 GCA_046765655.1 Acidobacteriota bacterium
ACGTAACGACTGCGGTGCGTCAGTGGTTAGACACATCGACGAACAACGGTCTGGTCTTAATAGCGCACGACGCAATGTCTATCAGCCTTGATAGTAAGGAGAATTCTCAAACCAGTCATGAGCCCGAGTTGATCATCGCCCTGAATAGCAGGGCTGGAGCGCAAGGTCCGCAGGGCCCACAAGGTCCTCAAGGACCACAGGGACCACAAGGCGAACGAGGTGAAAAAGGTGAAGCAGGCGCCACCGGCGCTAGTGGCGCCCAGGGGCCCGCAGGAGCGCAAGGCGCGCAAGGACCGCAAGGCGACCGAGGTGAAAAAGGTGAAGCAGGCGCCACTGGTGCAACCGGTGCGCAAGGACCAGAAGGAGCTCAAGGGCCGCAAGGACCAACAGGTCCGCAAGGACCGCAAGGAGTGAAAGGTGACACCGGAGCTCAAGGCCCTCAAGGCCCAGCTGGACCTGCCGGATCCACGGGAGACGAATTCGATCCAACGCTGATCGCTCTCGGGCGCTGGGACTTGATACGTCCAGGACCAGTCAACTTCCAACTGCTAGGAGGATCATTGGCAGGTGCGGCCTTTGATGGAGCAAACATTTGGATAGCTAACAACCAACACGACACAGTCACAAAGCTGCGAGCTAGCGATGGTCAAATACTAGGAACATTTTCTGTCGGGACAGCTCCAGAAGCCATTGTCTTTGATGGAACAAACATTTGGGTAGCCAATCGCAATAGCAACAATCTGACAAAACTTCAAGCAAGTGATGGGGCTGTACTGGGAACTTTTGCGGTCGGCGATGGACCGACGAGACTCGCATTTGATGGGACGAACATTTGGGTTACCAACTTCTTCGACAACAACGTCATGAAGCTAGGACCAGATGGAACTATCCTGAACACGTATTCTGCCAACGGCCCAGTGGGAATTGTTTTCGATGGAACCTACGTCTGGTACGCGAATTGGTGGGACGGCACAGTTTCAAGACGGCGCGCCAGTGATGGAACATTAGTAGGATTAGTAAATAGCTACAACCTAGGCGCAAAAGAGCTTGCCTTTGATGGCGTCAACATTTGGGTAACCGCAGGTCAACGCCTCACAAAGCTGCGAGCCAGTGATGGCTTGGTGCGGGGTACGTTTGTCATCGCTGGGGACCAAAGTGTGGCCTTCGACGGAGAGAACATTTGGCTCGCTACCGGTAACCCAAGCGTTACAAGATTGCGGGCGACCGACGGCGTAGCCATCGAGTCGATCTCCCTCGCGTCATCCACTAGGGCGTGCGTGTTTGACGGCAAGCACATGTGGGTTACCACGTCCAACGGCATAGTTTCCAAAATCCGCATCCACTAACCAGCTATGAGATTAGGGATTAACAAAGCGAGGCTGAGTGCAATGAAAAGTTTAAAGAGATCTGATTAACGACCCAGAGCAAATGTTCATGCCGGACTTTTGGTTGAATGAAACTTTACGAAGGGCCTGGAAATTTTTCACCAGGTGTTAGGAGTTTTGAAATGGAAATTCGAGTGAAAGAAATGAAAGCAATTGAAGAGATCACGATTCGCACCAAGTCCAGTGACTACCGTTTTCGGCTCGTCGATGCGGAGCAAGGTCGCGGCGTACTCAGTGGAGGGCGGTTGACTGAAGAACAGGAGGCCGTCTTCCTGGAAACGATACGACCGACGAATAGTGTGACGCCTGTTTCAGACCAACTGGAAGCGGGAGACAGAGCGGTGTTTCTGGTAGGGACAAACGAACTAAGGACAATGACGACATCACCGATTACTGAAATCGTCATCGCGGAGGCGGCTGCAACGAACTCCGATGATTGTTGAATTCCTGAATAGGACTCGAGTTCGAGGACTTATGAGCATTGATAAGGGAGCCATCATGAGAACACTTACTTCATTCAAGCAACGACGACGACTGGTTGCGGTGTTAATCACACTGACTTTGATCGCGATCAATCTCAGAGCAACATTAACCTCTGCTGGGCCAGTACCGACTGAAGCCACCGTCGTTCTGGATACCGCCAACGCCATTCCACTACCAGGCAGTTTTCGTCTTCTGAACGGTGAACCCGGCAATCAATCTTGGCCACACGTCGACTGCGACGTAGCCACATATACCTATGATAACTTCGAAGGCAGTTCAACGATTCATTATCAAAACGTCTCGTCGGGCTTCGACAATGTCATTCCGGGAAACGAAGTGGATGTGCTGTCGGATATTTCCGGTTCCCGCATCGCCTACACCGAGGTTACGTTGTCCGGCGAAACGGTCAGGATCTACGACACCAACTCCCTAGCGACCACGATCGTTCCTGGTTTTGGATTGAGTAAGCCTTCAATTGGTGGAACTCTGGTCGCCTTTGAGGACATAGGTTCCGTGGTAGAGCCAGGTGCGCGTGATGTTAGTACTTATGATCTCAGCACAGGGACCGTCACAAAACTTACCAATGACAATGACACTCTCGAGAACTTCGACCCCGACGTAAGTCCGACCGGTGACGCCGTCGTTTGGGCGCAGTGTACAGACGGTGTCTTCGGTTGCGACATCTACGCCGCAACGCGGACCTCACCCGGCGTGTTCACTAAAAAAGCACTTACCACGGGGCACCATGAGAGTCGGTTTGAGACCTCCACCGATGGCAACATCGCTGTCTATGTCTCAGACCGTACGGGTGAACGAGACATCTACTATCAACCGCTAACGGGTGGTACCGAAGTTCACCTTGCCATTCCAGGCGACCAGTACGTTCCTAGCATTTCCGGGGGGCTGATCTCCTTTGCGTCGACCCACCTAAATGGGTACGACATCTTTGTTTACGACACTCGCACCGGGAGACTGTACGAAGTCACAACTGGGGTGACCACCGCTCTCGTCAACGATATCAGTGTCTGCGGTGACACTGGACGCGTCGTTTATGCCACTGCAGGAGACGGCTTTGACCTCTTCGCATTTACATTTCAGGTTCCCACTGTTCCCAGCAACACCGAAGATCAGATCAACAGTCTCATTGCCTTAATTCGAAGCTTAAATCTTCCTTCGGGAACCGCGAACAGCCTAATCAGGAAATTACAAAACGCAATCGATGCGATCAACGCGTCTGACACTGCAACTGCTTGTAGCTCACTCGCCGCTTTCATCAACGAGTGCCGGGCCCAATCAGGAAAGAAGTTAACTCCTGACCAAAGCACGCAACTCATCAATTCAGCAAATCACATAAAGACGAATCTTGGCTGTCCGTAACCGAGTAAGGAACGGAAGCAAAGCAGTCTCAATAAGAAAGGAAAACACCAATGAAAAGATTTTTGTCTCTATTTGTATCCGTATTCGCGATGTTCATCGTCGTAACGACGGCGGACGCACAGAAAACAACGACTCCAGCGTGTCAGAACCTGCCGTCAGAATCGCAGCTTCGCCAGTTGCTGGTCCAAGCGCAGGACGTCAACAAACCGATCGGCGGACTGTTCGATGGAAAGAGAATGTGGGTCGCAGTCGTGAATCGTGATGGGGTGGTCTGCGCATTTAATACTTCAACCGCCGACGCGACTCAGGTATGGCCTGGCAGCCAGGCTATTGCCAAATCCAAGGCATACACAGCGAATGCTTTTAGTCTCGACGACTTACCGCTGTCGACCGCTCGTCTGTACACATTCACTCAGCCCGGCCACTCCCTGGCGAGTTTGGGCCAATCAAACCTCTTCAATCCACAGTTTCTGGCGCCACCTTCAGGTCAGGATGGAGGCGAGGGTTCGATCGCTGGTGGATTGATCTTCTTCGGCGGCGGAGTGCCGCTGTATCGCAACGGCAAGATCATCGGCGCGCTTGGCGTCAGCGGTGATACGGCTTGCGCCGATCACGAGATCGCAAAACGCGTTCGCGATCTGGCAAATCTCAACCCGCCGGGCGGCGCGTTGGCTGATGACATTGTCTACTCGGGACCCGATGCGCCGTCGGTCTTCGCGCACCCCGTTTGTCTCAATACCTACAGGAACGGAACCAAGATCGGCAGCGAAGCGCCGGCCACTTATCCGTTCGTGTCACCAGTCGCTCCCTGAACACCACGGCAAAGAAGAACGGGATGGTAAACACTCTCGCGTATGTGCTGAGTACCACGATTACCAATCCGCGTGGCACCGGCTGGTTCGACCGGTATGGACTACAGAATGCAGATAAGTGCGACGGACAATTCGGTTCAACCCACACGACTGCGAATGGGGCTCTTGCCAATATAAGACTTGGCCAGCGCGACTATCTGATTCAGGAGAATTGGATCAATGATCGAAAGGGAGGGTGTGGTATGGGCGTGGCGCTGTAAAAAAGGATGAGGGATGAATTTCGGTCTTTCATCCCTCTTCCTTCATCTCTCATCCTTGATATAGTCCTCTTCTCAACATCATGGAGCTCGTCGAACGTCAACAATTCCTGGAGGAACTGTCCTCCATCTTCACCGACGTAGTCGGAGGACATGGCCGCTTTGTGCTTGTTACCGGAGAAGCCGGCATTGGCAAAAGTTCTCTTATCGATCGGTTCGCGGAAACACATCACAATCAAGCGCGCGTTCTCTGGGGTGCTTGCGACGCGCTATTTACGCCGCGCGCTCTTGGTCCCCTCTACGACATAGCTCCGCAAACTCAAAGTAATCTTTTTACGCTGCTCGAAGAAGAAGCCCCGCGCACGACCATTCTCTCTGCTGTTCTCGAAGAACTTGAGAACAATAAGAAGCCAACCATCGCCGTGATTGAAGATGTTCACTGGGCAGATGAAGCAACGCTTGACCTGCTGAAGTTCCTGGGTCGTCGGATGAGCAAAGTGAGATCAATGCTCATTGTTAGTTACCGCGATGATGAAGTTGGATTGGACCATCCGCTGAGACACGTCCTCGGCGACTTGCCGAGTCGCTCGGTCTCGCGTGTCCGCCTGCCGCACCTTTCGAGGACGGGTGTAAAGACACTGGCCGAACGCGCAGGTCGACACATTGAAGACTTGCATACGGTTACCGGAGGCAATCCTTTCTTCGTAACAGAAGTGTTGTCGAGTAATGAACCGGGAGTTCCCGTTACCGTCAGCGATGCCGTACTGTCTCGCGCGCGCCGGCTCTCGGCTGCGTCACGTGAAGTTTTGGAATTGGTATCAGTTGTTCCGGCAAAGGCCGAGATGTGGTTGATACACGAGGCGATCGCACCAACCATGGAGGCACTCGAAGAATGTATCAACGCAGGAATACTCCAAAGCGAAGGCGAAGCCTTGAGCTTTCGTCACGAACTGGCGCGGAGAGCGACCGAAGACTCGCTTGCGATTCCGCGGCGCCAGATCCTGCACGGACTCATATTGAAAGCACTGCTGAATCGCAAGTCGGAACCGCTGTTGGCGCGCATCGTGCACCACGCGGCTCAAGCACGTGACAAGGCAGCGGTGCTTGAATATGCGCCAATTGCAGCGAGGCAAGCAGCTGCGCTCAATGCTCACCGGGAAGCCGGAGCGCATTACAAAACAGCATTGCAACTCGCAGACGAACTCGCACCGAAGGAACGTGCCGCGCTATTTGAGAGCCGCTCGTATGAGTGTTTCCTCTCTGATCAGGTTGAAGACGCGTTCTCGAGTCGTCGCAATGCTTTCGAGATCTGGAATGAACTCGGCGACAAGCGTAAGAAAGGCGATAACCTGCGGTTCATGTCACGACTCGCGTGGTTTCTCGGTCGCAAAACCGAAGCCGAACGATATGCTCACGAAGCTGTCGGGATTCTGGAGGAACAGACGCCGGGCCTGGAACTGGCGATGGCGTACAGTAACCGCTCGCAATTGCACATGCTTGCTGATGAAAGCCAGGAGGCGATCGTTTGGGGAACACGCGCAATTGAATTGGCAGAAAAACTTGGTGCGACTGAACCACTCGCTCATGCGCTGAACAATGTCGGATGCGCAGAGTTGTTTGTTGGTAATGAGCAAGGGCGCCTCAAACTACAAGAGAGTTTGCGTCTCGCACAGGCAAACGATTTGTACGAATATGCCGCGCGAGCGTACACAAATCTCGCTTCGTATGCATTGAGAGATCGGAATTATCGTCTTGCTACGCCCTATTTTGATGCTTGCATCGCCTACACCACGGAACACGGTTTTGACGCAGCGAGACTCTATATGATGGCCGAGCGTGCTTACAGTTATTTCCAACAGGGTGAATGGGACAATGCTGCAGAAGAAGCGAGGTACGTGCTGAGCCAGTTTCGAGTGTCCGCAATCTCACGGATCCCGGCGCTCGCGGTACTGGGCCACCTCAGAATTCGCCGCGGTGACCCTGGCCACGAAAGTTTATTGACCGAAGCTTACGAGTTGGCCGCTGAAACCCGCGAACTTCAACGCATTGCGCCAGTCGCATCGCCACGTGCGGAGCTTGCATGGCTCAAGGGCGACCTTGAACAAGTGCGGCACGAAGCTAGTACTGTGCTGGAGATGGCACCCAGTCGCAATAGCCGCTGGATTCAAGGAGAGTTTGTATTTTGGCTCTGGCGCGCCGGCGGCGCTCCCCAGACGCATGATGGAATCGCAGTACCTTATGCGTTGCACATGTCCGGCGACTGGCGCGGTGCAGCTAACGCCTGGAAAGAAATCGGCTGCCCTTACGAGCAGGCGGTAGCACTGGCTGATGGTGATGAATCAGCTAAACGCGAGGCCTTGGAAATTTTTGAACGATTGGGAGCGGGACCTGCGGCTGAGAAATTACGGCAGACGCTACGCGCAACCGGCGCTCGTGGGCTTCGACGTGGACCACGGCCCAGCACAAAAGAAAATCCCTCCGGTCTTACGAACCGTCAACTCGAAGTGCTCACGCTAATGGCTGACGGATTAGGCAATTCCGACATCGGTGATCGTCTCTTTATATCCGCAAAGACAGTTGACCATCATGTTTCGGCGATCCTCAGCAAGCTTGATGCGCGAACTCGTGGCGAAGCAGTCGCAGTTGCAACGCAGGTTGGACTGATAAAGCAAACACCTAAAGCGGAAAACTAAAGAGTTAATCCCACCGACGGCAATCGGTGGATGGTTCAGATCCTTTCTCCACAGAACTCGACCTCAACACCGCAAATGAACGCCCATCCAAAATAGGTATCGCTTCATTCCAAAATAGGGAATCCCTCCGATTCGCCATCGCGACACAATCTCTATCCTCTTCCTCGTAGTTCACCACTCGTATTTATCAGCGGCTGACAGCCGCTGATGCGGAAAGAGGAAGTAATGAGAACTCCACGCATTGTTGCGTTCATCAACGAATGCCGGGCTCAGTCAGGAAGAAGCTAACCCCTGAACAGAGTACCCAACTGATCAATTCGGCCAACCAGATCAAGACAAGTCTTGGTTGTCCTTAAGCCCACTCAAAAGCGGAACGTTTGAGTATGAAAGGAAAGTCATGAAAACGAATAAGACCAAATCGCAATTACTGCTGGCGTTACTGCTCCTTATATTTGCGGGACTCGGCCAATCGTCAGCACAAACTTCGAAACCCACGAGTAGTGTGAAAACCAACAGTCGGATTCTCTACAACGGTGGCTACGTTTTGATCGGCTCAGCCAATCTGTATGTGATCTGGTATGGCTGTTGGGATGAAACTTGCCGAGCCGGCAATACGGTTACCCAGTCCATTGCCCGCGACTTCATATTCAATGTCGGCTCTTCTCCATACATGCAGATCAACGCGATGTATCCGAATAGCGCCGGCCAGACGCCAAGTGGCGCTGTGCTCTATGGAGGTGAGGTTTTCGATCAGTATTCCCATGGTCTCGAACTCACTGCTGCAGACATAAAGGCAATCGTAAGTGATCAGCTTGAGGGCAACCAACTTCCTCCAGATCCGGCCGGGATCTATCTTGTGCTCGCGTCGGCTGACGTCAGCTCAAGTGCAACAGGCTTCTGCGTCCCAGGAGCCTTTCCCCACCACGGAAGTGGTCTCGACGCTAATGGAGTTCAATTCAAGTATGCATTCGCCGGCAACGCCGCGCGGTGTCCGAGCGTGGCGGCGCCGCAGTTTTTTGATTCCAATGGAACTGAGCTGCCAACGCCCAACGGAAATTTGGCGGGGGATGCGATGGTCAGCACAATCGCTCATTTAATTAATGTCGTAGTAACAAATTCCTTTGGCACCGGCTGGTTCGACAGGTATGGATTGCAGAATGCTGATAAGTGCTTTGGCGAATTCGGACCAACGTATCTGGTAAACGGCGGTCGCGCCAACATCAGATTGGGCCAACGGGATTACCTGATTCAACAGAACTGGATAAACGACAGAAAGGGACACTGCGCACTGAATTCGAGTTTGTAGCCAGTCCCACGATGGAAGAGACTGTGCTAAAAATCGAGCTACTGCTTCGGGATTTTTCGTGGATCGCTCCATCTTGCCGAGAATAACGGACGATCCACGAAATCGCACGAGAAGAACCGATAGTGAATTGCAACACTTCAGTTTGTCGTCAAGGTTCGGAAGAGCCAGCACGAAGGGAAAGTGCATGTGGGGGCATTTCCTTTCAGTTCGAAACCACCGAACCTTGACGACAAACTGAAGTGCTAGCCGATTGCCACATAACATCGATGGTAATGACTCAACAGATGTCCGATATGCTTTAGGGGCTCTTGCAAAACTCAACTTCTCATTCTCCCCAGGCTTTAGCCTGGGGTCAGCCAGTTGCTCTTTTGAAAGCTGAAACCGTTTCAACGGTTTGCATGGAAATATTGAAGATTTCGGCGCAGCGTCCGAAACCGTTAAAACGGTTGCTGAAATTCAAAGCCCGCTGCGACCCCAGGCTAAAGCCTGGGGAGAATGAGAGGTTGAATTTTGCAAGAGCCCCTAAAGCATATCGGATATCTGTTGAATCATTCCGATGAAGTTGAGTGGTGATGAGCGTCAACGACAAGCTGAAGCATATCGGACATCTGTTGAATCATTCCGATGAGTTGGGTGGTGATGAGCGTCAACGACAAGCTGAAGCATATCGGACATCTGTTGAATCATTCCGATGAAGTTGAGTGGTGATGAGCGTCAACGACAAACTGAAAGTGTGTCGGCCAACCGCATAGTCCAACAGCAAAAACGAATCGCCTTGTAAAACTTTTGAGATAGACGCGTCTTAAGTTCCGACACCTCCCATCCGGCCCGGCAATCCCGGCAAACAACCTCGCCAAAAACGGTCAGCATTTCTTCGCTGTGGAGGTGTCTATGCCATCGGGGAGTTCATTGTTGCAACACCTGCTTTTGTGTATCGCTCTGTTAATTGTCGCATCTCTTCTCGCGCGAGGACTAAGAGACGTTTACGCTGCTACAGTTCCAACCGGATTCACAGACTCGGTAGTTGCCTCGGGCTTAACTAACCCAACAGCTATGGCGCTTGCGCCCGACGGCCGAGTTTTTGTTTGCGAACAGGCTGGAACTCTGCGTGTGATTAAGAATGGGGCGCTGCTCACAACTCCATTCCTGACTGTGACCGTGAATTCTTCAGGTGAGCGCGGGCTGCTAGGCGTCGCGTTCGATCCAAATTTTGCTTCTAACCAACTGGTCTATATCTACTACACCGCTACCACGCCGACAGTGCATAACCGGATCAGCAGCTTCACAGCCGCGGGCGATGTTGCAATGACTAGCAGTGAAGTTACTTTGATGGATTTGAACGACTTGAGTGCCGCCACAAATCACAACGGCGGAGCACTCCACTTTGGACCAGATGGAAACCTTTATGCTGCTGTAGGCGACAATGCGAATAGCGCAAATTCACAGTCCCTTACAACGCGTCTCGGCAAGATGCTCCGAATAACGTCGAGTGGCGGTATTCCATCAGACAATCCGTTCATCAATCAGACCAGTGGGCCTAATCAAGCTATCTGGGCGATGGGCCTGCGTAATCCATTTACGTTCTCTTTCCAAAACGGAACGAGCCGGATGTTCATCAACGACGTTGGAGAGAACACCTGGGAAGAGATAAACGACGGCATCGCGGGGTCAAACTATGGATGGCCCAACTGCGAAGGGTTTTGTAATCCACCAAACGCCAACTTCCGCGATCCGATCTTTGCCTATGCTAATGATGCTTCAACGTGCGCGATTACCGGAGGCGCATTCTATAACCCGCAGATCGCGCAGTTTCCTGCTCAGTATGTTGGCAACTACTTCTTTGCAGATTTCTGTGGCGGCTGGATCAGGCGACTGGATCCATCGAATGGCAATGCTGTATCGGATTTTGCAACCGGGATATCTTCCCCGGTTGATTTGAAGGTTTCCGCAGATGGCTTCTTATATTACCTCGCACGTGGCAGCGGATCGGTTAACAGGATTGGCTTCACTACGTCCGGAGATAACGTTCCTCCGACCGTATCGATCAGTAGTCCCGCTGATGGCTCGACTGTCGCGCGAAAGTCGACAGTTGGAATAACCGCGACAGCGAATGACAACGTCGGAGTAACACGAGTTGAGTTCCTGGTTAATGGCGCGTTGAAGTGTACTGACACAAGCACGCCCTACAACTGCAGTTGGAAAGTCGCAGCTGCTCCAAACAAGAGTTATCAGATTCAGGCAAGAGCGTTCGATGCGGCAGGAAACTCAGCGACAGCGACGATTGCCGTCACTTCGCAGTGAGGTTTTGGCTGGCCGACAAGGTGTTTTGCCCTCTTCGAAGTTCCAAAATAGAACTTACTTCTTTGTCTGCCATTCTCAGCAACGCCTTACTATCAGTCCATTTTGTGTCGGCCACCGCCTGCTCGAGTAATTGCCATTTGCGCTCGCGTCTGTCACGGTCTTTTGGGTCGAGCCACCATATCGCTCTCCTTAATAGGAATGCGATATGGGAAACCACTCTTTCGAGAACGCCGTCGGCGGATTCCATAACGTAAAACTGAATGGCGACCTGTTTTCCCTTAACCGTAGCGTGTGAAACTACCAGCTTCTCCTTAACCCTCGCCCAAACACCAGCTTCTTCGTGAACTTCGCGGACAGCGGTCCGCTCCATATCTTCGCCGCCCTCAATATGTCCCTTTGGAAGAATCCATTCTTGGTCGTCTGATTTCGCTCGCACGATCAAGTATTCAACCTTTCCACCGTTCTCGCGAAAAACAACTCCTCCTGCATGCGTCGGTGTGTTTGGCTCGACATCACTCGTTTGTCTGCGCAGTTTGCTATCGGATAATCCTTCGAGGGCAAGAATGTACCAGTACGACTGCGTAGTCGCTTTCAATCGCTGGTCTACGTATCTCCAGAATGCGAGTATCAAAACCAGAATAGACACGTAAACAAATTCACGCCTCATCTCGACGACTTTGAATGGCGCTAGAATCGCGAGGACGATCCCGCAGACGATGACCAGGCTACGAAAGAATTTTGAGTCAGCTTCAAGGCGATGAACCGATTCCATCGCAGCTGGGTGAGTCAACATCAGTCTGGCCTTACTCCACTGAAAAGCATTTATCGCTTCTTTGCCATCAAGCGGGCCAATGTAATGCTCCTTTATTCTGACGGCTAAATTAACGGCTCGATCAGACTCTTTGCCCAGGAAAATCCTCGCAAAACACCGAGACAGCCAAAGCGACAATTTCTTGTCCTTCGCGAGGCGGCTTATTTGCTCTCCGTAACTCGCCTTTCGAAGAGGGTCGTAGACGAAATCATCGAGGAGTCCCGCGCCGATCAAAAAGATGAAATGGCCCAGTAAGTAGCTGCCACCCAAAAACGCGACCCAGCCGGGCGTACCTGTCAGGTTGTAATAGTGCGTGCTCAACAGGAATGGTCCCAATTTGTCTTTGACGAGGAAAGTGAGAATTGCTCCAGGCAGAATGATCGCAAAAAAGTCGATTACACCGAGGAAAAATTTCTGAGGTTCCATCGTAGACGGGCCGTATGATCAGGAGTTGTTGACCAGTGGGTCCTACATGCAAATAATCGTGAAGCCTCTGCACGACGTACCGTGAGGCGGCTGCACGATATTACAAAGAATCAGAGAAGTCCAGAAAATGACTAACTCAGGATGGTGTCGCAATCTGAGTCCCTCTTTGTGCCAGGAGATCGCTGAGGTTGCACAAAGAAATCCACATTAGGACATGTCTCTGATTAACTTGCGCGCGTTCGCTGCGGGAACTGCTTGCTAATACGAATGAGGGCAACGCCGGCAATCACGAACCACACTACATTCACAACGGTCGAGGGAAAAGCTCTGTAGTACGCAGTGTTAAGAGCCAAGCCGACACTCCCGAAGAGATTCAGCCCCTGATATATTTTCGATTTACTATCGAGCTGGTTCATCGATATCAACGCGTACGCGATGACTACAACTGCGGAGCTTAACCAACCAAAAGCATCGACAAAGAGATTTACTGTCATTCAGAATACCTTCCTGCCCTTTGGTTTATGTATTTCCTGACCGCCTCTGGCAGCGACGGATCGCAGTGGTGTGAAGTCAGTACCCCCGCGCGGTTAGCGGATGAGTGCGCAGCATTTCTCCGCTGAAGTATCATGACAGCCTTCGCACCCACCCGCTACCGCGCGGGGGTACTAACACTTTATTGACGGCGTCCGTCGAGACCGGTCGCTTCGCTCGCAGTGATCAATTGAGCACCGCTGGTGATTGATATGACTCTCCAAACGAAAACTCTAACTGTGATCTTGTTATTGGTTTTCTCTCCTTTCGTCGCCGCACAAACAGTGCGGCTGCGGGAAGTCAAGGATTTCGAACTAATATTTGAACCCTTCACGATCCCGTTTGAGGGAAAAGACGTAGCAGCAGAGTTGGGACACCTGGCTGTAAGAGAAAACCGTAGCAACCCAACCTCACACCTCATACAGTTGGCATTTGTCAGATTAAAGAGCACGGCGGACAAACCCGGCTACCCAGTCGTTTATCTTGACGGTGGCCCAGGTTCTTCAGCAATCAACCTTGCGCGTGTTCCCGATTACATGCGCGCGTTTATGAAACTGCGCGAGGTGGGAGACGTTATTCTCCTGGACCAGCGTGGCGTCGGTCGGTCAAAACCGAACTTGACACGACTCGCAAGTGAATCTCTGCCACTCGATGTATTCGCAAACGAGGAAGTCATGCTTCGTGCCCTTCGGGAGCGAGTGACTGATGCCGCGAATTATTTCCGCCAACAAGGGTTTGACATCCAAGCTTACAACACCATGGAAAGCGCGCATGATGTTGACGACGTCCGCATAGCATTGGGGGTCGAGAAACTGAATCTCGTGGGTTTCAGTTATGGAACTCATTTAGGACTGGCATGTATTCGTTACCATGGCGAGAACTTGAACCGAGTGGCTCTCGTCGGAACAGAAGGACCAGACCACACCAATAAATTGCCTTTCACTTCAGATGCTTCACTGAAAAGATTGGCCCAGCTAGCCGCGGCTGCTCCTGAACTTGAAGGCAAGGTTCCTGATCTCTTCGGGATGTTACGTGACGTTCTCAATCGTCTTGAAAAGGAACCTGTAACAGTCCAAATCACAGATCAGCGCAGCAGGAAACCAATCGAAGTGAAAGTCGGTAAGAGCGGTCTGCAATTCCTGATCATGAGGGATCTCGGCGATACGAACGATCTGCCAATCTTTCCCGCGTGGTTCTACACGATGTACCACAACGACTACTCCATTCTTGGGAGGTTTGTGGAGAGAAGGTACAACCAGTTCAGTCAGGGAATCTCTTTGATGACTGCTGTGATGGATGCATCGTCAGGTACGACTAAAGCACGAATCGCGAAGATTGAAGACCAGGCTAAGACCGCGTTGCTCGGAAACATGGTTAACTTTCCCTTCCCCGGAATTGATGATGCAGTAGGAAGTCCGGACCTTGGCGACAAGTTTCGCTCGCCAATCAACACCAGCGTTCCAACGTTATTCATCAGTGGCACACTCGATAACAACACACCACCGTTTCAAGCTGACGAAGTACGCCGCACGTTTCGACAAAGCACCCATGTAATTGTTGAAAATGCGGGGCACGAGAGTATGTTCGATGATGGACGTGTTCAGCAGATAATCGTTGACTATCTACACGGTATCGATGTAAGCAAAACAAAGATCGCTCTGCCGCCGTTGAAATTCAAAGAGCTACCAAAGCTAAACACAAACTGACGTTCCCCGTCTCTGCCGCACAAGAACGGGGCTTTGCCTCTAACGGTGACAATGAGTTTCGTGTTGTTTCGTGTTACTTCGTGAATCGTTTCTGGTCTCGGGGAAAACGAGGACATCCACGAAATCACAGAAAACAACACCAATTGACTTATGTGCAAAGCGAGCACCCGATTTGTGGTCAAGTCAGAGTCGATACGACTTCAGGTCAGAATTCAACGGGCACCTGGCATCTGATCGAGCGTAGCGATAATTGTTGACGTTCCGTCGGATGCAATCTTTCTGACCCGAGGCGACCAGTCGCGCCTTACGTCCCTTGCCGTGTGTAGAAACTCGAGCGCGTAAACGTCAGTACCGAAGACAGCGACCGCCGTCGGAGACCATGGGCTCTGGAGTTGGACCACCGTGGAAACTTTTCCATCCGGCGCGATCTTCAGCACTCGAGCATCGCCACTGTCTGCAACATAGATGAGACCGTTGGGGTCGATTGCCAGTCCGCGCAGATATGGGTGTTCAGTATTGCCTGGAATCGATGGCCCACCAACGAGGGCGGGAATCGTGGCCAGGGTTGATATGCGACCTTGTGCGTTGATACGTCGAATCGAGTTGTTCTCGGTGTAGTAGATGGAATTGTCCGGGCCGGCAGTGATTCCATTGATCTCGGCAACAGCGAGCGTTGTCAGTAGCGAAGTTTCTCCCGAGGGGAGCAAACGCATGATTCGTGTCTGGCCTTTTGAACCACGCGATGGGTAATAAAGATTTCCATCCTGCCCTATTGCGATAGGATAGTCACTCGAGAGCAATAGCGTCGGATTGTTGCCAATTCGCAAAATATCTCCAAGCGGACCGGAGGGTAGTCGAGAATTCGCAAAACAATCGTTTGCGTCGATCGCCAGCCAATGGAAAAGAGTCCTCGAGAGGTGAGTGAGTTTACCGCGAGTATCGATCTTCCACAGTCCTGAACCTGTATCGAGAAAGTAAACCTGTCCGGTTCGATCTACTGTGATACCAGATCCCGGGTGCGCAGATGCTGAAATTGAAAGAAGAAACGAGACCCCGAGGATCACGCTTGTTCTTCGGAGTCGTCTGTATGCGGTGTTCTTTTCCATTGCATTCCTCCCACTCTCTTAGACGCACGCGATTGACGAACTCTTCCCGCTTATTGCGACACCATTGGGAAGAACTTTTTTGGGATTGCCGCATCGGGTTGTGGTAAGAATCCTCCCGGATAAATGGCAACGACATTACCGATCGTCACAAGGGTGCGTTCGGGTATTGGTTGGAACGTATCGTCATCAGTAGTCAATCAACTCATTGGCTTCGACTCTCAAACTGGAGCTCACAAAGTTGGACCACCCGCACGATGTCAGGGTTCGCGGCGATGAAACGTAATGCACCTTCTCCGCTCAAGAAGCTTTACTATTCGATAACACCACCAACCACTACGTATAAGCTTGCTCGTCCGACGAGGTTGCCCGCTTACGACTGGCAAAACACCCGCGTGTTTTCGCTGCCGACGGATCAGTATGGCTGGATTCGCATAAATCTGATCGGGCGCGAGGCGGCTGGCATTGTTTCCACTGACGAGTACGAAGATCTCTGTTCGGAACTCGCTGCGATGTTATCAACACTCACATCGGAGGTTGGGGAGCCGATCGTCAACGACGTACAGCGGACTGCACCCGACGCTGAAACTGCGCGCGTTAATCCCCTTCCCGATTTAGTGATTCACTGGCGCGACGCCGCATTTCTTTCATCATTAAAGATAAAAGAAAGCAACGTGGTGGCGGAGCGAGTCAGCAAGAAGACTACCGGTCAACACTCTCCGCTTGGCTTTTGTATCTATCGCGGCGCGCAAGACGTCGGAGTCAACGGACAAATAGCAGCAAAAGATCTTTGGCGTATGATCGCGGCGAGCCTCGGGGATAGTGAATAGTGAATAGTGAATCATTCGATTTACGATTCACGATTCACTATTTACTATTCACTATTCACGGTCCCGGCCAAAGCACGGAATCAATACAGACTCAGCATGGATCCGTATCAACAAAAACAAGAATGCCAGACGTACCGTGGCTTTTTAGCGGAATGTGGTTTGCCGAATGAATCTGCGACCCTACAAAAATGACAAGACTCAGTTACTTATTGAAACCTCACTGGCCGCAGTTGTCGCTGGCGTTCGTCGCGGTAATAGGCGAAAGCGTTACCGATCTATTGGAGCCATGGCCGCTCAAAGTTGTCTTCGACAATGTTCTCGGCTCTAAGCCGCTGCCAAAATGGCTGGCCGTGGTGGTCCACTCTGTAGCCGGAACAAACAAACTGGCGATTCTTTCATTTGTAGTTGTAATGGTCCTGGTCATTGCGACGGTGGGTGCCGTAAGCACCTATTTCGAGAAGTACCTGACCACATCGGTGGCCCAGTGGGTTTCTCACGACTTACGCCGCAGTCTCTACAACCATATTCAGAAGCTATCGCTCTCATTTCATGACAATAAGCGAACCGGCGATCTCATCAGCCGAATCACGAGCGACATCGATACCATACAAGACTTCATATCGCAGGTGTTGTTGGGCCTCATTGTGAATGTCTTAACTCTGATCGGGATGCTCGGCGTGATGTTCTATTTGAACTGGACCTTCACGCTAATCGCCTTATCAGTTGCGCCACTTTTGTTTGTTGTCGTCTACGCCTTTACGAGACGCATTAAGAAAGCCTCGCGTGACGTGAGAAAGAACGAAGGAGAGATTGCGTCAATCGCGAGCGAGGTATTGTCGTCGATTCATGTGGTCAAGGCGTTCACACGAGAGGATTACGAACAGCAGCGGTTCGAAAAGCAAAGTCTGGAAACGGTTGAGAGTGCGCTTGCCGCGCGAAGCTTAAAAGCAAAATTGACACCCGCTGTCGAGATCATAGTAGCGGCCGGTACATGTCTCGTATTCTGGTACGGCGTGAGACTAGTACTGGCTGGTACGATCACCGCAGGATCTTTGCTGGTCTTTCTTATCTATCTAGGCAAGATGTACAAGCCGATGCGAGACCTGTCAAAGATGACAGATACGATTTCTAAGACGCAGGTCGGTTATGAACGAATCCGGGAAATAGCCGAGACGGATCGCGAGGTGCGAAACCTGCCAGGCGCGCGACCAGCTCCAAGGTTCAAAGGTGAGATCGAGTTCCGGCATGTCGATTTCAGCTATGCTGATCGTCCGCTGACGCTGAAGGACGTCAACTTTAAACTCGAGTCAGGTCAGATTGGCGCGCTTGTTGGGCCAACGGGTGCAGGCAAAACAACCATCGCGAGTTTAATTGCTCGCTTCTATGAACCTACGGGCGGGCAAGTCATGATCGACGGCCAGGACGTGCGCCGCTACAAGATCAAATCGTTACGTCGACAAATAAGTTTCGTTTTGCAGGAAAGCCTTTTGTTCCGTGCTCCCATCTGGCAAAACATCGCGTACGGCCGGCCAGAAGCTTCACGACAACAGGTAATCGAGGCTGCGAAACTCGCGAACGCAGATGAGTTCATCGTGCAATTGCCGGAAGGGTACGACACGCTCGTTGGAGAGCGTGGCGTTACGCTTTCAGGAGGACAACGCCAAAGAATCGCAATAGCCCGGGCGATTGTTCGTAACAGCCCGATTCTGATCCTCGACGAGCCGACCTCAGGTCTGGATGCGGCGTCTGAAGAGTTGGTTTTTGACGCGCTTCAACGGTTAATGAAAGACAAGACATCGATAGTAATCGCTCACCGGCTGGCCACCGTTCAAACTGCAGATGTCATATTCGTTATCGATGGTGGAACTATTGTTCAGCAAGGCGGTCACGAGGAATTAATCAAGCTTGACGGTCTGTATGCGCATCTTTACCAAACGCAATTCCGCAATCAAGAAGTGGATGTACTCTCGTGATTTCCGCTCATAGGACCCGCCGACTAACCATCACCGACTCCACCTGTCAAAACTACTAGGACTTCCGAAAGAGTCAGAGGTGTAGAAGGAGAAATCCCCTAAAAGACATTTTGAGCCGTGGTGTGAAATGACTACATTACAAATCAATCGTGTGCTTGCAAAACGACTCTCGTATTTCCTCGTTTTATTGTTGGTAACGCAGGCCTGGGCTCAGACTTCGAAAACCAGCAGGACCCCGCAGACCGCGCAAAATGCGCAAACCACAGGTCCTGTATTCCCCAATCCCGGCAAGACCTCCATGTCGAAGGAGCAGCAGCAACAGCTCGGGTTGCAGGTCGCCGAACAGGTTTATCAACAGATGCCGGTTCTTCCCGACAACAGCATCGAAACACAATACATTCGTCAGCTCGGAACAAAGCTGGTCGTTACCATTCCCCAGGAGTATTCGTGGCCGTTTGAATTTCATGTTGTTCCGCAAAAGGAGATTAACGCGTTCGCGCTGCCGGGCGGCCAAATGTTTATCAATATCGGCACTGTCAGCGCGGCCAAGAATGAATCTGAGCTCGCCGGTGTCATGGCACACGAGATGTCGCACGTCTACATGCAGCATTCGGCGAAGCAGGCGGCCAAAGCGCAGAAGACAGAACTGCTCGCTGGAATCGCCTCCGCCGTTCTCGGTTCAAGAGGAGGAATCGTCGGGCAACTTGGACAGATGGGAATTCAAATGGGAGCCCAGGGCCTGATGATGAAGTACTCGCGGAGTGACGAATCGCAGGCAGACGCAGTTGGCGCGATGATGCTGTACAAGGCCGGCTTCAATCCACAGGGCATGGTTGATTTCTTTCAGACGATGGGGTCGCAAAGCGGATCGGCTCCACCTGAATTCTTCAGCTCTCACCCCAACCCGGTCAACCGGCAGCAGGCGATCGCGAACCAAATCGCCGAATGGCCGCGGGTGAGTTATGTAGACAATGCTAATTGGCCGAAAGTCCATCAACATGCAATGGGAGTGAGAGCCTACACCGCTGCTGAGATCCAGCAAGGCGCAAAGTCGGGCCAATGGGCGCAACTGAACCAGAGGAATGGCGCCACTCTACGCTCAGCAGGTGCAAGTCAGCTTCCAACCGCTGGGCAGGCAGAAGTGAATGCGACTGGCGCTGCCGTCGCACTGGAGAACGTTTTACCCAGCCAGCGCATGGTGGCCGCCGATCTTGGACCGATGAGAATCAATCGTCCTGATAACTGGCAGGTCACGATGCCGCAGCAACAGGGTCAATTCGTTACCATCGCTCCGCAAGCCGGCGTCACGAATAGTGGTGTGGGATACGGAGTGATGCTCAACGGTGCGCCCGCACCGCAAGGTCAGCGCATGACTATCGACCAGATGACAAATGCGCTGATACAGCAGATACAGCAGAACAACCAACTCGAACTGGTAAGCCAGCCGCAAGCGATCACTATTGGCGGGGTCTCAGGCCGCGCGACAGTGTTACGTTCGGCTTCGCCGTTCCCAAGTGCGAATGGTCAGCCTCAAAACGAGCGAGACGTGTTGGTGACAGTTCCGATGAACGACGGCTCTTTGATCTATATGATTTTTATAGCGCCGGAATCGGAGTTCAATCGCTTCCAGCCAACATACACAACGATGCTGAAAAGCGTGCAGTTTAAGTGAGTGTTAGTTTTTCTTAGTGCCCGAAGGATGTTCGAACAGAGTGGACTCACGGATTATAGATATCATGCTCTAACGGTTGAGGGCTTACGCACAACACTGTCAGGTTGCACGCGATTTTAACCTACACGTGCGAAGCATATTATTGACTCGACCCTTCGGGTACTGTTTGAGTTAAACCTCGCTATCGTATCCAAACTGTTATCGAACTAATCGTCAAAAGCCGATCTGAAATCTGAGACCAGCGTTTCCACAAGTCCGCGTGTAAGCCACCTTCCCTGAAACTTCGTGCAGAACCCGTAAGGAGGTCTCAATCATGAAACCCGCCCGACTGTTACTTCTGGCACTCACCGTTTTCTTTGCGTTGGCTCTGCTGTTACCGATCAGTGAAGCGCAGCGCGCTCGCCGAGGTCAGGGTCTTAAAGGACCTTCTCGAGAAAGTCCAGCGCCTCCTTCAAACAAACGAAAGCCAAAGACAACTCCCAAGTCGAGAGCCAATACAACCAACCTGAGATCGTTGCAGGAAGCAACGCCTACTGGGCCGATCTCGGTTCAAGCGGAAAATTTTGCTGTCTCCGAACCCTTGAGCGAAATCGCTTCGGGTTCGGCGGCTGTTGAGTCTGACGTTGAGGAAGGCGATCAGGAATCTGCTGAAAATAGATCTGTTCGCGAAGTGACTGACGCGGCGATATCGAACGCTAAGCGAACGTCAAGCATTGAATCGTTAAGGCGGGATACAGTGGTCCAGTTAGAGGCGCCGACCATGAACATTCCCAATACCTCACTTACTTTCGAGGGGTTGGGACGGACTGAAAATATAGCTGCCGGGTTTGGTAATGTATCTCCACCGGATACGAACGGCGATGTTGGTCCAAATCACTACGTTCAACAAACCAACCTGCTCGTGCGCGTGTGGAATAAAGCAGGAGTACCGCTAACCGCTCCATTCCGACTCAGCGCCTTGTTCGCACCTTTGGGTGGACAGTGCGCCGCTCCGGACAATGGCGATCCGATTGTGCTTTACGACCCGCTATCCGATCGCTGGATGCTTAGCCAATTTGCTTTTGCTAGCCAGACTGCGGTGCCCTACCACCAGTGCATCGCGATCTCGAAAACTCCTGATCCTACAGGAGCCTACTTTCTCTATGACTTTATCACCGTGGGATTCGAGTTTCCCGATTACCCACACCTTGGAGTGTGGCCCGACGGCTATTACATGATGGTCCATCAGTTCACTTTAGGTGGACCATTCAACGGGACCGGGGCTTACGCGTTCAATCGTCTCAAGATGCTTACTGGCGACCCCACCGCGAACTATATTTACTTCAACTTGAATGTCGCGAGTCACCCGGAAGGAATCGGTGGTTCGCTGCCTTCGGATGTGGACGGCTTAACACCACCTCCACCTGGAAGGCCCAACACTTTCGTCTACTTTACGACGACGGACTTTGGCGATCCGGCTACAGGTTTGCGACTGTTTGATTTTCACGCCGACTTTAATACTCCAGCCAACTCCACCTTTACGGAACGACCCGAAAGCACCCTTGCCGCTCCCTTGGTCGTGGCACCATTCAGCGTCATAACACCGGCGGGAAGACGCGATGTACCCCAACCGGCACCAGCTGCGACGGTCACTACAGCTCTCGACGCGATCGAGGATCGTTTGATGCATAGATTGCAGTATCGCAACCGAGGTGGATTTGAAACTCTCGTACTTACTCACACCGTAGGTGCGCCGGGGTCGACGGTTTTTGGAACCTACCGAGCCGGTGTCCGCTATTACGAACTTCGCCGCGCTCTGCCGGGCGGGAATTTCGTGGTGCAGGAACAAGCTACTTTTGCTCCAGCCGACGGTGTCAGTCGTTGGTTAGGAAGCGCTGCTGAAGATCACCAGGGCAATCTCGCCGTCGGTTACAGCGTTTCCAGTGGAGCTGCAGGAGGAAATGTCCCTCCCGGAATTCGCTATGCCGGCAGACTTGCGGGAGACCCGCCAAATGGACTGACTCAAGGCGAAGCTACACTGGTTGCTGGCACGGGCGTGCAAACCAGCACGGGTAATCGCTGGGGCGATTACAGCGCTTTAGCTGTTGACCCTGCGGACGATTGCACGTTCTGGTACACGAATGAGTACTACACTGCGGCTGGCCAAGCCGCCAGTAGTGTCGGGTGGCAAACACGTATAGGCGCTTTCAAGTTTACGCAATGCACTCCCGCAGAGATGGGTACTCTTTCAGGGACTATCACCTACTGCGATACAGGTGCGCCAGTGGTAGGTGCTTTGGTGAAGGTTTCAGATGGGCATACAGGCGTTACCGGTGCCGATGGCACGTATTCGCTCAAACTTGCGCCAGGTTCTTACACGGTTCAGGTTTCAGACGGAAGCTCCAATTGCATAACCTCGCCGTCAGCTAACATCAACATTACCAATGGCGGAACGACTGATCACAGTGCGTGCTTAAGTGGTTCACCACAGATAAAAATTAACGGCAGCACGATTTCTGGAGGTAACGGCGATAACGTCATCAACCCGAACGAGTGCAATTCAATGATCGTTGATCTGGCAAATATAGGCTGTGGCGGAACCACGAATGTTTCAGCTGTCTTGTCCACGAATACGCCGCGGGTTTCGGTGGAACAACCTAATTCGCCATATCCAAACATTGCGCACGGCGCTCACAGTACCAACACTGTTCCTTTTGAGTTCAGCACGGCGCCGCCCTTCGTTTGCGGCACGGTGATCAACTTCACTCTAACTGTAACAACCGACCAGGGTGTGTCTGTCATCAACTTCTCAAAGCCTACCTGCAACACGCCACCGGTACCTTTTAGTGGCTCCATTGCGGCTGGCGATACCACCATGACGGGACGAATAGGTCGCAACGGCGTTGTTAGTTCGTGCGCCTTTCCAAAGAACTATCCTGGGACTCAGGACTTATTGGCTAATCGGCGTTACGATGCCTACAGCTTTACGAATTCCGGTAATGCAACAACATGCGTGACGGTTAATCTGACATCAGGGTGCGGTGTAAACATCTTCGGTGTCGTTTACCTCGACAGTTTCAATCCGGCTAACTTACAGCAGAACTATCTCGCGGATAACGGGTCAAGTTTTGCCGGCACCGGAACATTCTCGTTCAATGTTCCGGCGTTCCGGACGTTTGTGCTCGTCGTCCATGAAGTAAACGTTGGGGCAGGTTGTGCGAGTTACTCGGGAACTGTTTCTGGTCTACTGTCGGGAGCCTTTGGCGCAGGCAGTTGCCAAACCTGCGCGATCAATCCGCAAAGCGACATAACCGTCAACAACGATCCTGATCAATGCGGCGCAGTCGTAAATTATTCCGCGGCAACATCGACCGGCAGTTGCGGCGTATTGACTAGCAGTCCTGCTAGCGGATCATTCTTCCCGCTAGGCGAAACAACGGTTACCACCACGTCTACTTCGGGAGCTAGCAGTACCTTCAAGGTTACAGTTAACGATACGCAAAAACCCGCGGTGGGTAATCCATCGGCGACACCGGCATCTCTATGGCCGCCAAACCACTTGATGCAGGATGTGACCATTAATTACACGGCTACCGATAACTGTCCCGGGTTGAATTGCGTTCTCGCGGTAACTAGTAACGAACCTCTTAATGGTACCGGCGATGGCGATACTTCGCCTGACTGGGAGATCATCGACAACCATCACGTTCGCCTGCGAGCTGAACGCGCTGGTACTGGCAAGGGACGTATCTACACGGTTACGACTACATGTACGGACGCTGCCGGCAACGTCACCACGAAATCAACCCAGGTAGTCGTTCCACAAAGCATGGGATCGTCAAAGAGCAACACTGCCGTGAGGATAAACACGCCAGTAAATCTCGGTGGCGTTCTCAGTGATGTGGGCGGCATGACCTCTCCTACTCAGTTTATCGTTGAAAGCGCACGGAGCGCGGGATCGATCGCGCAACCCAGCGGCTCGACGGGAAACTACATCTTCACAACACCTGGAGTGTACAAGGTAAGAACGCGGGAGACCGACAACTCGACTAGTCCCGTCGCAGATTCAGAAGCGACTGTGGTCGTCTTTGATCCCAGCGGCGGTTCTACGACCGGTCAAGGCTGGCTGATAGTTCCTGGCGATTCCTACACGGGTGATCTTGGCTTAACCGGAAAACTTGGATTTAGCTTTAGCTCCAAGTACACGAACGCCAAGAATCCCACGGGGAATACTCAAGTCAAGTTCAAGCGGGGAAACTTTGAATTCAACGCACTGAACTACAATTACCTGACCATCTCCGGAAACCGGGCACAGGTCCAGGGCGTTGGCAAAGTGAACGGCGAAGCCGGTTATAACTTCATCTTGACGGTGGTGGATGGAAATACGAAGGGAGGTGACGGTGTCGACAAGTTCCGGATCAAGGTCTGGAATAAGAGCACCGGAGCCATAGTCTTCGACAATCAGTGCGGAGCGAGTGATGCCGAAGATCCGACGGCCGCTGTTGGATCGGGAAGCACCATCGTGATCCGGAAAAAGTCGAAGTAGTTATTCACAAAAAAAGAGGGCGCGCCATTCGTGGTCGCGCCCTCTTTTCATGTTCACTTTAAGCGGCACATCCTATGCGCATCTTCTGATTCTTGCCGGCTTGCCGTGTCCGAGCGTAAAGGTTCCCACCTTTTCATCGTTTCGAGTGAGGTTGATCGTCAAGGTCAAATTGTCTCCGTTGATTACCCCTGTATAGGTTGCGGGTTGACCATCGTTGTCATCGCCCTCACGCGTTGGTCCAGGACGTTGCCGCGCAAACAAACCTTTCGCGGTAAACTTCCCGTGACGGTCGGGTACGATCGCTTCAGTAATACGCCCCGTAGCGCAGTCAAAGTCAAGACTCGCACCGTTATCGGTGACGTCCATAGAAATCCCTTGACCACCCCATGACCCATTCAACTTCTTCTGCGCTACCGGCGAATTGCTATTTTGGTTTTGATTCATGTTGGATGCTTTGCGCGTCTTCGCGCCGTCACAAGACACGCCGGGAAAAAACATCCCCGCTGCCAGTGGAAAAGAGAGCAACAGGCCAGAGAAACCGTTCTTGATCATCTTGAATCACTTCCTTCTAAACAGCCTTATAACACTCCGTCTGCGATACCCAAAATTGGAAGGCATTCAATAGACGAGAAAGTTATAACTTCGCCATGAGGACTTCGTGGATTGCACCATCGCTGTACATGCCTTCAGTGCGCAGCGCATACGCGCAATGCATTTCAAGAACACCTCCATCAAACGTGATGCTCATGTCGTTCTTGTCTTTGACGTTCTTTAGCTTGATTAGGCGGAGGCCTTCTCGCACGGCTTCTTTACCCATGTCGTCAACACAAATCGTCCGCAGCGCCATGTTCAGCCTATGACAGGAGATGTTATCGAGAAAGTTCAACGCCTCAGCGTCATCCGCAAGACTGTCCCAATCGACTTCGTAAGGTATTGGCTGGCCGCAGATCTCTTCTATTTCTTTGACGCGTCCAGGCAGCGTAGTGTCCTGGAGTTCTTTGATCTTTCGCCGCTCGTTTAAGCCCATGAGTGTTACCTCCAGAATCGGTGCGGTGGAACAGGTAGTTGAAAAGCTGACGTAGCTTACTGCCACGATTTCTGGGGCGTCAAATGAGTTCGAATAGAGTGAATGGTGTCGTAATCTGAATCTATTCTCTGTGCAACCTCTGTGATCCTCTGTGCCTCTGTGGTGGCCCGTACGTCCGCATCAAATCGACCACAAAGACACGGAGCACACGGAGGTTGCAGAGAGAAGACCTCAAACCGCTATGAAAGTTTTCTGAATTGTCTGTTTTGTATGAGCTGGTGAAGAGCTTTGTTACGTCGGATGATTTCAACATGCGGTTGAGATTCAATTCGCTTGGCAAAACAGTCAGTATCCCGACCCGTCGGGATACTGACTGTTTTGTCACGTTGTTGAACCAATCTTGAACCTTTAGTTAGCGGAGCTGCATCACGTAAATTTCGTAGTTGCCATCTCGATTAGTTTGAAAGGCTAGCTTCGATCCGTCAGGTGAGATTGCGGGTTGCGTGTCCATCTTTGGTCCAGCCGTCAGTCGCTTGATATTGCCGCCATTCAAATCGACCTGATAGATGTTTGATACAACTCCGAGATTATCAACTGCATAAGCAACACTCGCGCTGTCGCCTGACCAGCATGGAAAGAACGTGCTTGGAGATTCCTTCGTCAGATTCCGAACGTTACTGCCGTCCGCATTCGCAACGAACACTTGGAGCGGATGTTGGGTCTTTCCGATATCTAAATTCTCGCTGACGAAAGCGATCTTGGTCCCGTCACGCGACCAGACAGGTGTTATCGCTCCTATCGTCGTAAATCGTCCGACACTGCCTCCATCAGCGTTCATCGCGTAGATCTCTCGCCTGCCTTCGCGTTTGCTTGTGAAAAAGATCCTTCCGTCCGGAGACCGCTATTTTTTTGGCAAGCATAGGTGCGAAGCTTCCTCTCCGTGCAACCTCTATGTTCTCCGCGTCTCCGTGGTGAGTGTTCGCTGCATCTTCTTCACCACAGAGACACTGAGTACGCAGCGCAGCAGAACCGCAACCAAATAATGGTGCTTGATTGTTAACGGCTTTGCCGCCTGATGTGAGGCGATGGCTCTGCCTCGCCGTAATGCGGCTCTCATTCCGGGCTATGCCCTTGGTTCGGTCTATGACCTGCCGCTTTGGTTCCACTCAACTTGAATTGGTGTGAGGGCGCAGGGCATAGCCCGAATCGAAAAAGCCACTTCCCCGGCGAGGCAAAGCCGTCGCCTCACATCGGGCGGCAAAGCCGTGCGAAAAAGTTTCTTAGAAACAGAAGAACTTGCGAACTTGCTACGCAGAGGTTGCAAAAGACGAGACTCAGGCTAGACGCCCGAGGCTTCGCAGCCACTCGTTACCGTGAGGGGTTACTGGCTTGGTCCCACTGCGAAGCCCTTGCACCGACCGAACCAAAACTCGAAACCGGGTTGGCAATTCTGTCGTTTGATATCGTGCGTCCTAAGAAATCTTCGAGCTGAGAAACAATGAAAGCGACATTGCTCGCCCTCCGACTAGTCGGATTAATTCTCGTTCATTTTGTCTGCTTCATTCTTCTTTCGGCACTATTGCTACCCCGTCCTTCTGAAGAATTCTCTCCGGCAGACACTGCTGCAGTCATCACTGGTGTGTTTGTTCTCAGTGTTCTGAATGCAATCGCTTTGAGTTTCATAATCTCTCGATCTCGGTATGGAGGATGGAAACTCGTTCTCGCGATCGCCGTTGTGTTGTACGGTGCGATGACGGTTCTGCCGCAGATCGAGACGGCATTCTTTGTGAAGCTGCCGTCGGGCATGCTACCGCGTCTCTTTCTATTTGGAGCCGTTTTCTCCGCTGTCTTCTCGATCTTCGCGGTGATGATTTATAGAAAACTGAAATATCCGGATAACAGTAACGAACGTCGCTTAGAGATGCCGGTCAGTCATTGGTTGCTGAAGCTGTGCATTATCATCGTCATTTACTTAATCATATATTTCACGTTCGGCTACTTCATTGCGTGGAAGAGTGAGGCAGTGCGCGCGTATTACAGCGGAAACGATCCCGGTAGTTTCCTTGCGCAAATCAGCAACGTGTGGCGCGACACACCACTCCTTTTTCCGCTTCAAGTAGTTCGTGCGCTCTTATGGACCAGTATCGCAGTTGTAGTGATTCGAACTATGAAAGGTCGTGGGTATGAAGCGGGATTAGCCGTCGCGTTATTGTTCTCAGCGATGAGTGCTCAGCTCTTATTGCCAAACCCGTTCATGCCTGCTGAAGTACGAATGGTTCATCTCTTAGAGACTGCAACTTCCAACTTTATCTTCGGCTGGCTTGTAGTGTGGGTCCTTGTGGACCGGAAGAAGACGCTCCGATGAGGACCGATCAACCTTCGTATGTGTAGCATCGATGACGAGGCCCAGCTGGTGACGGTGGGCGTCGAGAGGTCATCTTTCTACGGAATACCATTCTGAGTATCGCCCTGACTCGGCGTGAAGTCAGTCACTACATCTATACCTGGTCCACCGAAGAACGCGTCGGCCCCGGTGCCGCCGGTTAACGTGTCGTTATCAGCGCCGCCGTTGAGAGTGTCGTTACCGGCGCCGCCAATCAAGATGTCGTTGTTAAGAAGGGCTCTCATCTTACGACTCGCGAGGTAACGCCAGAACCCTCCTTAACAGTCGGGCTACTGCCCCGCACCGCTATCCCTTTGCTAGCCAACTCGCTGCGCAAACAATAAGTCCTTCCTTTCCCTTTGAATCTCGATTAAAACACTCTTAGGCTGTCGACTCTGTTTCATTGAGGTCAATCGGTCAAATAATGAATTCCAAGTGGGTCGTTCACAAATTCGGCGGCACGAGCCTGGCCGACGCCCGTGGCTATCAAACGGCAGGCCGCATTGTGCGAGCAGACCGTAACGATGGAATACGCGTGGCCGTAGTCGTATCAGCGATGAGCCGCGTAACTGATAGCCTGATTGAGTTGGTGACTCTCGCCGCGAATCAAAACGATTCCTACCTCGCAAAGCTTCGAGACCTGAAAGAAAAACATCTCGAAACGATGGCCCAACTCGGGCTATCTGAAGAGCAAGCGCAGCCGCTGGCGAATAGCCTGGCTGCCGATTTCAAGAACATCGAGGAAGTCCTGCGAGGCGTTTGGATCACTGGACTTCCCTCTGAGTCAATCAGAGAGTTCGTTTCGGGCCACGGGGAGTTGTGGTCCGCTCAACTGCTGCATGCGCATCTTGCAGACTGCGGCGAGTCGTCGTGTTGGCTCGACGCACGCAAGATCCTAATCGTCGAACCCGCTAGCCGCACCGTTACTGTTGACTGGGAGCTTTCGTTGGAGCGGCTACGAAGTTCGCCGGCCCTTCAGAGCCCGACTGACTTCGTGGTTATCACGGGTTACATCGCTTCAACGCATGACGGGGTGGCCACGACGCTGAAACGAAATGGCAGCGACTTTTCAGCTTCAATTTTCGCCGCCCTCCTCGAAGCCGACTCTGTCACGATCTGGACCGACGTCGACGGCGTGTTGAGTGCTGATCCGCGTCGCGTTCCCGACGCGATGATTATCCCCGAGCTGTCTTACGAGGAAGCTGCCGAGCTGGCTTACTTCGGCGCCAAAGTCGTTCACCCAAACACAATGTTCCCGGCAATAGCCAGAGGGATTCCCATTTGGATTCGGAATACCTTCAAGCCGGAAGCGACCGGAACAAGGATCTCTGCAACATCAGTGTCTGAAATGCCGGTCAAGGGGTTCGCCACGATCGACGACATGGCCGTGCTTAATGTAGAGGGAACCGGAATGATTGGAATTCCGGGCGTAGCGAACAAACTCTTCGGGGCCCTACACGCCGTGGACGTTTCAGTCGTCATGATTTCGCAAGCGAGTTCAGAGCACTCGATCTGTCTCGCGGTTCCGCTGGCACAGGCGGAGTTGACCAAACAGACCATAGAGGAAGCATTCTTCGCTGAGATCCAACGTGGCCAGGTTCAAACGGTAGATCTAACGAAGGACTGCTGCATTCTTGCGATCGTGGGCGACGGGATGATCGAAAGGACCGGTGTGGCTGGGAAGTTTTTTACCGCGCTGAGCAAATCGGAGGTAAACATCCGAGCCATCGCCCAGGGATCCTCAGAACGCAACATCTCGGTAGTGATCGAACAGCGGGAGGCCACAAAGGCACTGCGGGCTGTGCACTCCGCGTTTTATCTGTCGAGTCAGACACTCTCTGTCGGACTAATCGGGACCGGGTTGATCGGTGGAACATTTCTTAACCAACTTGAGAAGCGTCTGGAAGCTCTACGAGAGGAGCGAGGAATCGACCTGCGCGTGCGCGGCATCGTGAATAGCCGAAAGATGCTTCTGGATGATCGGCGGCTCGACTTGTCGGATTGGAAAGCCGCCTTGGATAAGAGCAGTCTGGAGGCAGACCTCGAGCGCTTTGTGGACCACGTCCACGCCGCCCATCTGCCCCACTCAGTGATTATCGACGCGACTGCAAGCGATGCCTTACCTCACTACTATGAGGGCTGGCTCGCGAGAGGAATCAACATCATCACGCCGAACAAGAAAGGAAACGCTGGACCGCTGGGTTCCTACCGCAGTTTGCGAGAGACAGCGCGCAAGCACCACCGATACTTCCTCTATGAGACCAATGTCGGCGCTGGCTTGCCTGTAATACACACGCTCCGCGATCTGCTCGAGACCGGCGACGAGATCGTCCGTGTCGAAGGCGTCTTTTCAGGTACTCTCTCTTATATTTTTAACTCGTTCGACGGGACTAAAACTTTTTCCGAGATTGTGCGAGAGGTACACCGCCTCGGCTTTACTGAGCCGGATCCGCGTGAGGATCTGACAGGCGTTGATGTGGGCCGCAAGCTGATCATCCTCGCGCGAGAAATGGGACTCGCGGTTGAATTGGACCAGGTTGAGATTGAAAGCCTGGTCCCGCACGAGTTGCGATCTGCGTGCGCGGACGAGTTCCTCGATCAGCTTCATCGTTATGATGATCACATGAGTGAATTGCAACGCGCAGCACGAGCGCGCCAACGAGTGCTGCGCTATGTTGGCGTGATCGAGGCAGACGGACGGTTGTCCGCAGGACTACGCGAGTACACATTCGATCATCCTTTCGCGAATCTGAAGGGCGGCGAGAATATAGTGAGTTTTCAGACCAGGCGCTACGACCGGGAACCACTGATTGTCCGTGGGCCGGGTGCGGGGCCCGAGGTGACTGCCGCAGGTGTGTTCGCCGATCTGCTTCGCCTTGCAGCCTTCCTCGGAGCGCCGCAGTGAGATCAGCCATGCGAACAAACCATCACTACAGACGCGCCTGGCTTTGCTCCTGGAGTAGTTGAACGAACTGCTGGAGTTCCGCCAGGTTAAGATCGGATACAACCCAGTAAGTCATGCCGGCGTTGGTCCAACGAATCAGGTTATAACCCTGGTGCACTGAGGCTTTTTCAGTCACTGCCAGTGCTTCAGTTGACGGCCAAATGAACAGGTTGATCGAATGCTGCCGGCGCTGGTAGACCAACGCGGCGACCGGACGGTTGTCGATGTAATCAAGGCGTCCACCATTCAAGCTGAATCCTTGCTGACTCAGATCCTTCACCGGCGGCGAGAAGTCAAGTTTACCGTTGAACCACGGCTTGACTGTGTGTTGGTCGGAAGACAAAACATCGGTTAAATGATCGGCCATCAGTGAGCGCACATGGCTCGATACGATCTCCTGAGCCACGAGGTCGCCCGTCGATTGTCGCGCAAAGATTCCTGCAAGGGCCCAGATAACGAAGACCGCAGCGATCAACGACGTTCCGGCTAGTATCCAACGCCAGCGAAGAATCGTCGGTTTTGGTTCCAGTTCGCTTTCGCGCCGCAAAGCAGATCGCAAACGTCGTTCAAAATTTGCGGGCGGCTCAAAGCGGAGAGCAGTGTCGCCTATAGCCGACCGCAAACTCCGAATCCCTTTGGAGGTTTGCGTGCATACGTGGCAATCCTTGAGGTGCTCTTCGATTTCGATGCTCTTCAAGAGGTCCAACTCACCGTCGAGATAGCCGTGAATCAATTCGCGCGTTTCCTGGCAACTCATTGCCTGCCCCCTTCCCCATGAGATTGGCGAGCAGCCCATGCAGTCGTTTCCGCCCGCGTTTAAGTCGAGACATAACGGTTCCAATTGGGATGTCCACGATGTTAGCGATCTCCTTGTAAGAGAGGGCTTCCATTTCGCGCAGCACCACGACTTCGCGAAACTCAACCGGTAGCTCTTGCAACGCGTGCCTCACTATTTGCGAGTCGACGCTTTGCAGAAGCAGAATCTCCGGATCCGCAAAGTCCAGGCCAACTTCGTCCAGCTTGTCTTCGATTGGGTCGGCCAAGCGAAGAGCACGATTCTGTTGTAGCCACGTGTACGAGGTGTTCCGAACAATTGTCAGCAGCCATGCTCTGGTATCGCCACCGTAATAACCGCTAAAGAACTTAAACGCGCGCAAGTAAGCTTCCTGGACTATGTCTTCAGCGTCAGCTTCGTTATGTACGAGCCAGCGCGCCAGGTTGTATGCGGCGGCCATATGCGGCAAAGCTATCTCTTCAAATCGAACGACTTTGCTTTGGTCTGGCAATGAAGTTCCTCGCTAGTTTTTCCCAGCTCTCTTTAGTGAAGACTGAAGTGGCTGCCTTTTTATTCCCGCAGGATGATCGGCAAATCGCCGGGAATATTCAAACCGAGATGTTGGTCTGTATAGGTGAAAGTGACTAGTGAGGATAAAAAAATGAATAACTTAAGAAACTGGCTGCTCAATCCGCCAACAGATGGTCCAACAGCGACTCTTTTGCTCCGATTAATGGCTGGGTCTGTGTTCGTGTGGGAGGGCATCCTTAAATTCGTCTATCCCAATCAGGGCGTCGGACGTTTTACAAAGCTCGGATTTCCGGTGCCTCATTTCACGGCGACTGCCGATGGCTGGCTGGAGATTATCGGCGGTATTCTGTTGCTGACTGGATTCCTGACGCGGCTAATCGCGGTGCCGTTCATCATTGAAATGATTGTTGCGATGGCCTCGACAAAGATCCCTTTGTATCTCGGGACGTCTCCGTTGCCGCTGCCACCGGTGCCTCCGCAAATCGGTTTCTGGGCCGTGCTGCACGAAATACGCAGCGAATACGCGCAACTCTTAAACTGTGCTTTCTTGTTGCTGGCGGGACCGGGTTCTTGGTCTATTGATGCGCTGTTAGCCAGAAGGCGTGCAGCCACGTCAAGTGGACCATTAATAGGAGGTAAGCTTCAGGAACTAAAGGTGTGATGAATCGCCTGTACGCGTCAAAAATCAAGCCGCATGTAGAAACTGATCCCCTGCCACGCGCCATGCGGTTTGATTCGAACCCGAACCAACAGATTATGAGACCTGTTGAAGTGCAACGATGACGGTGGACCAGCAACAGGTATCCCGCCCCCCTTTGGACGCGATTCGGAAAGCGGTGGCACAATAAAGCAAATTGTCCGCGACGAACTAAGGGATGCAACAGTTATCAAGCTCGACACGCCAAATTATCTTTATGAAGATAATCCTTTGAACAGCAATAAGGCCGGCGAAATTGTGTCACGCCTGAAGGTCAAATCACCCAGGAACAAAAGTGGATTGTTAGACTGCTATGAGCGTGAAGCGAATCGGGATAATCGTCATCGGACTGCTGGTACTAGCAACCATTGCAGTAATCCTTCTCAAGCGCCGCTCAACAACGCCGCCACCCGCGCCTGTAACCGTACGTAAGACGCAGGCTGTTGGAAGCGTTTTTGGATACGAGATCGTTGGCGAGTACCCACACGACACTGACGCTTACACTCAGGGCCTAATCTATATTGACGGGTTCCTTTATGAAAGCACCGGCATCACCGGACGATCGTCACTGCGAAAGGTTCGCCTGGAGACCGGTGAGATCATTCAACAGCGCGCAGTCGATCCCGGCGACTTCGCCGAAGGCTTGACCGAGTGGCGCGGCAGGTTGCTCCAGTTGACTCCGAGAAGGCGTGGGAATGCGCCCCCTTGGCACCTGCGTAAATTCTTCGAGGACCTCCGCCGACACTTCGGAAATCAAATCGGCGTGACGTACGACATCGCGTCCTTCGAACCGCAGTCGATTTTTTACTATCCAGGTGACGGATGGGGCCTCACTCATGACGACAACCGCCTCATCATGAGCGACGGCTCCGCCAAACTTCGATTTCTGGATCCTGAAACTTTCGCGGAGCTGGGCCGCCTCGAAGTTTTCGATGGCAACGAGCCTGTCGCAAATCTGAATGAGCTGGAGTTCGTCGATGGCAAGATCTACGCGAACGTTCAGCGGCAAGATCGAATCGCAATCATTGAATCCGATTCGGGCCAGGTCACCGGTTGGATCGATCTGGCAGGACTCAAACCACTCATTCCGCAGTCATCCTCCGAGCCTCTGCGTCCGGCCTTGAATGGGATTGCCTACGACGCTGCGGGACACCGGCTCTTTGTGACCGGCAAACTCTGGCCCAAAGTTTTTGAAATTCGTGTGAAGCCGCAGCCACCTGGAACTCAATGATTCTATTTGTGATTCATTATGACTCGATACGTAGGCGCAGTTGATCAGGGCACAACCAGTACGCGCTTTATGGTTTTCGATCATGCCGGTCGAGAGGTTGCGCGTCACCAGGCGGAACACGCGCAGATTCTGCCGCAAGCTGGTTGGGTCGAACATGACGCGCGGGAGATTTATCAGCGGGTGTGCGACACGATCGAGGGAGCGCTTTCCAAAGCCAATCTCACGGCGCAAGACCTGGCGGCGGTCGGCATCACCAACCAACGCGAGACCACGGTCGTCTGGAACCCGAAGACCGGTGAACCTCTTTACAACGCCATCGTCTGGCAAGACACCCGCACTGACCGCATCATGCACAGGCTGGAACAAGATGGCGCAGGCGAAACGATTCGAAGGAAAGCGGGATTGCCACCCGCGACGTATTTTTCCGGCGGCAAGATTCAATGGATTCTGGAAAACGTCGACGGCGCTCGCTCAGCTGCTGAACGAGGTGAGGCGATCTTCGGCAATATCGACACGTGGTTGATCTGGAACTTGACCGGCGGCAAAGAGGGCGGAGTGCACATCACCGATGTGACAAATGCCAGCCGCACGATGCTATTCAATCTGGAGTCTCTTGATTGGGACGATGAACTGCTCGGGCTCTTTGGCATCCCGCGTTTGATGCTGCCCTCCGTTCGCCCTTCCTCGGATGCAAACTCTTATGGCTTGACGCGCTCTACGGGTCCCTTCAAGGGTGAAGTTCTATTGTGTGCAGACCTGGGTGATCAGCAAGCTGCAACCGTCGGGCAAGTTTGCTTCACGAGCGGTGAAGCCAAGAACACTTATGGCACGGGCAACTTCATGCTTCTCAATACGGGGACGAATATTGTGCCCTCGCGCTCTGGATTACTTACCACTGTTTGTTATCAATTTGGTGGCGCTCGTCCGATTTATTCGCTCGAAGGTTCGGTAGCCGTGACCGGTTCCGCTGTTCAGTGGCTGCGCGACCAACTCGGTATTATCAAGCAAGCGGCCGACATCGAAGCGCTGGCGTGTTCAGTTAAGGATAGCGGTGGCGTTTATTTCGTGCCGGCTTTTTCAGGATTATACGCGCCCTACTGGCGCGCCGACGCGCGTGGTTGCATCGTCGGACTCACGCGCTTCAACGACAAAGGTCATCTTGCGCGCGCGACGCTCGAAGCTATTTGTTATCAAACGCGCGACGTGCTCGACGCAATGGTAAAAGATTCCGGCGTTCACTTGGCGATATTGAAAGTAGATGGTGGCGCGACAGTGAACGATACGCTTATGCAACTGCAGGCCGACATTCTTGGTGTGCCTGTGGTCCGCCCGGTCGTTGCCGAAACCACCGCGCTCGGGGCGGCATATGCAGCTGGACTAGCTGTCGGTTTTTGGCATGATGTGGAAGAGACGCGCCTGAACTGGCAAGCAGACAAGCAATGGGAACCTCGTTGGAGCGAAGACCAGAGAGAAGCGGGATACATCGGCTGGCAGAAGGCCATCGAGCGTACCTTAGATTGGATTGATGTTCATTGATGTCAGAGTAGCCGCTCAGGATCCAAGAATCGGGTTTGCGGGTCGCACAGCGATCAAAGAAAGCGTTCGAGTGCAAAAGTAGGTATTAGAACACCAACTGTTTTATTAGTGCCCCTCAGGGTTCGAACCCCGAACTAACAGCTTATGAAATAAACTCGGCTCCAGTAACCTCACCCGACATCGCTCGTAACTTCTCGTACCATTTTGTAGAGATCAGTGAATCAGCGCCTCGGTTGAGGGCAGTGTCGGCCCGCGCAAATGCTTTCAAGACATCGTTGTAGTTCGATTGATTGGTTTGGCGCCACGCATCCTCAAACGCCGCGATCACCTGAGGCATGTAGGAGTTGATCCTAATGAAGTCGAGTATCAGATCGCGATTACCGCTAAAGGAGTGATGCAGGTCTGCCATTGCCTCACGCACGCCTTGATCGAGCTTTGGAAATTCAAACATGAGTCGTGCGACGCAATAAGACAAGCCCTGCGAGTAGGCAGTGACGCGATCATGCTCATCAGGATTGAAGAAAGTGGTCGTTCGTATGTTGAACCTGTTGAGGAAGAGATTGGTGATCGCCGTTAGCTCATCGTCCAAAGGATGTTTCGCACCTGAGTGCGTCGCGGTGAGTACATTTTGGAAGGTACGCGCTTCTGCCTCAGTTTGACGGAAGCCGTTTGGTCCATACATCGGGTGCAAGAACACTGCAGACAAATGAGGGTTCGCGACGAGTTCGAGCGTCGCAGACGCTGCTCGCCAAACACCCGCTTGAACAGAGGGGATTAACCAGAGGGTCGTCTCATTAATAATAGTGCGACTTTGGTAAATCAGCTCGCAGGCACGTTCCGCGTAACCAGCCAGTGGTGTTGCGAGCACAACGTGCCGAGCGTTCTTCAGCAATGACTGATGTTCCTCGCGTGGCGTATCACGTTCGATCACGGAGACATGGATCACGCCAATACTGGGCAAAATGTCCTGGCACAAGAATCGGCCAAACTCTCCTTCGCCACCGATAATCAGCACGGTCCTTTCATGCTGTTTCGTCATTTTCAGTCACTCCTGCGCTGTTTCACGCATTCCATAGCGAAAGCTTCCACACGAATAGTCATAGCTGCAACCTTATAGCGTGATTTTGTGGCATGCGGTTCTCGGCATATTTCTTGCCCCCTGCTACTGAGAGCGATCTATGCGTTATTGCGGTCCCTAACAACTTCATAGTCTTTTCAGACTGGATACTGAGAGGTGAAAACAGATGAGTACCACATTGGCCAAGCAGGCTGACCTGGCCGGACCAGGAATCGGAAATTACGAAGAGGTAGAAAAGATATTGCCACACGACTACAGCTCTTTGCTGAATCGTAAAGAAACGCAGCAAGCAATCACACTGGTTAAACGATATATCGAAGATGGTCTTTGCCGGGAGCTGAATCTCATAAGGGTTGAGGTTCCGTTGATCGTCGATGTTGAGAGCGGCGTCAATGATTATCTCGATCGAGATGGCTCGCGCACTCCAGTCGAGTTTCACATTTCAAACGACCGCAACAAGAATCCAATCGACGCTCAAGTCGTACAAGCTGCCACCAAATGGAAGCGCGTCGCGTTAAAGCAGTTCGGCATGAAGACAGGCGAAGGGCTGGTCACTGATATGCGCGCTGTGCGTAAAGATTATTTTCTGGACCATGATCATAGTGCTTACGTGGATCAGTGGGACTGGGAGAAAGTAATTAATGCTGAGCAGCGTAACCTTGCTCTTTTACGTGAGACGGTCCAGCGCATCTGGAAGGTCATCAAAGGCGCCGAAACATACATCCAGGGACTCTTTCCGGCTTTGAAGACAAGCAGGTATCCCAATCTGCCGGAAGAGTTGGTATTCATGCATGCAGAAGAGTTACTACAGAGGTATCCGGATCTGCCACGTAAGATGCGCGAGACAGCCATACTCCAGGAGTATCCAGCGATCTTTATTTACGGCATTGGGTGGGTTCTCGATGACGGCTATCCACATGAAATGCGCGCTGCCGATTATGACGACTGGGTAACACCAACAACAGACAACGGCAAGAACTTTCACGGCCTGAATGGAGATATTCTTGTTTGGAATCCGGTTACCAAACGCCGGCATGAGCTCAGCTCAATGGGAATTCGCGTAAACGCCGAAACACTTCAGCAGCAACTCGAGATTACGGGACAACTTGATTTTCTTAAGTTGCCCTACCATCAGGCGGTTCTTCACGACGAGATTCCACTCAGCATAGGTGGTGGTATCGGACAATCGCGCACAGTGATGCTCCTGCTTCGCAAAGCACATCTTGGTGAAGTAAGCGTCACGGTTTGGCCACAGAAACTAAAAGAGATATGTAGCCAGAAGAACATCCACGTGCTGGAGTAAGTTGATGTCAACGTCAACCGCATCGACACTCACCCGCGCTGCTCCTCAAACGCTGAGTGGGCATGCCAGGCATCTGATCGGATCGATTGTTGGATCTCACACTGGTCCAACATTGCTAATCACTGCTGGAATTCACGGTAACGAACCTGCCGGAGTGTTCGCTGCGGGACGCGTGCTGCAGCGTCTGAGAGAACTAAGAGCGTCGATTCACGGTGAAATAGTCTTCCTTCGCGGAAACACCCGGGCGCTGGAACGCAACGTTCGGTATGTCGACGAAGATCTGAATCGTCAATGGACAAGTGGGATCATTGCTACGGACAGATCAAGCACCGCTGAAGGTATAGAACAACACGAACTACTGATTCATTTGAGTGATGCGATTAAGCGAGCGCGCGGCGAAATCTATTTTCTCGATTTGCACACGACGTCTGCGCAAGGTGAACCTTTTGCAACTGTTGGTGACACCTTGCGCAACCGGCGTTTCGCATTGACGTTTCCAGTAATGATTGTCCTTGGGCTGGAAGAACAGATAGAAGGAACTCTGCTCGAGTACCTCAACAATCTCGGCGCAATCACGCTTGGTTTTGAAGCTGGACAGCATGAGGCACCCAGCTCAGTGGATCATCATGAAGCGATGATTTGGAATGCAGTTGTAGCAAGTGGAAATCTCTCACGTGAGGATGTAGCCGATCTCGAACACTGGCAATCCGTTCTTAAACGTGCTGGCCAAGGTAGTCGTGTAATTGAAGTACGATATCGTCATTCGATTGGGCCCGAAGATAACTTCAGAATGGAGCCCGGCTTTAGAAGTTTTGAAGCAGTCCGGCGCGGAGAACTTCTCGCCAGAGACCGTTCCGGCGATATCACGGCGCGCGAAAAAGGACTGATTCTAATGCCACTCTATCAAGCGCTTGGTGACGACGGATTCTTTCTGGCACGTGAAGTCAAGCGGTTCTGGTTGAGCCTCTCCGCATTGCTACGCAGGCTCAGAATTGGCAACGTCATGCCACTCCTTCCAGGTGTTCGCGGCGACCGAAGTAACCCAGATGTGCTTATCATCAACACCCGCATTGCACGACTTCTGCCACTACAGATTTTTCACCTTCTTGGTTTCCGAAAGTTGCGCTGGGTTGATAACTCTCTGGTTGTCAGTAGACGCGCCTATGATTTGGCAGGACCACACGAGATAAGGCTTACGTGAGATTGGAGCTAGGCTCGTAACGACTCGTATTTAGTTCGACGAACGCATCGCGCCGACCAAAGAACGATCGGCGCGATGCTGATTTGGCTAAATACTCTTGACCACCGAAAAAACGTGACTGTATCCGTCCCTAACCTGCCTAATAAACAGGTCAGTTGCCAGCCAGGTTATGTGTAAACGTTGTTCTTATTGTTGGGCATCTGACTAGCATTCCACCATTGGACAGTCTTTTGGGGAGTGAGTGCGAAGGTAACAGGATCTACCTGAACCTTATCCAATTCACTGTCGCGGTCAAGCTTAACGCGTCCGGGCCCGCCGCAATGTTGTCCCTTCGGATCCAACGTCCAGCCTGGTACGCCGCTTCCGCTGAATTTTGTACACGACAACTCGTTCTCGTCTCCATCGCACAAGACTACTGCGATGGGCTGGATAGAGTAGTTAGTTCCTTTCATTTCTCCGAGTCCACCGTATACGTTCCCCCAGATCACACAATTATGCGACTGCTTGTCTAGAAAGATTTGGGCGTAGGAAGCGGTAAACCTGATGAGATCATTTCCCTCGACTTTCACATGATGAGCGTTTTTGCGAAGCGCAATTCCCATTAGCGGCTTCACACTTCCAGTTGTTACCAGAGTATTCTCTCTTATAACTGCTGAAGCCTTCTTAGATTCCTTCGTTCCCTCGTCTTGATAAAAGATTCCATCAAGCACGAGTCCATCAGGAATTGAGTCCATCGCATTGTTGGGCCAGTTTGGTAGTTCCGACTGCAAAAAATCGATCGTGTTGTGGTCTATGATGGTGTCAAGCTTTTCCGCAACGTCGCTGTTCGCGTTTACGAATATTCCACTGGACCATTGTTGCCACGGAAAATCGAAGTAGCCTTGCAGGTTAATCCTATTTTCTCTTAGCGTGATCTTTCCTGCCGGCCAGGATCTCAGTGTAGGATCCATTACTGCTGCGTTCAGGAAAATAATTCCGACTTGAGTCACTTCGAGTAGGGAATTCGGAGAGTGTCCGATCGTGTTCTTTTCGATAACGAACTCGCTTTGTCCATCACTTTCAAAGAATGCCCCAGCCACACCCGCAAATGTCGCCACATCGACCTTACATTCTCTGACCTCGAAATGGCTGTTTCGCATGTCGATAGGTGGTCGACCGGTGAGTAATGCTCCTAATCTCACTCCGACGTAGTTGCCCGGCACTCGTTGAGCCAGCGACGTGTCAGGATGATTCGTGCCCTTGATGGTGCAGCCTTGAATCGTTACATCATGCTTTTTCGCGTGCTCATTCAACGGATTGATTCCGTCGAAACTAATCGCGGATGTCGCCGCGGTTATGATTTCGCAATTCGCGATGTTTAGTCCGGATGAATGGTTGTTGTCGGAGAAGTACGCCACAGTTGCGGTCCCATGCATCGATTCGCCGTGCGGATTTGGACCAGGAATGTGCTCGAGACGCAGATTTATGATTTCCACAAGGTCTGGAGGACCGATGATGCTGAAGATACCCGCGCCTGGGTAGCCATCGGGTGTGTTGTCCAATACCAGCCATCCAGACGTTCCTATGATTACCGGCTTCTCGTCGAGCCATCTTGGGTCAACGACACCTTTGATTACCGTTGGCTTGGTCACCAAAATCCTGTTGTCTCCTATGTCGAACATCGAACGCGCGCCGTTCTCGTCTCGGGGATGTAACAGGACTTCATCAAAGTCGTTGACTGCTTGCTGCAACACGTCAAACGTAGTTGCGCTGCCGGGAAAAAGTTCCTTTGTTTTGGCCATGATTTCTCCTTTCTTTGATGATCAGAAATTGCCGCTGCGATAAAGCAGCACGCAGTAAATGCAGTCCTCCGCAATGTCGGAAGACTGCAAATCCAGATGTATGAAAGTTGTATGTCTGATGGAGCAACGTAAGTGCCAGACGCAAAATGGCGATCTTGCAGGCACTTGGACTTTCAGACAGGGCTGGAATGGCTAATATTCACCACTTAAGTGCGGGGAATTCCTCTCGCGCATCAATGGGCCTTCGGGTCTCAAATGTCGTCAAGATAGTCGCATTCATGTTTTTCCTGGCTGCCGGTACGTCGGCCCAAACCACGAGTACGATTACGGGCGAGGTCAAGGACACCAGTGGTGCGCTGCTGGTCGGCGTGCGAATCACTGCGAAAGAAGTCGAGACAGGAAACACTCGCACTACGCTGAGTGAGAGTGAAGGAAGATTCGTATTCCCGGGGCTGCCGGTTGGAATTTACGAGTTACGTGCGGAGCTGACAGGTTTCGAACCTCTGATGCGTCCGAATGTGAACTTAACGGTGAACGATACTGTTGAAGTTCTGCTTGTCCTCAAGGTAAGCGGGTTGACTGCGCAGGTGACTGTGGAAAGCGGTGAAGCCTCCATCAACACTCAAACCCCCGAGCTCAGCTACCTTGTGAACGAACGCCTTATTCGTGATCTTCCTTTGAACGGAAGAAACTACACTGACCTCGCACTATTGCAACCCGGTGTCATAGCTTATGCGCATCGTGATGGCGGTTCAGTTGTAGCACACGGTCTTGGTATGAGCATCAACGGGCAGGATCCGCGTTCAAATGTCTATTTGCTCGATGGTACGCCGCAAAACGATTTCACAAATGGACCCGGGGGCAGCGCTGCCGGTACTGCATTAGGCGTCGAGACGATCCGCGAGTTCCGCGTCGAAGCCAATTCCTACGGCGCTGAATTCGGGCGGAATTTTGGCGGTCAGATCAATGCGGTCTCGAAGTCAGGCACCAACTCAATCCACGGTTCTCTTTATGAGTTTCATCGTAATGACAACTTTGACGCGCGCAATTTCTTCGACGGCGCGGAGAAGCCTGAATTTAAACGGAACCAGTTTGGCGGCAGCTTCGGTGGACCAATAGAGCGCGATCGCACATTTTTCTTTTTCGGATATGAGTCGCTGCGAGAAAATCTCGGACAGACGATTCGTACTGTCGTGCCGGATTCAAACGCGCGTAACGGAATCATCCCGGGTGGGAAT
>JBKPMX010000034.1:0-38549 GCA_046765655.1 Acidobacteriota bacterium
GTGATCTTGAAGGTGCGGTAATCTTTTCCTTCTGCGATCAGGCTAATTCCGGCAGTTGGCTGATTGAATGGTTCATTGAACGAGGCATTGGGCTCAAAGATTATTTGTTTGCGCCCGTAATCCAGAAACAACTTGAATTTACTCGCGACACGAGCGCCAATGTTGCCGCTGATCTCTGAAGTGGCAAGGGCTCCAGCTTTGTCTTCAGAGAAAAAAGTGATCGGCTCTTTGATCGCATGTCGTCCGATCTTCAACTGCGCAACTCGACCAATTCGGCCACTCGCCTCTCCACCGGCCCCCGCGACGCCTAACGATTCGATCGTCTTCGTGTTGTCCAGGAGATGGTGCTCGCTTACGAAAGGCGTGTAGAGCGCAAGCGCCAATCCCGCACCAATATCAAGCACAAAATCCCCCTTGATTGCAGTTCCGCCCTGCGGAGTTACTTCCGCCTCAAGAATCGGATGGCCATGCATAAACTTGATAGGTACCGCTTCCCCCGGCCCTGTGTACTTGAAGCTGTTCTTATCGTGCAGACGTAACACGCGAGCTTGATAGTCGATTTCAACAACAAATTGTGAAATGAAGTCGCTACCAATTATGCCGTCAAAGTCCTGACCCAAACGTGACGCGAGATGTCCGATCGGTAACGCCAGAGTCACCGGTTGGCTGAAATCTTTAAGTCCCGGCACCGCGAATGTCGCTTCATCTACGAACGCACCGGTCTGTATCTGAGCTCCTGCTCCGCCGACTCTGACTGTTCCTCGAAGCTTCAAATCGAGTTCTCTAGCAACGTCGAGATTGATAACCGCGTATTGATCGCCCGTGTCCAGCACGAACCACAACGGCCGTGAATTATTAACCTTCACCGGAACGAGTATGTGCCGGTTCACAAACTCGAACGGAATTACTTGAGGCGCTGGTGACGTTACGGTTTGGTTTGCAACCTCGATTGCTGACACAGGCCAGTAACGAGACGAATGCACAGCACCGGCCGTGAGGAGCCAACAGAGAATCAGGCTGCAAAGGTGTCTAATCATGTAGCTTCTGTAATCCCGTCAAAGAATTTCTGCTTACATCATCCATTGCCACGCATTGTCATAATAGCGCGGCGATCGATCGGGAAACCGTTTCTTGTACCTGTGATATCGCTCGAGCAGCTTCTCGTACCTCTCATCAGATGATTTTAGTTTTTTGTGTGGCATCTCTCGCAGATGGTTTTCGATCTTAATCATCCGATGCGGCGAAAAGCGCCAGTCGTAGTCTCCCAGTTCATGAAGATTCGCCAGCCCATAGCCCTTGATCCTGCCAGTGAAATCGACGTAGGGCTCGAAATAACTCCAGACCAAATCGCGTACTGTACGGAACAAAGGTTTTCGTCCATGCAATCCGATATCGCGTGAGCGAGCGATAGATCCCCAGCGACCCTCCTGCTCATAAACAAATATCACGTGATCTAAAAGGTCCCACGATTCAATATCCAGCAGCAATGGAGGGTAACCGTGCTGCTCGAGGATCACTGCCGCGCCGACTGCTGCTTCAAGACAATGTGCTTCCTGGCGCTTCACGACCTCCCGAAAGGACCTGAGCGTACCCCCTTGCTTCTCCCAGTTGTAGGGCATCTGCGTGAAAAAGCGCTGCACTTTAGCAGGAGTGTTCAGTTGTTGTATGAGACGCCATTCTGCTTTGGTGAAGTCGTCTCGTTCGGGGATTCGGCTCATTCCTTTAATTGATGTCGCTTTTGCCTGGCAACCTGTCAATTCCGTTTTGCCACAAGGTTCCGATGATTGCCACGTCGCCCAACGTTGTGGAATATGTCCACTTGCCTGAACGACCCGCAAAGTGTAAGACTTACCAATCTGAACCAATTACGCCAAGACGTCAGGCCCTGCCGACGATATCAAGGAAATTTTTTCTTCGACCAAGGAATTCCCGGAATGGATAATAGAAGTGCCGCTCGCTCAATGACCCTCTCCGAAAAAGAGACTGAAAATGAAGCAAACCGCCTGATTGAGCAAGTGGAAGTTGCTCTTGCTGCCGTGGCCCTGCGTTCACCCGACTCCGACGAGTCGTTGGAAGCCTCCGCCGATCGTATCGAACGCGCAGCACGCGACCTGGGAGACGTGTTAAGACAACTGGCGAAGGAAAGAAGAGCAGACGTTGAAGAGACCTGAGTTTCTTCCCTGCACTATTTAATAGCGAACATTATTTTTGATTGGAGACGATATGGCGTCAATCCGCTCTGAAAGAGTTACGGAACATCTCGGGAACAAGAATACTTCATACGAACTGGATAATTACGGCATTAAAGAACCCGCGCGCGTTTATTGGAATCTGAGCACCCCCGAACTCTATGAAGAGATTGCGCGGCGCAACGAAGGCATTCTATCGAATTATGGCGCGCTGATCGTTGACACTGGTGAGCACACTGGCCGGGCCGCGAAAGATAAAGCTATTGTCCGAGAGGCCGCGAGCGAAGACAAAGTATTCTGGGGCGATGTAAACAAAGATTTCCCGCAAACGAAGTTCAACGCTTTGAAAGATCGAATGATGGCCCATGCTGCTGGTCGCGATCTTTTTGTTCAAGATACATTCGTTGGCGCTGATAAGACTTTTCGACAGCCGGTTCGAATCATAACTGAGCTAGCCTGGCATTCGCTTTTCGCCCGGACAATGTTCATCAACAGTTCTGGGCAAGGTGGGTCACCTCAACCCGAATTCACCGTAATCAACTTCCCAAGCTTTCAGGCAGATCCTCAGCGCGATGGCACGCGTTCGCCAACTTTTATTCTGATGGATTTCAGTCAAAAGCTGGTCTTGATCGGGGGCACCTCGTACGCCGGTGAAACGAAGAAGAGCGTGTTCACTTTGATGAACTACCTTCTACCGCAGCGTGGTGTGATGAGCATGCACTGCTCAGCAAACGTCGGTGCAGAGGGCGATGTGGCGATCTTCTTCGGGTTGTCAGGTACGGGAAAAACAACTCTGTCGGCTGATCCTGAACGACGGTTAATCGGCGACGACGAGCACGGTTGGTCAGATGATGGAGTCTTCAATTTCGAGGGCGGTTGTTATGCGAAAGTGATCAAGCTTTCGCAGGAAGCGGAGCCCGATATCTATCGAACGACGAAGATGTTTGGGACGATTCTCGAGAATGTTGTTTACGATCCAGTGAATCGCTCAATCAATCTCGATGATGGATCAAAGACTGAGAACACCCGCGCTTCTTATCCGCTCACGAGCATCAGCAACATTGTCCCGGAAGGACACGCAGGACATCCACGCAACGTGATTATGTTGACCGCTGATGCCTTCGGAGTTCTACCACCGGTGTCGCGTCTGACGCCGGAGCAAGCGATGTATCACTTCTTGTCCGGTTACACGGCAAAAGTGGCAGGCACGGAGCGCGGAATCAAAGAACCGGAGGCAACATTCTCGACCTGTTTCGGTGCGCCATTCATGGTTCTACATCCGGGCGTTTATGCCGACTTGCTGGGCAAGAAAATTTCGGAGCACATGGCGGCATGTTGGTTAGTTAATACTGGCTGGAGCGGTGGTCCATATGGAGTCGGCCAGCGAATGAAGATCAGCTACACGCGTGCGATGATTCGAGCAATTCTGAACGGTCGCCTGGCGCTGATTGATACGAAGGCGGACCCGATCTTTGGATTGAATATACCGGAGTCATGTCCGGATGTTCCGTCAGAAGTATTGCAGCCGCGAAGCACTTGGACCGACCCGGAGGCTTACGACAAACAGGCGTTCGACCTTGCGCGACGTTTTAATGAGAACTTTAAGAAGTATGAAGCGGGAGTGTCGGAGGCGGTGCGAGCAGTGGCTCCGAAGAGTCAGTAAGCGGAAGGCAGTAGGCAGAAAGCAGTAGGCAGGAGCAGTTCCTTCGATCTGCCCTGCCTACCGCTTTCTTCCGACTGCTTACTCTCTTTACCCTGGCGGCCACGAGAGACTCCGCCCGCCGAGCACATGCACGTGGATGTGAAAGACTGATTGTCCCGCTCCTGCGCCCGTATTGATCACCGCGCGATAACCGCTTTCTCCCAGTCCTTCCTGATTTGCCAAACGAGCCGCAACGCGCAATAGATGGCCCAACAACTGTTCATCACCCGCTGCAGCCTCATCCAGCGATTCCATATGTTCGCGCGGAATGACGAGCACGTGCGTCGGCGCCTGGGGATTAATGTCGCGAATAACAACACATCGATCGTCCTTGTGAACGAACTCGCCAGGTATTTGACCTTCAATGATTTTGCAAAACAGGCAATTGGGATCTGTCATAAGATACTTTCGCGGAAATTTTAATTTAAGATTTTAGATTGAAGATTGCGGCCCAATCATCAATCTAAAATCTACAATCTTCAATAACCTCACACCGCTTGCGGCTCTTCATGCAGTGCGGCAGTAACCGACGCTCGAATCCTTTCTATATCGGCACCCACGGCCCTTAACTTTGCTTCAATTCTCTCGTAACCGCGATCGATGTGGTAGACGCGATCGATCACCGTCTCACCCTGCGCAACCAAACCTGCCAGAACAAGCGAAGCCGAAGCCCGCAGGTCAGATGCAATAACACGAGCGCCCGTCAAAGGAGTTGGACCATCGACCACTGCCTCGCTGCCTTGGATGGAGATGCGCGCGCCCATTCGTTGCAACTCTGACGCATGCATGAACCGATTCTCAAATACCGTCTCCACAACTGAGGTACGACCTTCAGCCTGGGTCATTAGCACCATGTACTGGGCCTGCATGTCAGTCGGAAACTGGGGATAAGGAGCCGTCGAAACGTCTTTCGCTCGCAAGCCGTTGGCTTTCGCCAACAATGTGCTCGGATTAAGTTCCTGAAGTTCAACGCCAGCCGCGCTCAACTGTTCAATCACGGCGGTTAGATGGTCGGGCCGGCAGTCTTTGATTTCGAGTTCGCCTCCGGTTAATGCAGCGGCAACGATGAACGTTCCTGTTTCTATCCGATCCGGAATGATCGTATGTTCAGCACCAGTAAGCGAAGTAACTCCTTCGATGTAGATCGTTTCGTCGCCTGCACCGTTCACTCGTGCGCCCATCTTGTTGAGAAGATCCGCCAGATCAACGATCTCCGGTTCGCGTGCAGCGTTCTTAAGTGTCGTGGTTCCGTTTGCGAGTGCCGCGGCCATCATCAGATTTTCTGTTCCGGTGACGGTTACTCTATTGAACTCGATGTCTGCCGCACGCAAGCCACCTTCGGGAGCTCGTGCGACTACATTGCCGCCCTCAAGTTTGACCTCCGCACCGAACTTCTCAAATCCTGCCAGATGAAGGTCGATCGGCCGAGTTCCAATCGCACAACCGCCTGGCAACGACACCTTTGCTTTGCCAAAGCGAGCTAGCAGTGGTCCAAGCACAAGCACCGACGCACGCATCGTTCTCACGAGTTCGTAAGGTGCCTCGAACAGTTCCACATGCGAGGCAGTAATTTTGTGCGTGCGAAGTTCGGGCGTTAACACGGTCGCCCCGATGTCTTCCAGGAGGCGACGTTGAGTGATGATGTCGCGCACGTAAGGCAGGTTGTGGAGGATTACTGTTTCAGGAGTGAGTAATGCCGCGGCCATACACGGCAGCGCTGAATTCTTCGCGCCACTGATCGACACTCGGCCATGAAGAGCGTTGCCGCCCGTAATCCGAAACTTGTCCACGGTGTCGACCAGATTAAAGGAAATCGCGGAAAGGATAAAGAGGAAAGGGGAAAAGGGAAAAGGGGAAAGGAAAAGACGAGAAAAGGTGTGACCCCTGCCTCTTTGCCTTTCCCCTCTTCCCTATTTCCCGGTCTTAAAGATAAGCCGCAGCTTTTTCGGGATTCCCACAGTTCAGAACGACCCAGCGATGAGCCCAATCGGTTTCGTTTCTGATCTGCGTTTATCCGTTCAAGCTGCGGCTAAATAGTTCGACAGGATTTACGAAATTCACAGGATAAAACTAGCAACGGATTCGTACTTCTTACCCGCCTCTTAGTCCTGTCATCCTGTCGAAAGTTAAACCTATTCGCGGCTGCCGACACGCTGAATGCGCACGCCACCATTTGTCGTCATAGCCCGCACTGAGGCGCCGCCCTGTCCCAGATTAAACGACAGTTGTTTAGTGATGTTTCCCTGCACAGTCACCGGGAAGTCCACATCAACGCGCCCGTTGACAGTTCCCGTTTGAATGTTGGCCGAATAGTTCTCCGGCACTGACATCACGACGCCACCATTTGTCGTCCTGACATCAAGTGACTCTCCGTCCCAACGATCGCCGGTCAGATCAACAACGAGCCCACCATTCGTTGTCGACCCGTGAACAGCACCGCCTACGCGCCGAAGAACAACGCCGCCGTTGACTGCAGTGAAGTCGAGTCGACCGTTTACATCCGCGATCGAGATTCCACCATTGTGCGTCTCGACAGTTACATCAGAACGTCGAGGAACGAACACTTCATAACTCACGTTCCATTGTGCGGTCTTATTATTCTCTGGACCACTTGCGAAGATCCGGTTGCCCCCCGTTTCAATGCGAATCTGCGCTGCCAACTGTTCTGCCTCTGGTTGTGAGAGGGCGGCGGCTTGCACGCGCGCACGGACGAGGACCTGATTCTGATCCCAGCCCTTTACCGCTACGCCGCCGTTCTGACGGCCATCGATCGACAATTGACCTCCGGCCGGAAGCGTCTGTTCCCGAATCTGGCACGTCGAAACCAGCCGATCGTTGTACCAGTCGCCCTCGCGGCAAGCGAGCGAGCTGTTCTTTTCGCGAGTGGTTTGCGCTAAAACACTGCCGCATGCAACAGCGAGAAGGGCAGCAACAAGCACACTTCCTCGTATTAGTTTGTTCATTTCGGTGGTCTCCTTCTTGCGGTTTACCTGGTTAATTTCGCCTGGTTAATTGTGTGATTTGCTCTGAAGACTAAACACCGTACCGCGGAAGCTTGTGGCAGGAAACTTAACTAGTCGGCTTCGCGAAGAATCTTCTTAAGCACGACTATCCTCGGTATTTGCTGCAGATCCGGAACAATATCTATCAATTGCCAGATAGCCGGATCGACTAACGCAGGTATCGATTCTGATTGATCAAAGCCGATTTCAATCACCAGGTGGCCCGCGGGTTTGAGGAAGCAGGGTGCATCGGTGATGAGGCGTTTGATGACTGCTAGTCCGTCAACGCCGGGAGTTAGAGCGACCCTTGGTTCGTGATCTCTAACTTCTCTTTGCAAACCGGGCAGGACTTTCGCCGAAACATACGGTGGATTTGAAACGATCAGCTCAAATGCGATGTCGTCTGTGAGCGCGTCGAAACAATCGGATTTGATGAACGAAATTCTGTTCGCTACGTTGTGAGCTATTGCATTGCGCTTTGCTACTTCCAGTGCTGCTGCTGAAATGTCGAGCCCAACGGCGTGGACAGAAGGATTCTCGCAAAGAACCGTTATCGCAATGCACCCCGATCCAGTTCCAACGTCGCAGATCCGAATCGGCGCCGCGACTGATAACAACGGAAGCACTGTTTCGACCAACCCCTCGGTTTCCGGCCGAGGTATCAATACGTCACGAGTTACCTCGAATCGCCGGCCGTAAAAATCCTGAACGCCAGTGATGTACTGCGCGGGTTCTCCAGTCGACCTTCGGCTTACCAGTTCTTGAAACCGATTGAGAGACCACTCGGCCAGCGGCTTCTCAGGGTTTGTGATGAACACTGCCCAATCAACAGCAAGTACGTGAGCCAAGAGTGACCGAGCTTCTTTTCTTGCTTCTGGCACACCCGCCCGCCCGAGTTCGTCCCCGGCAATTTGGAGAGCTTCAGCTATCGAGAGCGACATGCGTTTACAGTCTTGTAGTTCGCTTTCTGCTTTTCAGATCCAAGCCTATAATGCCACCAAAATGAATTTCTGAAACTCGGCTGAACCACTTCCAGTTTTTTGGGAACAAGCATCTATTAGCTCTTTCTTTTAGTTACTAGGCACGAGTCTCGTTCCTCCCGTGTACGCACGAACCCCCATCGCTTCGGCTTTGGGGGTTCTGGCGTAAAAGGAGCAGTTCAACAGCGTTGGTCAGGAGTCTACCTTGGGTCCGCTAACAAAAAGTCTGCTGCTGTTCACAATGAACTGGCTCGATGCGCAGCTCACGCTCGTTTGGATCCGCCTCAACGTCGCGACCGAAGGGAATGGCTTGATGTCTCGCGTGCTGGCTCACGGCGAAATCCCTTTTCTAGGCGTGAAACTCATTGTCGGTGCGGCTGTCGCGTATTTTCTTTATCGTTGCTCCCACCTTCCACTGGCCCGGCGTGGTATGACACTGGTATTAGGAATCTACTTCACGCTGATGCTCGTTCACACAGCAACAGGCTTTTACGCACTTGGCTGGGAAGGGCCAATCGTGATGCTGGGCTATTTTGGCACCATCCCGGGCGCTTTTCTTGGACTTCTCTCCTGAAATCGGCGACTCAACACGTCTGAAAAAACGAAACCACGCCCTGCCTTGGCGCGTTTTAACGTCATTGCTTTTCGCGCTCGAAGAGAGCGCGGTTGTGTGAATGACAAACACTAGTTTCCGTTCTTGCCGCAGAGCCGTCAGCGGGCTTAAATTAGTGGCCCCTGGACCGGATATTCGCCAGCACAACCGCCGATCGTCGGCTGCGCATCCTAATGCAGGTATGAGATTCTGATTTCAGAGAGGAAAGAAGTTTTATGTATAGACTTTCCGCCCGCCAGATTTTATTGATCGCCTTAATTTCAGCACTGTTTGCTTCCGGCATGGTTGCAGTTGCCGATCGCATCTCAAATAGATTCCAACCTTCAACTGCAGCGTTCGTCGAATCACCGCCGCCTGGTATTAGCGATCCCGCGACGTCAACGGACGAACAGAACAACATTGAAGTCTACCGAACACTGTCGCCGGGAGTCGTGTTTATTCACTCGACGTCGTACGCGCGCGACTTTCTTGGCTTTGTTGAGCCGCAAGAAGGATCGGGCTCTGGCTCAATCATTGATCAGCAGGGAAACATCCTGACGAACTATCACGTGATTGAAGGTGCGCAGAAACTTTCTGTGAGTTTGGGTGGGCAGAAAGATTATGCTGCGACGGTTGTTGGTGGTGACCCAGACACAGACTTGGCTGTGATTCGTCTGCTAGAGAAGCCAGCTGGCCCATTGACAGTTGTTCCGCTGGGAGACTCCGACAAGTTGGTCGTTGGTCAGAAGGTCTTAGCGATCGGAAATCCATTCGGTCTCGATAGAACACTGACAACTGGCGTCATCAGCGGATTGCAGCGTCCTATAAGAGCCCGCAACGATCGCCTGATCGAGGGTGCGATCCAAACCGACGCTTCCATCAATCCTGGGAACTCCGGTGGTCCATTGCTCGATTCGCATGGACGTATGATTGGGATCAACTCGCAGATACTTTCACCGTCAGGCACATCTGCGGGTGTCGGGTTCGCGATTCCGGTAAGCATTGCTAAGCGAGTAGTGCCGCAGATTGTGCAGAGCGGAAAAGTACGACGACCAAAGTTAGGCATCAGCACACGCGACGTCAGCACAATCCGGAGCCAGGTTGATCTTCCGGTGAATGATGGCGTGCTGATTGTGCAGGTTGCTCGTGGTGGTGCAGCGGCGCAAGCAGGACTGCGCGGCTTGCAGCCAGGTGAGGATGGCGATGTCGAGTTAGGCGATATCATCACCGGCATCGACAACGACAAGATCGCTAATACAGATGACCTGTTCCGCGTGTTAGACAAGCACCAGATTGGCGACGTGGTAAACGTCCGGTACTGGCGAGCTGGTCGGAACAATTCGGTCTCAGTGCGTCTGATGGATTCACCAGGCACGAGGAGATAGATTCGGTTTCAGATCTGGATTTGAGATCTGAAGTCAGCTTCAGGTGTGAGGTTTTCAGTTGTTTGATTTGAAATTTGAGATTTATCGTCTGAGATTTCAAGATGCATCAAACCACGCACTTCTTCAATCTGGGTTACGGCTGGCTCTGCAAACATTGCAGCGCGGAGAATGCCGAACGCAACGAGCGACATCAATCAAATAACAATGGCGAGCGCAGGATGCATAACCTTGCGCTCGCCAAATGGATTGATGAAGAACACCACGGACTCCTGTGTCCGAGGTGTGGGATACATGAATTAGTCAGGAGGACGTAAAATGAGAATTATCAGTTGATATTGGACATTTCAGATTTAGTACCACGGTCGTTGGACTCCCTAAATCTCAAATGTCCAATATCAACTGATAATTCTCAAATGATTTCTTTTCCCTAAGCCCCAAACTCGCCCTCGTAATCCACGCCACTGCGTCTAATTACCTCCAGCGCTTCCTCTCGATCGTAAACATCCACAATCTCAACTTTCTTTGGAGCATCTTCCGGCAGTTGCTTGTAACTCAGAAAGTAGTGTTTCAAACGATCGATAAGGCCACGCGGTACATCCCCAATTGCATCGATAGCGCCGTACGCGAGATCCGATTCGAGCACGGCAATGATCTTGTCGTCAGCCTGTGCGGCGTCGATCATCCGCAAACCGCCAATCGGCTTCGCACGCAGGAAGAAGCTGCCGTGCGCAAATGCTTTCTCAGTGAGCACGCAGATGTCCATCGGATCTTTGTCGCCGTAGATGTTTGAGCGACCTGTGCGCTGAGCACAGAGCTCACCAACAAGTTGCCCGCAGAACGTCTGCGGAATGAAACCGTAGAGCGTCGGACACATTGAAGAAAACCGTTGCGGCCGATCCACACGTAGATGTCCAGACGATTTATCAAGTTCATACTTAACGGCGTCAGTCGGCACGATTTCGATATAGGCGTTGACGATTTCTGGACTCTCGTGTCCGGCCGACACGCCGTGCCATGGATGTGCTTGAAACAGATGCTTGGGCGGTTGTGACACGATGGAATTATAGAGCAAGTTTAAGCTGTGCCGTCAGGAAGGAGGCAAGCTGTCGATAGATTCAATCTCAGAGATTAGCGCAGTAAGGAAGGGGGCAAGCGGGCGGTGTATTCAAGATGCGAAGCCGATCAACCAGCGCGCCCCCGCGAGAACTCACATTAATCGGCGCTTGAAAGAAATGAAAGTCGTAGCGGGGGCGGCGCTCATTGTCGCCTTCGTGAGTTGATCATAATGCGCTTGCCCCCATCCTGATTGCATCTCGTCACCGCAGATCGGTTTTGCCTTTCGACTACGTTCGGATACATTTATTCCGGCCCAAACCAATCATGGCTGCAACCGCTGAAATCATCTCCAAATCCCAGGCAAAAGCGATATCGCTACGCTGGATCATCAGTGGACGTGACGATCTCGTTTGGTTTATTGGTTCGGTCGCGACAAGCTATGCGCTGCTCGCGCTGTACATCACCGGCATTCTTCCTTTAATTCCGATGGCGGCGCTGTGGGCCATCTTCATCGATGCGCCGCACGTGTTTGGCACCTTCTCTCGCACCTACTTCGATCGAACCGAACGACAATCGCGTGGTCGCCTTCTGTGGGGCTCGCTTCTGTTCTTCGCAGTTGGACCGTTCATGGTAATGATTGGCGCTGGTTTCGTTTTCTTCTTCGTCGCCGCACTGTGGGCTTATTACCATCTGGTAAAGCAGCACTACGGCTTCATGGTGCTATACAAGAAAAAGAACAATGACCTCGCGCGCATCGATAACGCACTTGATCGACTCTTCCTGCTGTTCGCGTTCAATTATCCATTTGTCGCTTTCATCGCACAGGATCCTGAAGCGATGGCGCGTGTTCCCGTTGCACTTCGCGGCGGTGTTAACGGCGCTGCGTTGTTACTGCTGATTGGAACGATCGCGTTGGCCATCGTCTGGTTGGCGCGCCAGATTCAGCGTGCTGTGGTTGGTGAGCCATTGAATGTGCCTAAGTACCTGCTGCTGGCAGCCGCGATTCCGATGCATTGGATCGTGTTGCTTACGCCAATGCCTCACAAGCCGATCGCAATCGTGGCGATTCTGACGATCTATCACAACTTTCAGTATCACCGTCTGATCTGGTTCCACAACAAGAAGTACACGGCATCGAATGAAGGCCGTTCTAAGTATGGCGCTGCCGAATTGATCAGCCGGCGACTGATCTTCTACATCGGCTGTGGAATTCTGTTCGGTTTGATCTATCAGGGACCGCGTCAGTTTCTTGGCTATCTCACGTTGAAGAATGGAGCGGCCGCGATCACCGACATCTCGTTTGCGACCCAACTTGGGATCTCGTTCCTGTGGGGCTACGCCTTCATTCATTACTACCTTGACTCGAAGATCTGGCGTGTACGCCGCGATCCAAATGTCGGCAAAGCGTTGAATATGTGACCGTGGCTGAGTGAGGGCATCTCACGAGGAAAAAGCTCAGTACCACCTCGCGGCAGCGGCTGGGTGCGAAGCTGAGTTCTTTCCCCGCATGTTGAGAGCGGCTTCGCACCCACCCGCTACCGCGAGGTGGTACTGACCTCATTCCCGCGTGTTTTGAACGGATTTTGTATGAGCAATGGCTGATTACCAGTTCGTAACGATTTGGAGAGTTCAAGCTCCACAGGAAGAAGTGTGGGACCTAATCTTCCATTCCGATCGCTGGCCTACATGGTGGCGTGGTGTTGAGAAAGTCGACAAGGTTCGCGACGGCGACGCCAACCACGTTGGCGCCGTTTACCGCTACACGTGGAAAAGCAAACTTCCTTACCGCTTGATCTTCGATATGGAAACAACGCGTGTTGAACCGATTTCGATCATTGAAGGTCGTGCGATTGGAGAGTTGCAGGGCACAGGCCGTTGGACACTAACTCACGACCAAGGGATAACGACTGCTCGTTACGATTGGAAAGTTGAAACAACAAAGGCGTGGATGAACTTAGTCGCCCCGGTCGCGCGACCGTTCTTCAGTTGGAATCACGACGTTGTGATGGGCTGGGGCGGCGAAGGACTCGCGAAAGAGTTGGGCGTGCGATTAGAAAGCATCGAGACCTAATCATTTGAGAATTAGTATTTGCGTTTCGTCGAAGAATTCTGGATTGGCACGTGGTCAGATAGAGGGTGCTTCTGCAAATAGGAATTCTCAAATGATTGGTTTCTTAGTCCTCCTGGTGCTGTTCCCCGTTGTAGTGCAGCACCGTCGTCTCTTCATCAATTACTGTTTCGAGATGTACAGGTCTTCCCCACAATGTGTGGACGTGCTCGAGCGCCTTGCGGCAGTAGCGCATGTCTAGCTCCGTACCTTCGTAACGGTGCTTCATGAATAGCTCTCGGTTGCCGTTGTAATCCCCGTCTTCGATTTGCAAGTAAGGAAAGCCAAAGTTCGTCATGTTCGCGACGAGCTGATCGCGCACTTTCTGCCAGCGTTTTTCGGTAATGGTCCATTCCTCGTCCTCGACTAATTCGAAGACAAACAAGTCCAGTTCTTCACAGAGCTCTTCGGTTAGATAATTCCTGAGAAAGGACACATCGTTTTCCAGCTCACGAACTTCAAACATCTTCTCCCGACCCTGATTTCCTGTCCGACCAAACTTTTCACGCTCCTCTTGCGTCGGCTCGTTCCAACGGCGCTCGATGTCTTCGAAGATTTTGTATCCCAGGTAATACGGATTGAGCTGTCCCTTCTGTGGCGACACAACACCCGAGTGCAGATTGGCAAACTCGATGTGCTCGCTGTCTGTCAGATCCAACTCGCGCATGATTCGAGCGTGCCAAACGCTGGCCCAACCTTCGTTCATGATCTTCGTCTGCATCTGCGGAACGAAGTATTCCATCTCCTCGTGAATCATAGCGATCACGTCTCTTTGCCACGGCGCGAGAATCGGCGAGTTCTTCATAATGTAGAACAGCAGATCTTTTTCCGGCAGACGCTCGTGAGGCGTTTCGTCAGCAGCTTCCGTTTTTTCTTTAGCTGCGTTCTGAGTTTTGTCCAGTGACCATAGATCCTCGTACCGCCCTTCCTTTGGTCGCAGTTCGTGACGCCGGCGCTCTTCCGCCGGTGAAATTTCACGCTTGATGAAGAAATACGGATCGATGTGCTCCTCGATCGCCAGGACGGAATCCAGGAATCGTTCCACGGTCTTCCGCCCGTGCTTGAACTCGTACTCCATCATTCGCTGCGCATGGGTGGAAACGCTCTCGACCATGCGCCGGTTAGTTTTTGAGAAGTACGTGTTGTTCTTGAAGAAGTCGACATGGCCGAGCACGTGAGCAATGACCATCTTGTTTTGAACAGGACTGTTCGTTTCGAGCAGGAAGCCGTAAGACGGGTTGGTGTTGATGACAACTTCGTAGATTCTCGACAGACCGAAGTCGTACATCGTCTTCATGCGGTGATAGGCCTTGCCGAACGTCCAGTGCGAATACCGACCGGGCAGTGCGTAAGAACCGACTTCGTACATCACCGTCGCCGGTACAATCTCGAAATTCGTTGGATATGGATCAAGACCGAAGCGTTGAGCCACTTCCCAGATTTGCTCAACGGAGGTTTCGAGCTCTTTAATCTCGCGATCTTCCATGATTGGTCCAGCACCTACAACTACAGAACGGGAGCGAAGCGACCGATTGCACTTAATAGGAAGGTCAAGCGAGTTGAAATCGGTTGCCTCGCTCCGGTTCTGTAGTTGACTCGCCTATGCAGGTGTTTCCACTCCTCGCTTCCCAAAAAACTGCTTCAATGCCGGATACACATCCTCCTTGTCGTCGATCCGCACGCCGACGAAACGATCTTTGTTTTGCAACCGATCGTTGAAGATCGAAAGCAGTGCTCCCGATGAACGCCTGTAACTCGACGACCCTTCTTCGCCAATCTCGCCGTAACCAAAAAGATTGCAGGTCGTGATCAACTCATCAGCAAGCTTCACGGCTTCTTCATTGTCGGAGTAGTAGTTGTCGCCATCGGAGAAATGGAATGGATAGATGTTCCAGTCACTCGGCCGATACCGCTGCTTGATCACGTCGAGCGCGAGTTGATAGGCGGACGAAACAACCGTCCCGCCGGATTCTCCCTGCGTGAAGAACTGTTCCTCCGACACTTCTTTCGCCTCGGTGTGATGCGAAATGAAAACGATGTCGACGTTGTCGTACTTCGTCCGCAGAAAGCGGACCATCCAGAAGTAAAAGCTACGCGCTACATACTTCTTGAATTCGCCCATCGAGCCTGACACGTCGATCATGGCGATGACCACGGCATTCGACTCGTAGCGCATCACTTCTTCCCATGTCTTAAACCGCAGATCTTCCTTCTTGATGTCGCCAAATCGAGGATTGCCCTCGCGAGCGTTCCGACGAATGTTCTCGAGAATCATGCGACGCTTATCGAGATTCGCAATCACACCGGTACGACGAATTTCGTTGAACTGGGTCTTGCGCGATTGCACTGCTTTCTTCGCTTTTTCCTGCAGATATGGCAGCTGAAGATCTTCGAAGATAAGTGCGGCGATTTCGTCGATGTTCACTTCGGCTTCGTAGTAGTCGGCGCCTGGGTCCTGACCGGCTTGTCCTGAACCTGTCCCTGAACCGGGACGAGTTTCACGTCCGATCACATCGCCGACACGTGTCTTGCCATCGCCCTGGCCAACGTGTTTTGCCTTCTGATAATTGAAACGGAACTTGTATTCGTCGAGAGCTTTGATAGGAACTTTGACGGTGCGCTTGCCGTCAGACAGGATGATTGCTTCGTTGGAGACGATCGATCCGAGGTTCTTGCGGATTGCTTCCTTTACGCGATCCTTGTGACGCTCCTGATCGATGATGCCCTTGCGTTGAAGTGACCAATCATTTCTTTGGATTGACATAACACACTTCCAAAATAGAAGAACTCATTGTTTGAAGCGTCGTTTGGCCGCGCCTACCAACACACCCAATGTCAACGAAAGAGCTACCGAGGAAGCAGTTATCACAGCTATCTCTCGATACGACCGATGAATTTCGTAGTTATCACATGCGCTTACGGCCGTGGCTGTGAATTTATACGGCTCGTCGATGACGCTGGTACCCGCACAGGAATCGATCGTCAAACGACTTTGCGTCTCTCGCGCATATACAATGTAGGTAGATCCATTGATGAACCAAATATCGCAAGGAACACCGGAAACCAACACGGACTGGCGTCGATTACCCTTCAACCAGTGAAGGACTTCAAAAGTTGTATATCCGTTTTCCGAGCCGTCGCTGCGAAGAACCTTACCGATAAAAACGTCGTCTGCTTCTGCAAAGCTTTCTGTGCGGGGTCGATCTGCGCATAAACATGCCATGACAGTAGACGCGGTTACTGTCATCATCAATGCAGCAAATGTGATATTACGCAACATCGGCATTGTCTAAAGTCTCGGACGCCTGCGCGAACTCGGCTACTAGTTCCGAAAACGACTCCCAGTACTCTTCATGTGGCAGGTGCCCACAGTTATTAAAAACGATGAATCGGGAACCCGTTATCTCCTCATGCAATCGCTCACCATCGGCGAGCGGAATCTCCGGATCGTTATCACCCCAGAGCAATAACGTCGGTTGACTTATTAGATGCGCGTCGCGAGAAATGCGATCCGCATCCCAGAGACGTACCGTGCGCATGATCGCACGTTGAGTCGACGACGCACGCAGCGGCAAGTGCCTGGCTAGAACGCGATCTTCGTCCAGCACCCACTTGTGACGATCGTAAACTCGCTTCATTCGTCTCCGTAGCAGCCGACGTGATCCGATTAACAAAGGGGATATCACGTCACCAAAACCTCGCGATCCAAACACTCGCATGAGTTTGAATTGCAACGGCCGGTTGTTATTCACCGGAGCGACCAACACCAGCCGCTCTACACGATCTGGATAATCGAGCGCGCACGTCGCAGCGACAGCGCCACCATATGAACTGCCCACAATCACCGCGCGGTTAATATTCAAGGCGTCGAGCAGACCGACGATTAGTTTCGCCTGACCCTTAATCGTGTACTCCCCGGTTCGCGGTTTGCTCGTGTAGCCGTAACCCAAAAGGTCCGGCACGATCACGCGAAAGCCTGCATCAGCCAACTTGAGAAAGACCCGACTCCAAACCAGCGTCGAAGATGCGAACCCGTGCAGCAGCAGAAGCGGTGGCTCCGTTACTTCTCCAGCTTCCTGGTAATGAACACTGACGCCCTCGACATCAACGAAGCGTGAATGCTCCGAATAAAAGATACTCGCGCGGTTTTTCTTCCAATCAACTTCGCGAGGTCTCGTTATAAGTTTTACGGCAACTGCCAAACCTGCCGCGGCAGTTGCACCACCGGCGATCCAGTATCGCTTCTTCATCCTGCGCTTATTATAACGCCCGCACTCCGGGGAGCGCGGGCGCGACCAAAAGATGAAGGATGAGGGATGAAGGATGAAAGCCGTCCCAGATCCTTCTCAACACTATCGTGAAAGCAAAGTGCCCACGTACGTCAGAAGCTCATTTGCACACACGGGGCAGTAGCCATGATCTTTCACGAGACGATCGACAACTTCATTGATGCGTCGCAGCTGATCCGGGTCAGGTGTCTTGGCTGAAGTCGTAATCTTCACGACGTCTTTCAAGTCAGCAAAGATTTTCTTCTCGATCGCTTCTTTGAGTCGTTCGTGACTGCTGTATTCGAACGCCTTGCCTTTGCGTGCGTACGATGAGATACGGATCAAAATCTCCTGTCGGAACGTGTTCTTCGCATTCTCGGAGATGCCGATCTGTTCTTCGATCGAGCGCATCAGTTGTTCATCTGGATCCATCTCTTCTTCTGTAATCGGATCCTTGATGCGCTCCTTATTGCAGAAGGCCTCAACATTGTCGAGATAGTTGTTACACATCGTGCGCGCCATCTCTTCAAACGAATAGACAAACGCTCGTTGTACTTCGATCTTCGCAAGCTCGTCGTATTCTTTGCGCGCCAGCGAAATCAGATTCAAATAGCGTTCGCGTTGCTCTGAACTGATCCCGGTGTGTTGCTCAAACCCGTCTTTGATCGCACGAAGCGCGTCAATCGGGTTGATACAGGTGACACCATCGCGGACAAGTGCGCTCGAGAGACGGTTGATGATGTAGCGTGGTGAAATACCGTCCATGCCTTCGCGAACCGTCTCTTCCTTTAGTTCACGCACGTCTTTCGACTTGTAACCTTCAACGTCTTCACCGTCGTACAACTTCATCTTCTTCACGATGTCGACGCTTTGACGTTTGGGTTCTTCGAGTCTTGTCATGACGGCAAACATCGCCGCCACCTTCAGAGTGTTGGGCGCGAGGTGCACATTACGCAGAGCTTCCGACTGCCGCAGGAGTTTGTCGTAAATCCTCTCTTCTTGCGACACACGGAGGTTGTAAGGCACTCGCACCAGGATTATCCGGTCCTGCAGTGCTTCAGACTTACGATTGCCGGCAAACGCGATGTACTCGTTCTCGTTTGAGTGCGAGAGGATCACTTCGTCGGCGTAAATCATCGCGAACCGGCCCGTCTTGATGCTTTGTTCCTGCGAAAGCGTCAGCAGGCTGTAAAGAAACTTTTCATCGACCTTTAGCATTTCGACGAATTCCATCAGACCGCGATTGGCGATGTTCAGCTCGCCATCAAAGCGATACGCGCGCGGGTCTGATTCGACGCCGACTTCTCCGATCGTCGACAAATCAATCGAACCAGTGAGCTCGGTAATGTCTTGCGATTTTGGATCGCTTGGAGAGAAGGTGCCGATACCGACGCGTTCTTTTTCAGAGAAGATAACGCGATGAACCTTTACCTCTTCGTGCCTGCCACCATATGTTTTTTCCAGTGAATAGCGGCACTGCGGACAAAGATCCCCTTCGATATAAATGCCGTAATGCTTCTCGATCTCACCACGAAGTTGATGTGGGATCAGATGCAGTGGTTCTTCGTGCATCGGGCAGTCTTTGATTGCATAAACTGCGCCAGCGTCGTTTTTGGTCCAGTCTTCCAAACCACGCTTCAGCATGTTGACGATCGTAGACTTACCACCGCCGACCGGTCCCATCAACAAAAGGATCCGCTTCCGCACTTCTAAACGCTGTGCGGCAGACTTGAAGTATTCAACTATTCTGGCGATCGGCTCTTCGATACCGAAGAGTTCCTGGGAGAAGAAATTGTAGGCGAGGACTTCGTGCTGCGTACCCTCGTTGAGCCGCTCGACGCCGGCGGCGTGAACCATGTCGTTAATTCGTGCGTGCGAAAGTTGCGCGATGCGCGGGTTCTGCGCTACTAATTCGAAATAATCCCGAAAAGATCCTTCCCAGCGCAGCGCTTCATGTTCGCGACGCAAATCTTCCAATCGTTCAGTGATGTTGAATTTTTTGTTGCCATCCTGCTCTTGCATAGCCTTAAAACCTCTTCGGCTCTCGCGCATTGGACAGCGTGTGGGGATTGGCCACGCCCTGGACCCGCTGCCCCCGGAAGCTGCAACGGTGACTAGTCGAATCAGTGCCTCGATATGTCGCTCGCGCGCGCGTAAGCACGAGCTACATCTTCGAAGCCGCGTTCTCAAATATCTGCCTGGCTAAACTTGTCAATAGAGGCGGTAGGGAACTCGATGGAAGCAAACAGCGGGCTTCCGTTACTTAGTGGCCAGTATACCACACGGGTTAAGGCCGCAAGTCTGCTTATTTTTTCGTGTCCGACAGCGAACAGACAAACCAACTAACTAACTCGCGGTCTAGATTGCGAGTACCACATGCGGATGCACGCGGTTCTCTTTCGCGTTAAATTCGCCAATCGCGATTAGCTCGTCGTTGTTGTTACACATCCTCACTTGCGTTCCATCCGTCCAATCAGTTCTCTCGGCACTTACCTCCATTCCATGACGTGCTTTACGCTCGTCGTCAGTGCTTAGATGCAACAAAGGCATATGCGAGAGCGCTGTGCTGGGTGAGACAAGGTGGGTTCCCAATGCTTCTTCAGCGAATCGGGTTTTTAGATCGGGCAGCGAGATGGCGTGACTTAAATTGAAGGGACCGACACGCGTGCGGCGCAACTCCGCGAGATGCGCGCCCACGCGGAGTCGTTTGCCGAAGTCTTCGGCGAGTGTTCTGACGTACGTGCCCGACGAACAAGCAACACGCACGGCGAGATCATATGTACCATCGCGATTGTCTTTAAACATTTCTCCATCGGCCTTGATCGCGTGAAACTCGTGAATGCAAACCTTGATCGGATCGCGATGAACCGTCTCGCCGCGGCGCGCAAGTTCATAGAGCTTCTTACCCTGCCGCTTCTTTGCCGAATACATCGGCGGCACTTGTTCGATGTTACCGGTCAACGTGAGTAGTGCCTTTTCAATGTCGTCGTCCGTCCAGTCTGTTTTGAATGGCTGCTCGGGAGGATTAATTGGTTTCCCGGTGCGGTCACCAGTCTCAGTCGCAAAGCCGAGGCGAATAATGGCTTCGTATTCTTTATCGGAACCCGTGAAGAACTGCGCCAGCCGAGTTGCACGTCCTACAAGAAGAACGAGCACGCCAGTCGCAAATGGATCGAGCGTTCCCGCGTGGCCGATGCGCCGTTCGTGCAGGATGTGACGAACGCGCGCAACAACATCATGCGAAGTGATGCCCGGAGGTTTATCGATGACCATGATTCCGTCCATAGCTTCTTATTGTAGAGGCAGCCTTCGGTTGATGGCGATTGCAGAAATCTAAAAGGGAACGCAACGCTTTGCTTCGCTTCGTTATTCGGTAAGAATATTGACTCATGCGTCGTTCGATGACATCAAAAAAACAGCTGAAGTTAACGCCGGAAGAAATGCGGAAGCTCACCTTCGAGCGCGCCGTGAAATTATTGGCCGCCAAACCGAGATCTGTTTCGGAGTTGCGTGAGCGGCTGCTTCATGGCCGCGGTACGAGTAAGTCGACTGTGGATGAGGTCATTGAACGACTACGGGAATATGGGTACCTCGACGATGAAAGATTTGCGTTTAGTTACGCTTCATTGAAAGTTAAGCAAAAACCGGTGGGGCGTAGGCGATTGGCGCAGGACCTCAAGTTCAAGAAGGTGGACAAGCAGGTTGCCGAGGATACGCTTGAACTCGTCTACGCGGAAACGTCAGAAGACGATTTAATCGATCGCGCCATTGAGAAGCGGTTGAGAGTTCGCGGCCGTCCTTCAAATCGTGTCGAAGCAAAGAGCCTCTTCGACCATTTGCTCCGGCTCGGATTTCAATATGAATTGGTCAGCGACAAGGTGCGAGGACTCCTGACCTCTGACACTGATGAATGAACTGGAAAAGACTGACAAGTAACCGAGGTGTTATCAATTTCAACTTAGTCGAATGTGCAGTAAGGAAGGGGGCAAGCGGGCGATAGGTTCAACTGGCTAATGATTCAACCAGCGCGCCCCCGCTAGGCCTCACATCGCCGGAATCTCTATTTTTCTAAAGACTTCATTTGTGTGAGTCGGGCGGGGGCGCGCTGGTTGAATCATTGCGAGTTGACGGTAACGCCCGCTTGCCCCCTTCCCGACTGCGCTCTTCGAGTGAGTGGCCCCAATTTCTAGCCTCGGAATGCTCATGCTACACTCGAATTGATGATGACTGGTGATGAAATAAGAGAAGCTTTTTTGAAGTATTTCGAGGAACACGGGCACACGCGCGTCCGCTCCTCGCCTTTGTTGCCTGCCAACGATCCGACTCTACTTTTCACAAACGCAGGCATGAATCAGTTCAAAGACGTCTTCCTTGGTGCTGAGAAGCGTGAGTATGTGAGAGCGGGCTCGTCCCAGAAGTGTATTCGCGCAGGGGGCAAGCATAACGATCTTGACGAAGTTGGTAAGACGGCTCGTCACCACACCTTCTTCGAGATGCTCGGTAATTTCTCTTTTGGGGATTACTTCAAGCGCGAGGCAATTCAGCTTGCGTGGGACCTGCTGCTGAAGGTCTATAACCTGCCGCTCAATCGGCTGTGGTTTAGCGTGTACCTTGATGACGACGACGCTGCACGTTACTGGGAAGAAGTTGGTGCTCCGAAGGATCGCATTCTGCGCTTTGGCGAGAAAGACAACTTCTGGCAGATGGGCGATACCGGTCCGTGTGGCCCATGCAGCGAGATCCATTACTACATGGGCGAGGATCCGGATGATCCGACCAAGAATCGCGCCGATCTTGTTAACGGCCCCGGCGACGACACGATGGAGATCTGGAATCTCGTGTTCATGCAGTACGAACGCAGCAAGAATGAAGCGGGTGAAATTGTTCAGACGCCTCTGCCCAAGCCTTCAGTGGATACTGGCGCCGGTCTGGAACGTCTTGCCGTGGTCTTGCAAGGCGTTAAGTCGAACTACGACACGGATCTGATTCGCCCAATCATCAACCATACGGCGCGCCTGGCTGATCGAAACTACGAACCGGAATCGCAGGAAGGCTTTGCGATGCGTGTCATCGCCGACCACGCGCGCGCGACGGCATTCGCGATCGCCGACGGAATTTTGCCCGGTAACGAAGGCCGGAACTATGTGTTGCGCAAAATCATGCGCCGAGCGATCTACCAGGGACACCACAGGCTCAACTTCGAAGGCGCTTTCTTCAATCAGGTCACGAACTTTGTTGTCGACTCAATGAAGGAGGCCTATCCAGAACTGGAAGATCATCGAGAGTTCATCGAGAAGATGGTGCGTTTGGAAGAAGAGCGCTTCGGTTCGACGTTGACGGTTGGCTTGAACAAACTTGATGAGTTATTCGCGTCTACGAAAGGGCAGATGCCCGAATACAAGGCAATGGCTCGTCTTTACGATACGTTTGGAACGCCGAGAGATTTGATTAGGGTCGGCCTTGAAGAGCGCGGGTTCGTTGTGAATGAAGACGAATTCAATGAGGCTTTTGACAAAGCTCTTCAGGAGTTGCAGCAAGCTGGCGCCTCGGAAAAAGGTGAGGGACGAACGAAAACCAATCCGGTCTACGCAGATGTTGCTTCTGGACTCGAGCGGTCGGCGTTCAGAGGATACGAATCGACGCGTGTGGATGACGCACGGATTGTAGCGTTGATCCAGAAAGACAAAGTGGCAAGGTTGGTTGAAGGTGCAGACGGCGAAGTCGTACTCGACCAAACACCATTCTATGCTGAGAGCGGCGGACAAGTTGGCGACGTAGGGCAGTTCACCACCGCTGAGGGCGCACTCGCGAACGTACTGGATACTTATTCACCTGTTCAGGGATTAATCGTCCACAAGGTGAGAGTGGAGCGAGGCGATCTCAAAGTCGGTGATGTGGTGACCGCACGTGTAGATGCCGAAAAGCGAGATGCCACGCGACGCAATCACACCGCTACGCACTTGATGCATGCAGCGCTACGCGAAGTTCTGGGAACGCACGTGAAGCAGGCTGGATCAGTTGTCGCACCAACGTATCTCCGATTCGACTTCACACATTATCAACCGCTGACGCAAAACGAGATCGAGGAGATCGAACGGCTCGTCAACTACCACATTCTGAGAAATGAGCGCGTGCAAACTGACGAGATGGCAATCGATGAAGCCATGCGGTCCGGTGCGATGGCGCTGTTCGGCGAAAAGTACGGTGAGAAGGTGCGTGTGCTTTCGATCAAAGGTGTCGACAACATCTTTTCTAAAGAGCTTTGCGGCGGTACGCACGTGCGTGCAACGGGTGACATCGGTCTGTTCAAGATCACGAGTGATGAATCGATTGCTTCGGGTGTGCGACGGATCCGCGCAATCACCGGATTCGATGCTTACGAGCGGTTCCGTGAGACAGAGATTCTCGTTGAGGAAATCAGTAGCGGATTACGGACTTCGCGTAATGATGTGCTTGGTGTCGTTGCAAAGCTGCAGGATGATCTCAAGAAAGCTCGTCGTGAAGCGGATGATCTGCGTTTGAAGATCGCGAGTGGTGCTGTTGGTGGTTCGTCGAACGGGGACGAATCGCGCGAGGTTGCGGGGGTCCGAGTAGTTGCTCGCGAGGCAAGCGGACTTGATGCGGCGGGCATGCGACAACTTTCTGATACTCTGCTGGCAAGAATCAAATCGGGTGTGGTGATCCTCGGGCGAAGTACTGATGGGAAGGTCTCGTTGATAGTTCGAACTTCGTCAGATTTGTCAAAGAAAGTCCCGGCTGGTCAGGTGATCAAAGAACTCGCGCCGATCGTCGGTGGCCGCGGCGGTGGTAAACCTGACATGGCCGAAGGCGGCGGCACACAACCGGAGAAACTTTCTGAGGCGTTACAAGCGAGCTATGAAGTAGTTGAGAGGCTTGTGAATGGCGCTTCGACATAATAACGAACCCGGATCTTCTCAACAGAAAAGACCACCTGTTTCATAGAGGTGGTTTTTTAATTTCTATCTAACCGACGACGACGAGAGACCACTCACTTGAAGTGGGTGGTCTCCACCACAAATCAACGAAATCAACGATCACCGATGCTTATGAGCGCACGCTGGTTGGTCCAACGTGCGCTCGTTTGTTTGCCAGGTGACGCTGTCGTCACATCGCCTTCTGTTTTTCTGTGAGTGGAATGTTCATCTTTTCGAGTGTGAGTTTGTTCAGTGTGCCGGTGACTTTCAACCCTTCCGCCATTTGATACTTCCGCAGGCCTTCGCGAGTAGCATCATCAAGCTTTCCGACCTGTTCACCGCTGTAAAAACCACGCGACTTTAAAATAGCCTGCGCCTGGTTTATCTGATCCTTCGTCGCGCGAAACACTGGTCCACGTTTTTTGGTGGTCGCAGATTTCGTTTGTGAGGAAGTTGAGTTCTGAGCAATCGCCCCGCCGGATGCAACGGTAAGCAGACAGAGAAGCGACAGAGTGAGAGTAAGGAGTCTTTTCATTCTCTTTTTTCCTTTTCGTGAGGCGCGCAGAAGCGCGCGGTTTAATGTTTGGAATGTGAGGCCGTTTCGTAAAACGCGCTAATGATACTACTACTGTCAATACCCGAAGTGCACCACTCATCGCCCTCTGTCTTAACGTCACTTTCGTGTCTATTTTGCGTGAGTTCGTGGATGGTACCTGTCCGGCAAATGAGGACGATCCACGAAACCACACGAATCAAACGAACAAAATAGACAGACTCTAGCAATAAGGTGGTTGAATGGGATCAACGCAGTCTATTTAGAAACTCTATGGATGGCCAAATCTGTTGGCAGTAGTTAAACCCACGTGTTAGTATCAATTCGGCTTTTTAGGGCGTGATTCAGCCGCCACTTCTTCGAAATAGCCTCTCTTCACCGCCCCAACTCATCGTCGAAAGAATAGGAAAATGACAAAAGCCCTAGTCTTTTTACTCTTCGTCTTGTCGTCGGCCGCGACCGCCTTCGGCCAGAATGGCTATCTGCGCGACAACATCGACCTCAACGCCGTCGAGATACCCACGCCAACCCCAGTCCCTCCAAAGTCCGCAGCCCGAAAGCTAACCGCTTCACGGAACTACGTCTACAGCCCTGGTCCCGATGCCTTGATCCATCTGACGAGCATGACGGCCAGCCCGTCGCTGGGCGCGTTCACAACCGGCGATGAGAACATCGACAACTTCATCGTCGAGTCGGGAAAGCGAAACTCAGTGGATCCTTTACTGCTGTATTCCATCATGCATCAGGAGTCGAGCTTTAAGTCGCGGGCGATGTCATACAAAGGTGCGCGTGGATTGATGCAGTTGATGCCGCCGACGGCCGCGCGGTTCGGCGTCAGGAATATTTGGGACCCGCAGCAGAACATCGAAGGTGGCGCTCGTTACATGCGCTTTCTTTTAGACCTGTTCGGCGACGACGTAAGCCTCGCGCTTGCGGGCTACAACGCGGGTGAAGGTGCAGTAATTAAGTTTGGTTATCAAGTCCCGCCTTACAGCGAAACTCAGGAATACGTGCGGCGAATCGGAAAGCGCTACACGTTGATCCGCGATCCACAGGCATTCGCGCACGCGAACAGTTTATCCCCTCAACAGCTGAACGCTGCTCGCGAAAAACACTCTGCTCCGTTAAGTGTGTACGAGCCGAGCGTCTTCGCAGCGCGCACGTCGGACGGACGATTACAGCTAGTCCGCCAGTAAACAGTGAATAGTAAATCGTGAATCGTGAATCGGATGGATTCGGCCTTCCGGTTCACGATTTACCATTTACGATTCACTATTTACAAATGTGACCTCCTTCGGAAACCCCAGGAGTCTCCGCCTCGTTTTGTATTTTGCGTGCTTTGATTATGATGTTCGTCCGATCATGGCATACTAACTGGCAGAGCCCGGGAGCTGAACCAAAGATGGCGTGTACTAAATGCGGTGCCTACGTCGTACCAGGTGTGCGCTTCTGTTCAAATTGCGGCGCCTCGGTCGACTCTGAAGCCACTCAGGTGGCTCGTCGAGATCCTACGAACCTGCAAGCTCTCCCAGGCGGTGATGTTGAGCGCACGGTCTTTACCATCAAGCCGACCATGATCTTTATCAAAGCCGGTTACGCGCTTGCAGTTCTGGGAGCGATCGGTGTCGTCATTGCATTGGCTTGGCTGGGCGTGCCTGCATACATTTCCATTCCAATTGCGCTCGCCTTATTGGTGATACCGGCTTATTACCACATTCGACGCAATACGATTCGTTACACGGTGACCGATGCAAAACTCGAGATCGACACCGGTTTCATCGCGCGCACCACCAGGAACATTCCGCTCAGCAAAATCCAGGACGTAACGGTTCAGGCAAGCATCCCGCAACGGATGATGGGCTTTGGCGACGTCATCGTCGACAACGCTAGCGAACTCGGCGGCACCACTGTCCTCCACAACATCAACAAACCTCGCCATTACGCAGACCTACTTTTGCGCGAACTCAGACGCTGGCAGTAAACTTCGTGCAGCGTGGGGATTTTCGGGAACATCGAAGACCTCCGGGGTTCTAAAAAGAGCCCGTGTTGTGGGCGAGACCAATGGAAACGAAGCTTTACCAAGCGATTCTGTCGGTGATTGCGGTGCTGGCGTTCGTCTATCCGACCAGCGCGTCAAGTCCATCATTCGAAGAAATCAACAAGGCTTTACCCGAGAACCTCGGGATATATCGACGTATCAATGTTCCCCATTTAAACGAACAGAGTTCAGACACCATTGGCTTTAGCGCGATGGCCGACTATGCGGGCCCGGCGGGCGGGCGAATTACAGTCAATGTAAGTTGGGCCGAACAAGATGGGCGAGCCTATGAAATGTTCTCGCTGAGCGCGCGCAGTCTACGCGAGAAAGCGCCGGTCGAGATTGGCGCGAAGGTTGGGACGGCCAGCTTGATCTCGTCGAATATCGTGGCCTTTTTCAAGGGTGCTAACTTCGTACAAGTATCCAAAACAGACCTGCGGACCAGCGACAAGGACTTGCTTGGGCTGGCATCACAACTGGCCGAGAGACTTGACCGCGGCGAGGGCGAAATGCCGGTGCTGCTTAAACATCTTCCGAACTGGGAGCAGGCTCAGCAGACCGCAATTTACCTAAATCGATTCAGTTCACTTGATGGGATAGCGAAAGACGGCGTCTTGAGTGCGGTGAAGTCCGAAGGAGACGCTGACGCCGTTCTTGCGTCGTACGACTCGATGCGCTTGTTGATCATTGAATTCAATACACCACAACGTTCAGTGGAAAACGATCAGCGCATTGTTGCTCGCATTCAGGAATTGTGGAAACTGGGCCAACCTGCCCCGTCGGCTTACAAGCGTGTTGGTAACTATTCGGTGTTTGTTTTCGACGCGCCGAATCACCAGGCAGCAAAGCAGCTAATCGATCAAGTTCATTACGAGCAGGTCGTTTCGTGGCTTGGGGAGAATCCGAACATTCTGAAGGAAGCTCAGAAACGATATGTTCAGACGACTTTGGGCGTCTTGGTCGCGGTGATAAAGGCTTCGGGCTTCGCACTAATCGCATGCTTAGGGACAGGTGGCCTCATCGGAGCGCTCCTATTTACACGCCGGCGTGCGCAGCAGCAAGACGTACACGCGTTTTCCGACGCAGGAGGCATGCTGCGTCTCAACCTCGACGAAATGACCCCGCAAACAAATCCAGCACGCCTCTTGGGTCCAAGCAGCTCGAATTGATTCAAACAAAAAAATAAGGCGGTAGTCATTTCTGACTACCGCCCAATTAAACCGACTCAAAATAAAATGCGGGCTGCTGATCTTCTTGGGAGGCTCCCCCAAGCCCCTTCAAGACGTCAACCAGCAGCACCGCTATTATTGCTCTTCAACTGCGTCACAAGCGTCAACTCCGTTCCCCCAAAAAGAGCCGGCGCCTGCTTTTTTATAACTGTGAGAGGATGCCTCCCCCAAAGCCTCCACTCACCGCAGTTTTCTGAGCCTGACCCGATTTACCCTTATCTACCCTTCTTGTTCGCTTTATCTCTTGGCAATGACTATGCCATTACGGTTTCGCGAGCGTGTCGCACGCGGACAACTACGGTTTTATTAGGGATTTGAAAGCTCGTAAGTTGTTGCGTACGTTAACGTACGAATCACTGGAGGCGAAAAGTCGTACACGTTCAATACAGAACGGACCATACGTTTGGCCGATAATCGTTCGCTCCTCGTGAATCGTCAATGGTGAATCGTGAATGGGAAGTAAGAAAAGTAGCGATAGGCACGGCACATCCGCCGACTCACCACCTACGGTTCACGATCACGATTTACGATTCACGAAGTCCGCTTAAGAGACGCTCGATATCTTCGCGATTGTTATAGAAGTGAGGAGCGATGCGCAGTCGATCGCCGCGCGGCGCAGTGATGATGCCTTGTGCCGCAAGCCGTTTGTACAATTCCATCGAGCTCACGCCATGCCGGTGTCTGATACAGACGATCTGCGATTTCTCACCTGGTACGCGAGAGCTGACGAGCTCATAGTCCAGTTCCCTGAGTCGTTCGCATAGGTAATCGGTGAGTTCCTCAAGGTATTTGCTGATGCGTTCTGTTCCGATTGAAGTCAGTAGTTCAAGGCTAGCCTTCAATCCATGAATCAGGGCATTGGGTCCAGTTCCGGTCTCCCAGGCCAAGGCACCGTCGTTCCATGGCTGGTCGAAGTTGTCATACTCTTCCGGACTCCGTACGCTTACCCAGCCGACCAACGTTGGCGCAATCCGTTCTCGAGCCCGATCCGAAAGGTACAGATATCCCACACCTTCAGGCGTCAACAGCCATTTGTGGCCAGCACCGGCCGCCACATCAATTCCTTCTCTTTCCACGAAGGTTGGAACGACGCCAAGCGCTTGAATCACGTCGACAACCAGCAGAGCGTCGTAGCGTCGGGCAGCATCTGCCAGGCGAGCTATGTCTGCTCGAAAACCGGAGGCAAACTGAACCTGACTGATTGCGACTAAGCGCGTTCGGTTGTCGATGAGACGGCACATTTCATCTTGATCAACGCGACCGTTCCGTTCACCACACATTCTCACCTCAATCCCGCGTGTGTCTCGGAGCCTGAGCCAGGGATAGATATTCGATGGAAACTCGTATCGGAACGTGACGATGTTGTCGCCTGCTTTCCAGGGCAAACCATTCGCGACCGTCGAAAGTGCGTCAGACGTGTTGCGCATGAAGGCGACCTGTTCCGCCCGCGCGCCGAGCAGCGACGCAAGTAATCGCCGTGCGTCTTCTTTGACTGAGAGCCACCGTCGGAAATGAAGTGACCCGTTATCAAATACATCGCGTAGCTGTGCTTCGGTGGCTTGAATCGTCTGGACTGGTAGAGGAGAAACTGCCGCGTGGTTCAGGTAGACGAGGCGCTCAGTGATTGGAAAGAGCGCGCGTAACTCCGGTGTCATCGTTTAACTCTCTCAAGGTTTGAAAGGTCGTCCGTAGAATTCTTTGTAAAGCCAGCCCAAAACTCTAGCTTCGGCAGTACACAGAGTCTCGATCCAACAGTTCAAGAGAAACTCATTGCGACCGCGTTCGAAAGGAATCTTAGCGGCCTGTTTTACGATCGAATCGGCGCCGCGCAATTCGAGTTTGTAGTTCTCTGCCGTAGCTTCAGTTGCTTTTGAGACAGAGTCGAGAGCACCAAGCAGCTGTTGAATCCATGCGCGCAATTCAGGCTCGGTCGGATTATCTGCCAAGGCTTGAATGATCCCGATGGCTAATCGATCCTCCGCCCGGTTGAAAGCGAACACTGCTTCACCTTGCGCTCGCGAGTATTGTTGCTTCCATTGAAAAACTTCTTCTACTGACGGGTGGCGGATGACAGCGACGCGTTCGTCGTAATTGACAAACCACTCAATCACATCCGGCACTGAATCGACATCGACTTGTCCCGAAGCATCTCTCTGCAGCGGAGGGAATTGACTGGCGTTGTTTTCCGGCGATGGTTGCATTACTCAGCAGTCGGCGTTCGCAAATTGAAAGACGCGCGGATCTCTCCGACCAGATCGCCGCGTCGATTGTGGACCGGAAAGAATGCGTAACGGGAAACATGATCCAATGCTTTGTCGCTGAGCGCGCCGAGTTGTCGCAGCGATTCGATCACCACAGTTGGACGCGCGCGCCGATCGTCACCGTCTTCGATCTTTAGCGCAAGGCCAACGCCTTGCGGCCAATCTTCACAAGGCAAAATGCCGGCAGTGTAAACGCCCTCGGCTCCAACTTTCGAAACGATTGCACCCGGTGCCGCGCGCATGATTTCAGTATCGAGGCGATCTTTAGTTCCGCCGATCAACTCCGGATATGTCGTCATCGCCTTCACGATTCTTTCGCATGCATCACTGACCGGCCTTTCAAAATCGGGAGCCGGTGAAACCAGGCGAACGTAAGCAAGAGCCATCGCTCTTATTGTGATCCCAAACACCGGCACGGAACATCCATCTACTCCAACCGATAGATCCTCCAGTGGGATGCCCGAAAACTGAGAGACAGTACGAGCGATGGCCAGTTGAACCGGATGTTCAGGACTGGTGTAGTTTTCAAGTGGTGCACCCAAGTGTTTTGCAAATGCGAGCATCCCGGCGTGTTTGCCTGAACAATTATTATGGAGCGCCGACGGCTGTTCACCTTTGTCGCGCAAGGCTTGCGCCACCTCGGGGCTATAAGGTTCATGAACGCCGCACTCCAAAGCGCTCACATCCACACCAACTTTCCTCAGCATGGAGGCGGCGAGTTCTGTATGGATTGGTTCGCCGTTGTGAGAGCCGCAAGCGAGTGCTACTTCCTGTTCTGTAAAACCGAAATGATCGGCAGCGCCGGAAGCCACGAGCGGAATTGCCTGGAATGGTTTCGCCGACGAACGGAGAAAAGTTACGTTATCCGGAAAGCCCGCATAAGCTGCGAGAAGTCCATTACCTGACACCACTGCAATGTGTCCACGATGACGCGACTCAGTGATCGCGCCGCGCCTGACTTCGACTAATGGTTCTGCGATCGGTATCTGGTTTCGATCATTTGCCGGTTGGAATGAAGACATAATTGTATGTCGTTTACCCTGTAGGAACGTTCTTAGTGCGAAGGGTGAATCTTACCACGTTAAATCGAAACAAAAAGGGCGGCCACGAAAGCCGCCCTTTTCAAACCTCATTTGAATTTTGTCTAGTTAGTTTTCGCTGAGCCGGCGTGCGCAGATCGACGTTTGCCGCCGTAGCTGAGAATCGTCAGTTTCACAGTGCGACGACCAAACTTCATTGCCTCTCGGCCGGTCGGCGTCCAGATATCAATGCGACGGCCCTTAACCATTGTTCCTGTATCGGCCACGAGATACTCACCGCTGTAATTGCCAGCATCAAGACGGACGCGTGAACCGAGAGGTAACACACGCGGGTCGGCTGCGATCAGACCCTTGCTGACATTAAGACCGCTAGCGGTTCGCCCGCGCAGACTGTATGCGGTGGCCACATAAGCAGTCGGTCCAACAACTGGGGCCTCCGTCATTGAGCCGGAAGAAATTGTTCCAATTCCGCCTTCGGGTTCAGCTGTCGCCGTGGTTGCGGCAGAATTGTCCGTTGATACTGCTGCTTTTTGGTTTTGCGATTGGTCGCCGATTGTTTCGGCTGAAAGGGTGCGTGCTGGAATGATCAGAGCGCTTGCCACAAGCGCGGTGCAGGCCAGAGCACCACTGCTAATGATGGAAGATACTTTCAAATCGGGTCTCCTGTCCGAGGTCTAGGATTATCTTTCGGCGTCCTGCGCGAGTCCGTTCTTTCCTATGACTCGTCCCCCGGCTCGAGGAGTCGTTCGTCAGCCGAGGTTGGGGGCTTGCATCCTTGATGCGGTGCGCTGAAAGTTTAGGTTCGCAGGATCAGGAAATGGCGAATGACCTGCGAGTTCCCTGAGGCTAGCAGAGGTTTTGGCGGGGTGTCTACCGTCACAAACCCGCGATTTTTGTGAGAAATTCACCAAACTGCGAACTAAATAGTGAAATGTCGTGACTTAAGAAAAACCCAGACAGTCACATCGACCTGTTTGAATTTGACTGAATGAGAAGCGAACTATTCACTATAAAGCGAGGAAATTCTCGACGATTTGACGGCCTTCGGGATGGTCGTCGTCGAACAGTTCCGGGTGGAACTGAACACCATAGACGCGTCGCCCCTTTTGCTGCATTGCTTGAATTTGGCAGGTTTCGTTGGTGGCAGTCTCTTTAAATCCTTCCGGTAACTGCTTAACTTCGTCACAGTGCGAATGCCATACAGTGACGTTTGGCGGAAGACCTTTGAACAACCCCTCGCCAGTATGCTGGATAGGGAGGAACCCTCGCTCGCGTTTCGCGCCTTCGTAGCCTTCACCTGGTTCAAGACGTTCCATCAGGCCGACTTCAGATCCATAAGCGAGCGCTATTTGTTGATGTCCGCCGCAGACGCCAAGAATCGGTTGGCTTGCACGTTGGATGACTTCAAACACGCCTGCAAGGGATTCGGGCGAATACTTATCCCAGGGATGACTCTGTCCACTCAGAATTATGTGCGATGGTCGCAGACTACGAACGCGTTCGAGTGATACTGAATGAAAGGGTTCGGTGAGGATCTCTATGCCTGGTATCAACCGGCCGAGTACCGCGCGCAACTCACGCGGGCTGTCGCCTTTATTTTCGATGGTGTTGTCGACGAGATAAACGAGCATAAAGATTTCGGATTTCGAAATGCGGATTTCGAATTTGCTCAGCCGCAGATTGCGCAGATTAACACAAATCAGAATTGCTTCAGATGACGCTTCTATATCTTTCTTTTCGATCTGTGTTCGTCTGTGAAAATTTACGGCTGAAATCCGAAATCCGCACTTCGAAATCCGAAATCCATCACACTTGTTTCACTTCAAGCAGTAAAGCTTCCCGTTGAATGCGCCGATATAAATCCTGCCACCCAGAATTGCCGGAGTGGAATTGACGTTGTCGCCAATCTTCAATTCGCTGATTAAGCTGCCATCTTCTGCGGATAGCATGTAGATCCAACCCGCTTTATCGCCAAACACCAGCCGTCCGTCCACTACAGGTGCAGTTCCCCAAACAGGGCCGCGAACACGATGCTTCCAAATCAGTTCACCAGTGTCTGCGGACAAGGCGTGCATATAAGCGTTGCTTGAACCGATGTAGACACGATTGTTTACGACTATTGGGCTTGCCCAAATCCCCGCGCGTTCTTTTGTAGTGCCGCCAGTCGCTTGGTACTTCCAAACGAGTTCGCCGTTTGATTGTCGGAAACAATAGACGACGCCATTTTCTGCGGCGGTGTAAACGAATCCATTTGCCACTGCTGGTGTCGAATCCGAATCAGCGCCGATTCGTGCGCGCCAGATCGTAGAGCCATTGCTCATATCCAGGCAGAAGAGCTCCCCTTGTTCAGTTCCGGTGTAAATACGACCATCGACAGCTGCAAAACTACCTTCCATTGATCCCAATCGTTGTGTCTTGTAAATGAGTGAACCATCTTCGAGGTTGAGACAGTAGAAGAATCCATCTTCGCTACCGACGTAAACACGACCATCAACGATTGCTGATGAACAATCCACTTCGAATCCCGTTGTAAATTTCCAGAGGAGCTTGCCATCTTTGCGATTGAGGCAATAGATATTGTGATCCAGACCACTGGCAATAACTCGATCGCCAACGAGCGTAGGAGTGGCCTTCAAACTGTCGCTTGTTGCGTAACTCCAAACAAGACTTCCGTCACGAACGTCAAGACAGTAAGCGTGGCCATCGGCAGATCCAAAATAGACGTACTTGCCATCCACCGAAGGTTGTCCTGGCCAGCTCGTTCCGCCCCACGGATCTTTATGCAGCCGCCCGGAAATCATCTTGGTATCAAACGTCCAAACGACTTGCAGCGGCTCGTTCGACCACGGCCCTGTCCCATAAAAGCTTCGAGACGCGTTGCCAAGCCACATCGGCACCGTTGGCGGCGGAGTAACGGCGGGCGCAGTCGGACTAGCTTCAGTTTCTCTAATTATTTTGCCGCCACAGGCGGGAAAACACGCTAAAGCGAACACCAAAAGCAGAAGTGGTGATAGTTGAAGATGGCCGCTCGGCGCGACGGATTTCGTAGGAGAGTTCATGGGGGAATACCTGAAGTCGGGATCGGCTCTGGGGAAGCCTTCAAATAAGCCCAAGGGGGCGTCACGCCAACCATCGGCCGCTATAGACTACTTCAGCCGTTCCGGTGATCACAACCTCACCGTCGTCGCGCCACTCGATTTTGACTTCGCCACCTTCCATGACCACGGTTACTTTTCTATCAATCTTTTCATTGACCATCGCAGCGACCGCCGCGGCACAAGAGCACGTTCCCGAAGCGCTTGTCTCTCCAACGCCTCGCTCCCAGATGCGCAACTCAAGAGTCTTGCGATCCTGGACGCGTGTGAACACAACGTTCGTTCGGTCAGGAAACAGCCAGTGCGTTTCGAGTATTTTTCCAATGTGCCGCCAGTCGAACGCATTGAAGTCGTCGACAAAGATCGAGATAACGGGATTGCCAATTTGGAGTGCGGTGATCGGATACTTGCCGCCATTCACTTCCACCGGGTACTCGAGAACCTTTTCGAGCGGCGGATTGATCGCCATCGGTATCGAGCGAGTATCAAACTTTGGTTGGCCCAACTCTGACTCAAACACAAACCTGCCACTGCCAAGTTTTTGTTTCAGCAAGTAACGCTTTACTCCGGAGCGAGTGATGAGTCGAAGTTTTGGTCCTGACCACATTCGTTTGAAATAGAGATAAGCCGCGGCGCAGCGAGTGCCGTTGCCGGATAGGCCGGCTTCGCTGCCGTCAGGATTGAAGATGCGCACGCGATAGTCAGCGATTTCAACTTCAGACTTGCTGACGACCGCGATGCCATCGCTACCTGCGCCGTAGTGTCGATTGCAAATGCGACGCGCAAATTCGCCAAGGTCATCGATCTCGTTTAGATCCTTAGGCTCGATCACGATGTAGTCGTTACCGAGCCCATGGAATTTTATGAAGTTGATGGGCATAGACGGAGCTTTTCCGGTTCAAGGAGCCACGAACTGGTACGTGACTATCTCCTCGGCATAAGAAAACCGTTCTTGTATTGAACTGCTGTACGGATCAAATCTGACGCGCAAACCCGCTTCCTTCGCAGCCGCGACGAGAAGCTCATCTCCCTCGAGCGCGCATACTTGCTCAACACCACCGGTTCGAGTTTTCACCAGAAGCAGCACAGTTACAGTGCCGTGAATTCCTTGCGCTCGAGCTTCCGATGGATAACCAGGCTTAGGAATACTGACCATGGGTGAGTGGTGGTTTGCGCCAAACTTCATTGGCTTAAACTCCGCGAAGTCACAACGCCGCTTTTCAGTAATAGCCTGCTTATTAGCAGCGACATCTGGATTCGATTGCGACTTAATCGAGCCACACTTCGTCAGCAAAGCCGCCAAAAACACCGCGATCCAGAAAGTCCTTAACACCTGCCTAAATCCACAGATGAGATTTTAGCTTGCTGCGGCGGTCATCTTACGGAACATCTCTGTAAGCGCTGGCTCGACGTTCAGCAACCGCTCGTAAACTGTAAATTGACCGCGGTGATACATCTCGTGACTCATACCGAACAACAGGAAAGCAATCTTCGGCATTTGCTTACCGTCCAAGCCGGTCATGAGATCGTTCAAGCCGTCAGCATGGTCTCGGATCGTTTTTTCAGCCTCCTCCATCGAAGTTCGCATCAGCTGCACCAACTGCGCTTTGTTCGTCACGTCGTCAACACCTTCGCCGTAGGCTTTGGTGTGTTCAGAGAAGGGCCTGCGCATTATGTTCGTATCCGGCCGACACGTTTCGCCGACAAAGAATTTCTGCGAGCCGATTACGTGGTGGATTAACTCAGCGACCGTGCGGGTTTCGGGAGCAGGTCGAAAGCCCAATTGATCTTCAGGGATGCGCTCGAGTTCGGTGATAAAGCCGGAACGCGCGTTTTTCCAGAGGGCGATAAGCGTTTCAACTGACATGGGGTCTCCTTTCGGGGTTCGATATGAATTAGGGGAAGTAGCCCGACCGTCAGGGAGGGCTCACGCAATTCATCGTAGAAGAGAGCCCTCCCTGACGGTCGGGCTACTGCCCCGCAACACTATTGAGATCTACCGCTAAACGAGGCGAGCAGCACCGCGATTGGATCGATGCAGATCGTGCGTGGCTCCACGTCAGACGGGTAGTTATTGACCATAATCGCAAATACAAGTTTTTCGCCGCCGGCGCTCGTAACATAACCGCCCAGGCTTGCAGCAGAACTAAGCGAGCCGGTCTTCGCCCGCAAGTTACCTTCAGCAACCGTACCTTTCATTCGATTTCTCAACGTGCCATCAATGCCTGCAATCGGAAGCGCGTTGCGAAACACATCTGCATAACGATGACGACTCATGTAGGTCAGTAGTTGGACCGTCGAGTCGGCGGTTACCATGTCATTACGCGACAAGCCTGACCCGTCGTTCAAGAGAAGCGACTCAGGTCTGATTCCGACTGTCTTCAGAAATCCCTTCACGACTTCCACGCCGCGGTCTTCCGAAGTTTGCCGCAACTCTGTGACGGCAGCCTGGCTCGGTCGATCAGGACTCTGATCGCCTGAGCTGTCCGAGGACGGGGTAACTGTGGCCGGCAAATTTCCGAGCGTGCGAAGAATTAGTTCGGTATAAAGATTCTGACTCGGTTTAAGTGTTTGTGCTGCAACGACACTAAAAGGCACTGAAAGATAGGTGGCAATCTCTGTAGGCTTATTCAGTGGCGGGACATCTGGATAACCAGTCAGCGATCCTCTTTGGATCGGGTCGAGCGCTGGTCCTCCGATGGGCGCGGGGATTGTTCGCGTGTGACCTTTTATAGTTACACCTTTCTGCGCGAGTGCCGATCGCAGTAAGTAAGCGAACAACATCGCCGGATGCGAGATGCCGATGCCGCCTGTATAGCCGCGGTCGTCTAAAGCGATACTGCCCTTTATCTGAATCGTGTCTTTGCCTAAGCCTCGATCGATGACGAGCTGCCTGCGTGTGCCGGCGGGAGCAGTCGTGACTTCGTTGATGATTGTCAGCAGCGGATCAGGTGGTCCGGTCGTGATGATGGCCGGCTTTCCAACCTGAGGATTCGGTTTGATGAATAGATCGAGTGCGTTGTCGTTCACTGTCAGCGCACTCACTTCTGCGCCGTAGTACCAGGTGAGATCTTCCCACTCCCAACCGGAACCGTATTGTGGACCAGTGAAATAACTTTCATCACCAATTAAATCTCCCTCAACACGCTTTACACCTGCAGCGACGATCTTATCGGCCAGGTCATTTATGGCTTTGAAGTAGTCGCCGTTACTGAAGCGTGCGGCCAAAGAAGGATCGCCTCGACCGTAAATAATTAGATCGCCGCGCACCGAACCCCCATCAAGTCTTCCGGTAGCGTAGACGGACGTCGTAAAGCGAAAGTCTGGTGATAGTCGATCGAGCGCAGTCGCGACGGTGTACAGCTTCATGTTTGAAGCCGGACGAAGAAGTTTCGCAGAGTTCTCGTCAAAGAGAACACGACCCGTATCGAGTGAAACAACCTTGATTCCAACCATTGCCGACGAGAGTTCCGGCTTGCGCAGAATTTCTGTGATGCGACTTTGTAACTCCGCTAGAGTTCTTGTTGGATTGGAAGTCCTGGTCGCTGAGGCCGCTGGCGATGGTGAAGCGGTCGGAGCTACTGCGGGTGATTGAAGCGGTGTCGGCGGGGGGTTCGCAGCTGATGTCGCCGCTCTCCGATCTCGTTGGCCACTTGCAGTCAGGTTCGCTACAGGAAGCGTTGCGATGATGATCAGCGCCAGTAACAGTGCGGATAGTTTCGTTTGCTTCATACCGTAATGTTCTTGATTGACGGACAAAATTAGCAACTCAGTGGTGAACAGTCAGTACCGTAACGCGGTAGCGTCGGGTCCTTGTTTAGCTGCTAGGGTTCACATCGTAACGCGGACCCGACGCTACCGCGTTACGGTACTGACTGTTCACCACCGAGTTGATCCTAACCCTCCGCAGATCGCACAGGCGTTTTCGTCTTCACTTTCGTCATCAACTGAGCGAAGCGCGGGTCGCTTCTCAAGCCTTCCCAGTTAGGATCGCTCTCAAAACATGGCCGGTTCTCATTACCCAGGGCGATACTTCGCTCGAACCATTCAAACGCTTCATCAGAGCGTCCCTCCAGTGCATAGACTGAGGCAATCGAATAAGAAATATCAGCATCGA
>JBKPMX010000035.1:0-18211 GCA_046765655.1 Acidobacteriota bacterium
CTATGACGAATAATCTAGGATCTCCAGCGCCGGACTTCTCGTTGCCAGATGGCGATGGAAACGACTGGCGCTTGTCTGATCATCGCGGCAAGGTTGTGGTGCTGCTCTTCTATCCGGGCGATGAAACTCCCATTTGCACAAAACAAATGTGCTCGGTAAGAGACCGGTGGGAAGATTACGTAGCAACAGGCGCCGAGGTCGTCGGCATCTCGACAGACTCTGTCGAGTCGCATCAAAAATTTGCGGAGCATCACCAGTTGCCTTTGCGGTTGCTTTCCGATCGGGATGGTCATGTTTCTCAGCTCTACAACGCACGTTCCTTGATACCCGGCAAGGTGGCGCGCTCAGTTTTCGTGATCGACCCGAAAGGAATACTGCGGCATGCCGATATCCGACCGCTCGGGTTGTTTCGCCCCAAAGATGATGAGACGATTAGAGCTATCAACGAAGCGAAAAGACAATAAGATGATTTCGGATTTAGGAAGCCAAGGGGAACGGCAAAGAGCAAGAGCTTTGCTCTTCGCGCTTAGCGCTTTGCTCTCTAAATCCGAAATAGACTCGGAGATTTCCTATGCCTGACAACATCAAATGCGCCCACTGTGGAGAGAAGAGGCCGGCGCTCGGATTTGCTCCGCTGCCAAACGAGTTGGGCCAACGCATCGCGCGCGAGATTTGCCAACCCTGCTGGAGTGGCTGGCTGCAAAAGCAAACGCAGATAATCAATCACTATGGCTTAGATCTTTCTAATCCTGACGCGCAGAACTTCTTGTTCGACAACATCAAGGGTTTTCTGTTCGGCGAAATACCACAAACCGCGGAGATTGATACGACGCAGGAAGGTAGCGTGAAGTGGTAGCGAGTAAGACCGGAGCACCAAGCAGAAGCAGGAATCATTTGAGAATTGTTACTTGATATTTGAGATTTGAGATTTTGAATAGTCCGCACAACGAGTGAAAGCCACCAAATCTCAAATGACAACTATCAAATAATAATTCTCAAGTGATTCCTGCTGCGGCTGCTTCCTGCTCCAGCCTACTGCCCCTGCCGCTGCGCTTGGCCCAACGATTGCTCCTCCAATCCCTGACGCGTTTACCTGATCGAACTATTCATTAATGCCCCCAAAAAACGCTGGCACGTGATGCGTCCGCTGGCGCGTTTTGATGCGCCCGTATGCTTTCAGAACTGATGCGGCGCTACGCAAGGAGGATCGGATGAGATACAGAATTCTTGGATTCATAGTAGCAACTGGATTGGCCCTGGCACTTACTGGTTGCAACACTGAGACCGCGAATACAAATAACGCGAACGCAAATGCAAACGCACATGTGGCGAATACTAACGCCAATGCAAATGCGAACACGACTGCGAACGCAAACACCGGCACTCGCCGCGCTCCCACACGCGAAGAGTACGAACGCAACAAAGAAAGCTATCAGCGCGAAGCCAAACAATCGGGCCGCACGGTAGGCACCGGTTTGAATGATGGTTGGCTTTGGGTGAAGACGAGGTTTGATCTCGCCGCCGCTGATGACCTACGCGATTCGACAATCAATGTTGACGTCGACAACGCTGTAGTTACTCTTAGCGGGACCGTAGCCACGGCCGCGCAGAGTACAAAAGCATCACAAGTCGCAAAAGCAGTTGAAGGCGTCAAAAGCGTAAAGAACATGCTGAAGGTTTCGGCAGGCAACACCAATTCAGCGACCGCTAATAAGAACGCCAACAAGAACGCGAACAAGTAAATGGAGCCATAGATTGACGCGGATGAACTGGGATCAGAAATAAACAGGTCGCTGACCCTGCGAAGCAGGCGTCGAGCATATAGCCTGGGGCGTTAGCCCCCCGGGAACGTATGTGATAGCCAAGTTTGAGCCCGCGATAGCGGGCGAAAGCCGCAACAGTGAAAGCTGTCGCCCGTTTTCACGGGCTAATGATCATAACGCCGCTGGAGCCTGGGGCTAACGCCCCAGGCTTTATGCTCAACGTCTGCTCCGCAGGCTCAGGAACTTTTTCTGCAAAGCCACCGCCGAATTTCCATCGCGCTGGCGCCTCCTCTTTGTTCTAAGAGCATTTTACGTTAAGCTTTCGCCCACTCTTTCTTTTGGTCGAATTCTTTGGCCATAAAAGTTTTCGCAACTTAATTTCATGGGGATCTGGTCATCATGTCCAAAGTCCACCTGCGGCTTCTCTTTGCACTAGTCGCCGTCTTGTCACTCGTCTGCGCCGTTAACCGCAGCGGCGATGCACAGCGCAGCGGGGTTGATACGTATGCGATTACAAATGCGCGCATCGTTCCCGTCTCAGGAGCCACGATCGAAAAAGGCACTGTCGTGATTCGCGATGGATTGATCGCGGCGGTTGGAGCCAGCGTTAGTGCTCCTGCCGATGCTCGCGTTATTGACGGAAACGGCTTGACTGTTTATCCCGGGCTCATCGATTCGTACACGAACCTGGGTCTTCCCGACGCCGCTCCGTCGCCGGCGGGAGGCGCGGGTGGCGCCGCCGCATTTTTCCAGATCGCGCAGGCAAGACCGAGTCCCGGTGGTCCTAATTCAACGCAACCAGTTGGTCTTCAGCCGGAGGTGATGGTTGACGATGTCATTCGTGCCGGCGGCAACGAGATTGAAGCCGCGCGCAATGTCGGAATCACGACTGCGTTAACGTTGCCGCGCTCTGGGATCTGGATGGGCCAGTCGGCGCTGATTAACCTGTCGGGTGAAACACCGCAGCAGATGATCGTTCGTTCACCAGTCGCGATGCACGTGAGCTTCACGCCATTGCGCGGTAGTTATCCAGGTTCGCTGATGGGCGTCTTTGCTCAATTGCGACAGATGTTGCTCGATGCTCAGCGTTACAAAGAGTCGATGCAGATCTATGACCGATCACCGAGAGGCACGCGTCGGCCGGAAATCGATAAATCGCTGGCTGCTTTGCTGCCGGTACTCGATAGAAGCATGCCCGTCGTAATGTTCGCCAATTCAGAGAGAGAGATAACGCGGGCGTTGGATCTGGCTGAAGAATTCAAGCTGCGACCAATTATTGCCGGCGGTCGCGAAGCAGATCGAGTAGCAGACAGACTCGCAAAAGAAAACGTCCCCGTTTTGCTGTCGCTCAACCTCCCACGTCGAACCACCGCTGCCTTGCCTGAAGCCGATCCCGAACCATTGCGCGTTCTGCGCGATCGAGTTCAAGCACAGCAAACGGCCGGACGACTCGCCCGTGCTCGAGTGAAGTTCGCTTTCGAGTCAGGCTCGTTGATGAACATGTCGGAACTGATGACGAACGCGGGCAGAGTTATAGCTAACGGACTGTCGTCAGATGATGCGTTGCGGGCGTTCACTATCTGGCCGGCTGACATTCTTGGCGTCAGTAATCAGCTCGGCTCGATTGAGACAGGAAAGATCGCAAACCTTCTACTCGTGCGCGGCAACCTCTTCGATCGTGCAGCACGAGTGACACAGATGTTCATTGACGGTCGCCCTGTAGATCTTCGACCGGCACCTGCTCCACCCGGTGGTCCCAGCGAGACTCGAGCTAATCTTGATGGCGCATGGACCATGGTGATCGAAGCTCCGCAGGGACAAGTAAACGCGACGCTCAATCTCGAACAAGAAGGCGATGTGATCCGCGGCGTCATGCAAGGCCCTTCTGGTTCGCGAAACATCTCGAACGCATCGATTTCAAGCTCCGGTGATGTGAGATTCACGGTACCGGTCGATCTCGGCGGCGAAACACGTGAGGCTACGTTCACAGGAACGCTTTCTGGTAACGAGATTCGTGGACAAGCCACTGTCGAAGGACGTCCGCCGGCAAACTTTACAGCGAGACGACGAACACCTGGGGAATAGACGCGGGGCAGTAGCCCGACTGTTAAAGGAGGGCCCACGCATCCGCAGGATTCCCAAGGCGGCCCTAGCCCTCCTTAACAGGTGGGCTACTGCCCCGGCCGCGCAACAACCCCAGGCTGAAGCCCGGGGAGAATGAGAAGAGTTATTTCAACTCAGGAGTTAAAAATGAAAAGACTCACAGCTCAACTTCTATTGTTTTCATTTCTGATTGCTTTTCCTGTTTCGTTCGCGCGCGCTCAACGTACACTCGCACAGCCAAATGAAACGTTGATCAAGAACGCGACTGTCTTGACGATAACGCACGGCACCCTCAGCAACACCGACGTGTTGATGCGGAATGGAAAAATTGCCGCTGTCGGAAAGAATCTAAATGCCTCCGGTAACGCGCGGGTTATCGATGGCACCGGCAAGTACGTCATGCCTGGCATCATCGACTGCCATTCGCACTCAATGCTCGACACTATCAACGAGGGCACACTGGCTGTTACTTCAATGGTGCGAACACGGGATGTGATGAATCCAGAAGATGTCGATCTGTATCGCGAGCTCGCTGGTGGTGTCACGACTCTCAATTTGCTTCATGGCTCCGCGAATCCGATCGGTGGATTGAATACCGTGGTGAAGATCAAGTACGGCCGTCCGGCGAGTGAGTTTCTGTTTCCCGGCGCGATGCCTGGAATCAAATTCGCGCTCGGTGAAAACGTAAAGCGATCCAGCACCCCGAATCAGCCCGGTGTCCAACGTCGGTATCCAAATACGCGGATGGGCGTCGAAGAAACGATTCGTGATGCATTCACGCGCGCCCGCGATTACAAAACAACCTGGGACGAATACCGCGCGAAGGTGGCCAAGGGCGAGAAGAATTTGATTCCGCCTAGACGCGATTTGCAGCTCGAACCTTTGGTCGAAATTCTCGAAGGTAAACGATACGTTCACGCGCACTGCTACCGTGCCGATGAAATCCTGATGCTGATTAGTTTGGCCGACGAGTTTGGCTTCAAAATCAAAACTTTCCAGCACGTGCTCGAGGGCTACAAGGTTGCGAAAGAGATCGCCGCTCATGGAGCGGGCGCTTCAATCTTCGCCGATTCGTGGGCATACAAGATCGAGGCCTACGATGCGATTCCTTACACTGCTGCGATCCTGACGCGCGCGGGCGTTGTTGTTTCCATGAACTCCGACTCCGATGAACGCGCACGACGATTGAATATCGAGGCCGCAAAGGCAATGCACTACGGTGACCTCACCGAAGAACAAGCACTGAAACTCGTGACGATTAATCCAGCGATTCAGCTCGGCATCCAGGACCGCGTGGGTTCAATTGAAGTCGGCAAAGATGCGGACCTCGCGATTTGGAATGGCCATCCGTTCAGTGTCTATTCGCGCGTGGACACGACGTTCATCGACGGCGAGGTTTTCTTTGATCGACAAGCGGATCTTGCGCGACGAGCTGACCTGGCTAAAGAGCGCACAACGTTAGAACAGGCTGAACCTAACAAGCCGCCAGCGGCAGGCCAATCTCCTCAACGCCCGAGAGGACGACGACCGTCACATGTCGATGACGATATCTGGGAAGGAGATCAGCCATGAACGCTAGACGGGGAGATACGGCGACGGCGAGAGGGGGAGAAGTGTTTGCGGCGGTTATTTTAATCGTCGCGATGGCTTCAATTTCGTTCGCCCAGCAGATTGGGAATCCCACCACGCAGCAAGGCGTGTTACCGCCGCGAGGAACGTTCGTGATCCGCAATGCTCACATCGTTACGGTAAGCGGGGCGGATATGGACAACGGGTCGATACTGATTCGTGATGGCAAGATCGAAGCTGTCGGCCCTTCAGTTAACGCACCTGCAGGCGCACATCAGATAGAGGGACGTGGCCTGTCGGTTTATCCCGGCATGATCGATCTCGGCACTAGTATGGGACTTGTTGAAGTACCCCAGGGTGCAAACGGAACCGTTGATACATCTGAAGTCGGCGAACTGAATCCGAATGCAAAAGCTTATGTCGCCATCAATCCACACAGCGCGCACATCGCCGTCACACGCGTCGATGGCGTAACGAACGCTTTGAGTTCACCAACCGGCGGATTAATTTCAGGCCAGTCTGCATTGATCAATCTGCTAGGCACCAGCCCCCGCGAAATGGCAGTCGTTCCGTATGCGGCGCTCGTGATTAATTATCCGCGAATCGGTGGCGGTGGTGGAGGATTTGGCGGATTTTTCCAGCAACAAGCGGGGAACCTGTCAGACACGCTCGCAGCCAATGAACGGCAGCTCGAACAGATCCGAAAGATGTTGCGCGATGCAGAAGCTTACGGGCGTGCACGGGACGCTTACAAAGCGGATCCGAAACTGCCGCGGCCTGATGCTAATGTGGTTCTGGAATCGCTAGTGCCCTATGTTCGCGGTGAGCGACCCGTGATCTTCAGAGCTGATCGTGAAGCAGAGATTCGCGGCGCGTTGAAGTTTGCTGAAGAAATGAAGTTGAAGCCGATCATTCTTGGCGGCGATGATGCATTTAAGGTTGCGTCTCTTCTGAAAGAAAAGAATGTTCCCGTTATTCTCACCGGAATCTTTTCTCTCCCTAACGCCGAGGATGATTTCTACGATCAGCTATACGAGAGCCCATCAAAGCTGCAGCAGGCTGGTGTTCGGTTTGCTATTTCGACGGGTGATTCCGGACCCGAGGTACGCAATCTGGGACTGTATGCGGGCATGGCGTCGGCGTTTGGACTTTCGAAGGCGGATGCACTGAAGTCTGTCACGCTTTACCCGGCGCAGATTCTGAATGTCGCCGATCGGCTCGGTTCGATTGAACCGGGAAAGACTGCCAATCTTGTTGTGACTGACGGCGATCTGCTTGAGATTCGAACGCACATTCGCTACTTGTTTATCGATGGGCGCCAAGTGCCGCTAACAAGTCGTCATACGGAGCTGAATGAGGCCTTCAAGGATCGAAAGTAGGGCTCAGCTTTTGGTCTCTGGTCTTTGGCCTTTGGTTTGAGCCTGCGAAGCAGGCGTGAAGCGTAAAGCCTGGGGCGCCAGCCCCAGAAGAATCACGCCTCAATCTCAGCAGCCCGTGGAACGGGCGGCAGCGGTAACATCCGTCGGTCCTACGCCCGCTCACGCGGCCTCGGATTTGAAACATCACGATCCCTGGGGCTGACGCCCCAGGCATTACGCTTCACGCCTGCTTCGCAGGCTAAGCGCTGTTGACGCGAAACCGTTTTAAGCGTTTCTTCGTAAGAACCTACTCGGCTCTTCTCGTTGCTCTCATTTCAGCTCCGAGGGATACGTCTCCCTGGACACACCATCTTCAAAAATTCTGTAGGAGGCTCCGCCTTGTTTAGAAAAGATCTCTTCAATCTGCGCCGTACGCTAGTGGTCGCAACGATCGCGTTGCTCTCGAGTGCCGTCGTGAATTCCCAAACCAAGCTGCTTCGCTTCCCCGATATTCACGGGGATCGTGTGGCTTTCACCTACGGAGGCGACATCTGGACGGCACCTGCCAATGGCGGAACAGCCACGCGTTTGACCGCTCATCCTGGCGTTGAACTATTCGCGAAGTTTTCACCCGACGGAAAGTGGATCGCGTTCACCGGCCAATACGACGGCGATGAGCAGGTCTACGTCGTTCCAACTAGCGGCGGCGAGCCACGCCAACTTACGTTCTACCCGGCCAAGGGACCACTGGCGCCACGCTGGGGCTGGGACAATCAGGTCTACGGTTGGAGTCGCGACGGAAAGCGAATCTTCTTTCGCTCTTTACGCGACTCGTGGTCGTTGCCGATCGCGCGACTCTTTTCAGTTTCTGTCGATGGTGGTCCGGCCGAGCCTCTTCCTATGCCGACTGCGGGTTCTGGTGATTTCTCACCGAGCGGCGATCAGATGGTCTACTCACCGCAATCGCGTGATTTCAGATCTGAAAAACGTTACGGCGGCGGTCAGGCCAACGCGCTCTACACGTTCGATCTGAAGACGAACAACGCGAAACGAATTACCGAAGGACCAAGAGCAACACGTGATCCAATGTGGATAGGCGACACGATCTTCTTCAACTCGGATCGGGATGGTCACTTCAATCTTTACGCTTACACAACATCGAATGGAAAAACGGTTCAAGTCACAACTAACCGACAGTGGGATGTGCGTTGGCCCAGCTCAGACAATGAAGGTCGGATCGTTTACGAACTCAACGGCGAACTTCAGGTGATGGACGCGCGCAGCCGCAAGAGTGCGCCGATATCAATCAGTGTTCCGGATGAAGGACTTTGGAGCCGGCCGAGTCGTGTTCCCGCGGGCAATCTAATCGAGTCCGTTGGTCTCAGTCCAAAAGGCGAGCGCGCACTGTTCGCTGCGCGAGGCGACATCTTCAGCGCGCCGATCGAAAAAGGTCCCACGCGCAATCTGACCCACTCCTCAGGTGCGCACGATAAGTGGCCCGCATGGTCGCCCGACGGATCACAGATCGCCTTCATCTCTGACATGAGCGGAGAAGAAGAGCTCTATCTGATCCCGCAAGACGGATCGAAACCAGCGGAGCAAATTACTCGCGGTGGCACAGCGATGCGTTATTCACCTACCTGGGCTCCCGACGGCAAGCGCATCGCGTTTTCTGACAAAGATGGGAAGCTCTACATTCTGACGCTCAACGATCGTCGTGTTGTCGAGATTGCCGATTCGACACGGGGCCAGATTCGCGACTTTGTTTGGTCGCCGAAAGGCAACTTCCTCGCGTTCAGCATGGCGAACGCTAACCAGTTTTCGTCGATCTACATTTGGGGCGCAAACGACAACCAACTCCATCGTGTGACCGACGAGTTCTTCAACTCTTACAACCCGGCGTGGGATCCACAGGGAAACTATCTTTACTTCCTGAGCGATCGCGAATTTGCCCCGCAGATTTCCAACGTTGAATTCAACTTTGCAACAAATCGCCCGACATACATCTATGCGATGACGTTACGGAAAGATGTGAAGCATCCATTCCCGCCGGAAAGCGATGAAGTAACGCTTGCGAAACCTGATGAATCGCCGCAGCCAAAGGGAACACCCGCCGGGGTTGAACCGAAGCCGCCAGCGCGTGACATCAACAAAGAACTAAACAAGGAGCCCTCGACGGAACAGCCGAAACCAGCAGAGACCCCTGCGGCAGCTGATCAGAAAACTGAAGCAGCAGCTGCAGCACCAAAGCCGCCGGCAGCTCCGGCGACGATGAATATCGATTTCGATGGCATCGCGATGCGTGTTGCGCGCGTGCCATTGGGCGCAGACAACTACGGTGGTCTCTCAGCAAAGGCCGGCCACCTGCTTTACGGAATTGGACCAGCGTTCTACTACGGCCGGCAAGGTGATCGACCGACGTCTCTGCGCATCTACGCGATAAAGGATCGCAAAGAGACAACACTCGTCGACGACATTCGCGGTTACACCATGTCTGACGATGGTTCGAAGGTCCTGGTCGCGCAGGGTACCGGTTTTAGTCTTTACGATGCTACGCCGATCGGAGAAAGAAGTCGTAAAGCAGTTTCGACGGCCGGCCTCTATGTCGATCGAAATCCACCAGAAGAGTGGAACCAAATCTTCAATGAAGTTTGGCGTCGCTATCGTGATTGGTTTTACGTGTCGAACATGCACGGGTTCGACTGGGTAGCACTGCGTGAACAATACAAACCGCTGCTGAAGTATGTTGCGCACCGTTCGGATCTGAATTATGTGATCAGTGAAATGATTTCGGAGTTGACGATCCAGCACGCGTACATCGAAGGCGGCGACTTTCAGATTCCGCCTCGTCCACGTTCAGGTTTGCCCGGTGCTCGCTTTGAGCTCGACAGGCAAGCCGGTCGTTATCGCATCTCCAAGATTTTTGCCGGCGACAACGAGGAAGACATTTATCGCTCGCCACTGACTGAGGTCGGCGTGAATGCAAGTGTCGGCGATTATGTTTTGGCAATTGATGGCGAGGATTTGAAAGCGACTGACGATCCGTATCGTCTGTTGCGCAACAAGTCAGACAATCCTGTGACGCTAACCCTGAACAAGACTCCAACTCTACAGGGCGCGCGCACGGTGTCGTATCGCCCGATCACAGATGAAGGCAATTTGATCTATTTGGATTGGGTCGACAAAAATCGTGAAAGAGTTTCGGCAGCAACGGGTAACCGGGTCGGGTATCTCCACGTTCCCGACATGGGAGCGAACGGCATCCGGGAGTTCATCAAATGGTATTACCCGCAGCTGAGAAAAGAAGCGTTGATTGTTGACGTCCGGGCAAATGGCGGTGGCAACGTGTCGCGCATGCTCATTGAAAGACTGCGGCGGAAACTTTTGGCCGTGAACTACTCACGCACGAACGATGAAGCAGCGACTTATCCGGACGGAGTGTTCATCGGTCCGATGGTCGCGTTGCTCGATGAGAACTCCGCTTCCGACGGCGACATCTTCCCGGCAATGTTCCGTGAGGCTGGGCTTGGTCCATTGATCGGCAAGCGATCGTGGGGCGGCGTGGTTGGCATTACTAACCGCGGTGCACTAATCGATGGCGGCACCGTCAACGTTCCGGAGTCGGGGCTTGCCAGCAAGACCGGCGAATGGATCATCGAAGGCTACGGTGTCGATCCTGACATCGAAGTTGACAACGATCCACAATCGGTGATTGCCGGAAAGGATCCGCAGCTTGAGCGTGCGATTAGTGAGGCGATGACTCGCATCAAGAATCCAGTGAAACTGCCACCGAAGCCTGCGCCCCCGGTGAAGACGATCGACAGTCGAATCTCACGCGGCCAAGGGAAGTAAAACTGCGGGGAAAAAGGGGAAAGGGGGGAAGATGGGAAAAGGGTTAGTCTTCCGCTCTCTTTCCCTTTTCCGCTCTTCCCCTTTTGCCCTTTCCTGCCTTCCCCGTCATTGGATCCGCAGCTTCTCCTGAGGCAGCATCGCCTTCTCTCCTTTGTGTTGCCAGCATCGCACTGGACCATGCACTCGACGCGAACATGGCGTTCCCTTTTTTGTTCGCGCGCCGCATATGTAGATCTCCTCAATCGTTGACGGCTGTGACATCACACCAGCTGCGTTGTTAGCAGACGGCTGCGTCGCGGCGGGTTCAGTACGTTGGAGTATCAGTGGTGGCGGGGATGGTTGAAGTTTGTGACCAACCAGGAAGCCACCGAGGAAGAGGGACAATGTGATCACACCTGCCATGGTCCAACGCTGTCGCCTTAAAGTTCGGGCGCACGAGTCGCAGAACTTGCGGTTCGTCCATAGACGCCAACGCAGTCGCAGAATCTTGGCGCCGCATTCGGCGCAAAAATTTGGCCGGTGCAATGTGAGAAACGGCATGTGAGGTTCCGATCTCGCGCATTATAAGACGATCTAACAGGATTACAGAATTACATGATTACACAGTTAGAGAAAGAAGCGCTGGTTCAAGGCATTCCCTTCCTTTTTAGGTCTCTTAATCCTGTAATCTTGTAATCCTATCTATACGACGATCTAACAGAATTACATGATTACACAGGTAGAGAATTGGCGGGGGGTTGAACCCATGCCCTTCCTTTTTGGTCCTTGTAATCCTGTAATCTTGTAATCTTGTAATCTTGTCTACTTCCGCGTTTGAAAAATTCGAGACGCGCGGGCATACTCTGCGGTTTGTTTTTGGGACGGCGCTCTTTCAGGGCGAAAAAACCAACAGCCTTCTGGCGAGTACGAGCATCAAAAAGGCTTAATGAAGGTACGCGGAAATATTCAAAAATTTGAGGTAATTGCGCGATTTGCTATAGCCGCGGCTTTAATTACCGGAATTGCAAGCGTTTGTTTCGGTCAGGATCCTGACGATGTCATTCGCACAAGCACCACGCTCGTTCAACTCCCAGTGGGTGTCGTCGACAAGCAGGGAAACGCCGTCACGTCTCTGAGTAAGAACGATTTTGCTGTTTACGAAGACGGGATTAAGCAGTCGATCCAGTTGTTTGAACCTGCGCAGACGCCGTTCAGTGTAGTGTTGCTACTCGATATGTCGGGCTCGACGATCACCTTTCGCCAGCAGTTGAAGCTGGCAAGCATTCGGTTCCTGGATGCGTTGGGACCCCAGGATCGAGTTGCAGTTATTCAATTTAACGCCAAGGTCAAACCGCTAACGGACTTTACGCTCGACCGGAAGAAAACTGCGTACGCGATCGACGTGCTTGCGCAAGGTGCAGGCGAAACCAACTTCTACGAGGCCCTGGCGTTTGCGATGAAAGAACTTGAAAAGGAAGGTAAGCGTCGAAAGGCGATTATCGTGCTTAGCGATGGCCTCGACTCGCAACTTCGAAACGTCGATCGGCAGACTGTCTCAGCAGCACAAACAGACGCCGAAGCACTGTCGATGATAAAGCCGGAGTCCAGTCCTCAACTCAACGCGGTGTTATCTGCGGCCGACCGGCAGGGCGTTACGATTTATCCACTCGCTTTGCCGTCAGGCGATCCAAAGCGTTTGCCACTACCGACACCCAGCATTACCGGCATCTACGCGTCAGCGCGGGCGCGAATGCAAACGTTAGCGGAACGAACTGGCGGGCGTTTGAATGAAGTTAATCGGCTGGAGAAGATGGCTGAACTTTATCGCGAGGTAGCTGCTAATTTACGAACACTCTACACGGTGGGCTATCAACCTCAAGGTGATCGGCCAGCGGGTAAGTGGCACGAGATCAGAGTTGAAGTGACAAATCCCGCGTTGATAGCGAGGACGAAGACGGGGTATGTGGGGAGGTAGGTCTTTGGTCTTTGAATTTGTTCAACCTCTCATTCTGCCCAGGCTTTAGCCTGGGCGCAGCGGGCTCGAACACATTGGGAAACCGTTTTAACGGTTTCTCTTTAGCTCGGCAGCTCGAGTTGGTAACCGTTAAAACGGTTCTCGAAATCCGGAGGCAACGCGTAACCCCAAGCTAAAGCCTGGGGAGAATGAGAACCTGTTCCATTACCTCGGCTCAAGCTTGGGGAGAAAGAGAAGTTGCAACAAATAAAGGCCAAAGACCTAACTCCAAAGGCCCGCAACGCGCATTAGACTATTTACGATTCACCATTTACTATTCACCAAATCACACGCACCCGTAGCTCAGCTGGATAGAGTACCTGACTACGAATCAGGGGGTCGCACGTTCGAGTCGTGCCGGGTGCACCATTGTTATCAATAAGTTAGGGCGTCAGCTTTCGACGCCCGTTCTTATTTTGTGTGCCTCTAGTGTGCCGCCGTTTGAAAACACTCTTAGCCGTAGAGCATTTTCTCGATGCAAGCGGTTGCTTCTGCTTGCATGCCTGGTAGAACACAATGAATTACCTTCTTTTGGCTCTGCTAGCTATCTCGGTAATTGTCTCGATCGTTATTTTAATCCTCTTCATTCTTTTCCTTGGCTTATGGATGAAGGGTACGACTTCTTTGGCGTTGCCCGGACTTGGGGTAATCGTTGCCACACCGTTAGTTCTGATATTGCTGTTGGTTGTAGAAACCATCATGGTTTTAATCTCCGCGTTTCTTGTGCGATTAATTCCTATCGCACGTTTGTTGTTTGGTTGACTTGGTTAAGTCATTGGTCAGTTTCCACGCCGCGCGCAGTTTGAAGCATTCTCGCATTATGCTTAGTAGATTTTTGGTTGGCTTGATTGAAAAGCAAAAGGGCCCATTTGACGAGACGCAGCCCGTATCACGTAGGCACAACAGTTTGAGCGAGCGCTTCCCGCAGTTGAAACAAGTCGGAAAGGCAATTAAAGCGACCACGGCTGTACTTGATGGTGAGATAGTAGCGCTCGATGAAAATGGTCTCCCTCGTTTCAACGCATTGCGATCCCGCCATGCGCGCACTTCCATTGTATTTATGCGTTCGCCGTACTGTATCTCGATGGTTTTGATCTGACTCAGTGCCCATTGATCAAGCGCAAAGCACTTTTGAAAAGCATCCTGCCCAAAGACAACACCGGACGCGTTCGGTTTACTGATCATGTTACTGGCAGTGGCGAGCGACTCTTTGAAAAAGCTCGAAGCCTTGAAACTCGAGGGCATGGTTATGAAGCGGAAGGATAGCGTGTATGCGTTTATGCGTTGCCGCGATTGGCTGAAGGTTCGAACCTCTGCCGGGCGCGTAACAATGCAGAATTGAAAAATGGAGCTAAGTCGGAAGTTTGTTCCCCGTAGTTGCGTGGGCGAGCGGCTCAAGCGCAACGTTGGGCATGCTCGCATACACCCGGACGAAATCTTCTATGCTTCGTAATTCCATTGCCTTCGTTGGAGGTGCCTTCCTCAGCTTTGCCCTCAATATCGCAGGGGCACGACTGGCTTGGCTTCTGATCATCGGCAACGTTGACCGCAGCGAAAACAAAGATGCGTTAGTGCGTCTCCAGCTCTGGCAAGCTCTCTTCGTCGTTCCTGCTATATCCGTTGTCATCGGCAGTGTGGTCGCATCGATCGTGCCGCGTTCGTTTTGGTGGCTTGGTGGTGTCGCGACCATGCCAATATTCATTTACGGTTTTAGTCGTAGTGCACACGTTCTTGAAATCGTTTTATCGGTGGTGTACATCGGACTGGCGTTCGCCGCTGCTTATATCATCTCGCGGTTCAAACGGGCGCAGACTGCCACATCGCATGCCCAATAAGCGCTTGGAGCAGACTCGCCATCAGCAGGCTTCGTTGTTAAGTAACTTGGGCTCAAGCGCAGCGTTGGGTGCGAAATTTTGAGGTCGGATGATTTATCTCACACTGTTACTAGTCACTGTTTTTTCGGCCACGCAGACTACTTTTGGAACGCAGGTAGATCTGAAGACCAAAGTGGCTCAGCAAGTAGACCGCATCAAACTGATGTCCGGAAATTCTCAGTTCGGATATGGTGAGCTTCCTGAACCTTTCCCGCCAGACGATAGCGCACCGGTTTCACAGTTGGTCAAATACGGAATGGATACTGTTCCTGATCTTGTCCCTTATCTCGCCGATCAATCTTTTACCAACGCCTATCGACGCCATAGCGGCGGTTGGACACAACGCGTTCGCGTCAATGAATACATCATTGTCGTGATCAATCGAATTACGGAACACAATTTCTATCTTCCCCCGGAACAGAGCGATGCTGCTCGTAACGCCGGAGCCGTCGTGGATCCGGCCCTGCCAAAAGATATCGAGGAACTTCAGGATCAAATCAACACATGGTGGCGCAAAAACAGAACGAGAACTGTTTTGGACCGAAAGATCGATGATGTAGGCGACCCTATTCATGAGAACCGCTTTTCGGCTTATGAGTGGCTTGGTCGGACAAAAGCAGAGGCGGGAAGATTACCTCTGGAGCGAAGGATAGATGTTCTGCTAAGAGGGGAAGTGAATACTCTCAAGCAGAGTGAAATGGCCGCGTGCGCAGAGAGCCTCGGGAAAATAGGAAGTGTTCAATCTGCGGACATAGTTCGAAAGGTCTGTGATCATCTCACCTACTGGATGGGCATGTCTTTTAGACCTGTTGAGGAGGGTCGTACCGGGCTTGGATCGATGCAGCTTTCCGACTTGTTCAAAGCCCATCATTGCTTGGCGGTTCTCGGCTTTAAGGATGAGGCGCTGTCCCGTTTGCAGGTGCTCGAGTCGAAATACTATGGACAAATGGATCAGTCCACTCAACAGGAGTTTAGTCGTAACCTGAAAAATGCCAGGAATTGGTAGAACCGCCTAACACGCGCTTGGAGCGGACTCGCCGGTGAGTGAGCATGCAGAAGCGAATTGAGAACTGGAGTTAGGAGAGACCCGTGCGAGTGACTAAAGGTTGAAGCGCCCCGCAGTTGAACCAAAGCTGCTCATTTGCTGAAAGACTTGTAGCTTTCGCCTTTTATAATGTAACGACACATCAGGTTCATCATTGTGCTGTAACTCGGCTTTCCCCGACAGCGCTATTCGACGATCTTCGTTTGAAAAGTCGGTAGCTTAGTGAACAAGCACCGAACGAAGAAGAAGACATTGGCCCAATGCCCCCTAGACCACGCATTCTGTTTGTAGAAGACGATCAAGATTCCCGTGATGTCACGTGTCTGTTTCTCACATCTCAGGGCTTTGAGGTGATTTGCGCTCCGAACGCATCGGACGTCCTAAAAATGGCGATGGAGCAAAAGTTTGATGCCTACTTGTTAGATAACTGGTTGCCGGAAGTCGCGGGACCTGAGCTATGCCGCCAGTTACGAGAGTTTGACCCCAACACTCCGGTGATCTTTTATTCTGCCGCTGCGTATATCACGGACAAGCAAAACGCCCTTGAGGCAGGCGCTCAAAGCTACGTTGTAAAACCCGCGGATCCAGACGATCTAGTTAACGCACTAAAATCTGCAATTGCGGGTTAGTCATCTCAATCAACAATTATTGTTCCCAACCCGGCATAGAGATACCGTTTAGCAAAGGCCCTTTGCAAAGCGGCAAACGCGATTTCCCCTATACAATGCCCCGGCGCGATTTTGATCAACTTGCCACTTCTCATTCAAAGAGGTGGCGATCCGCGCAACCTCTGGATCCGGAGTTGTCGCTTGGGAGTAGGCTACATTTGGCAGCATCAGGAGGGCGGATGTTCGTGACCAGGAAAGTCAGTTCCAACAATCTCATTTCGTCACCTTCCCGTCGGAGCGGACTTACGCTGTTTAGTCTGGGCCCCTCATCGACTTTGTTTGAGTTTCACGCAGAAGGTTAGCAAGCAGTCTTTCCAGCTGATATTGGTCTTCGTAATAACAGATCCACTCGCTGTCGGTTACTCTTTCATCCTTGCCCAGCAACTTTTCCGGAACGTTCTCAGGCATAACGACGATTGGCGTCTTACCATCGTATCTAGAATGCTCGCGCAACCGGCGCCCGATGTGTAAGGCTTCTTCGGGTTGCTTGCCTACGAGATTCACTAAAATGAGATCGGCGTGTATATAGCCCAACCCGCTTGTCCATTCAAACGCGTCTTCGGTGTCGGCCGAAACAAGCACGCGGTAACCAAACTGGCGAAGTCGATTAGCTAAAGGACGTCGAACGGTATGATCTTCTTCAACAAGGAAAATGGTGCGACGTGGGTTCATGTTTTGCATCGACGCAAGTTTAAAAGGCTAAAGTTGAGTTAGGCTCAAAACTTTAAAACAAAGACTATTTCCTATCCGTCCAACATCGCACATTTCCTGCAGTCCATTATTTGGACAAATCAGAATACAAATCCTCATACTCCTTCTTAATAACTCCATAGCACTCGCAAGATAATTCTTCCAAGGCTGTTTTATTAATGATACGGATAGAACCACGAGCGTAATCAATGAGTTTGTGGGTTCTAAAATCGCTCGCGGCTACGCTAATGCCGGCGCGGCGGACGCCCAAGGTGAGGGCCATAAGCTCATGCGTCAGATGTAATTCGCCACCGATATAGTCATTCATTGTGAGCAGCCACCGGGCCAACTGCTGCTCAAGACTATGCAGCTTACTGCATGCACCTGTGCGCCCTGTCATGACAAGCAGCATCTGAGTGTAGCGAAGCAGCTTCAGCCTCAGTGCGGTTTCGTCCCGCGCTAGCTCACCTTTAAGAAGGTTTGTTTTCAAACGCAGAGCATTGCCGGCAAGATGTACAACTACCCGGTCAGGCGACGTATCAGCGCCTAAGAAAATACGTAATCCTACGAGTCCTTCTCTCCCAACTGGTCCAACTTCCGCCGTACTTCCGTCCTCCATTGTGGCGAGCATGGAAAATACAGCCGTAGTCGGAAAATAAACGTAATCGATGCGACTGTCCGCCTCATAGACCGCCGCCCCTTGAGAAAGTTGTACCACCTCGAGACGGTCCAGGAAATCGCGATACAAGGTCTTATCTAAAGTCGCCACGATTTGGTTACCGCGGGAAAAGTTTACGAGTGTGGATACCATACCGAAACTCCTCTCTGGCTTTAAGGTTACTAATTAGGGTAGCGGTTTATCTGTTTAACCTAGGGTGAGACGCGGACTCGGGCTGCAGACGAAACTGGCATTTGCGCTCGCGTGAGTTGCGCGTTCACTGCAACGTTCGGATTTCTATTAAGGCGCAATTCCGATCATGTTCTGATTGCTGTTTTGGCTGCGACTCTTGCTACAACCGCTGTCCCAGACCCATTTTAGGCCGGTTATAGCAGCCGTCAGAACCGTCATCAACTGTGTTTAGATTGTCGTGAGACTTATTTCACATCCGAGGGCTTTTTTACCCTTATCGAGTCGGCAACCCTCTTCATACTTTCCGCACAGGAAAGTCATCCAGGTGGGATAACATTGCGGTCTTGCGGAAAACCGTCCTGCTGCGACTCTGAGGGTCAGCACATACAAAATTGGAATTTCGCGGAAGGCAGGAAACTAAGAGACAGAATTAAGGCGGTCTGTAC